>NZ_JADBQL010000025.1:92003-155422 GCF_014895905.1 Enterobacter cloacae complex sp. P15RS | reverse complement strand
ATATTGGATGCTTACTATTGTTTCTTGATGATCGATATCATAGCTATAGCTAAACATCATATCTGTTGATAATTGTGGCGCGTCTTTTAGCGCATTAGGGGTATAGAGCCACCATGAGAAAAAATCATCACGTTTGTAATGATGGTCTCCAGATTTAAATGCAAAAGCACTAAAGAAAAATAAAAAAGGAGCCAGGAGCAACATTGCGAGAATAAACACGTATCTTTTCATAATTCACCAACGACTTACTGGTGTATGAGGATTTAGTAGAAAAAATAATGGCCTTTCAAAAGGGGAGGTCGAATAAGTTTTACTGTTTTTTATTGAAATGGTTCCGTAAAGTTCATGATTTAGTTGATTATCTTTGCGAAAGTAGCTTTTTATGGGGCTGTTCTTATATTCATTATAGAGTAATCCTGAGTTTGCGTGGTCTAATGGATTTATATAATTCATCCATTCAGGCAGTTCTCTTTTTATAGGCTCGCCATATTTAAAGGGCACTTTTTTTTGAAATAAATAAGGAGAAGATTTTCTGTTCTTAAACTTTCCGGGTGAACCACTTGCATCCCATATCTGAATTGCTGTCTGATATGACACAGGTTTTGCTAGCCAGAGTGGATCGGGGCCAGAACCAAAAACACGGTAAAAACCAACTAAATCTGAAAGTAAGTCTTCCGCACTAAAACCGCTGTCAGTATACCAGCGAAAGAGGAGGGAATTTTGCCATGCTTCGAATCTTTTTGCCGTCCCATACATCAATGTCAAGGCGACTCTTGCTTTCATAAATGGGGAAAGGCATGAGCGAACCATAATTTTTGTAAAGACGCCTGTATGAAAGGATAGATCCATGCCTAAAATAGTTTTACGTGCTATCATTTCCTGATTATAGGAAACCGGGAAATACCAATCATTAAATTCTTTATAGTATGTCGAGTGCCATTCTTGATCTAGTTTGCTTTTTAACCTTCTCGCATCATTCCCTTGGGCATGACCTAAATCTACCCATCCTAATTCTTCGGTGTAAATAAGGCCATTTTTTTTTGTGGTTGCGAATGCCCCGTCAGTAATATCTTTCCTGTTGCTCATCTATCAATCTCCTTTTCGATACGTTGTTGTAACAAAAGAAATGTTGATGAGCAAATATCATGTTTTTATCTTTCAATTATTAATAATTAATTTGATGAATGGTAAAGATGCCTGATGTTCAGACATCTTTACCATAATTACTGCCCGTAGTACGCCTTCGCGCCGTGCTTGCGCAAATAATGCTTATCCAGCAGGGTTTGCTGCATATCCGGCAGTTGCGGCGCCAGCTGGCGGCAGAAGATCCCCATGTAAGCGACTTCCTCCAGCACGATCGCGTTATGCACCGCGTCTTCCGCATTTTTCCCCCAGGCAAACGGGCCGTGGGAGTGCACCAGCACGCCGGGCATCTGCGCCGCGTCGATCCCCTGTTTTTCAAAGGTTTCGACGATGACGTTCGCGGTTTCCCATTCGTACTCACCGTTGATCTCCGCATCGGTCATCAGACGCGTGCAGGGAATGGTGCCGTAAAAGTAGTCCGCGTGGGTGGTGCCGGTGGCCGGAATGGGCTGGCCCGCCTGCGCCCAGATGGTCGCGTGACGCGAATGGGTATGCACGATGCCGCCGATGGTCGGGAAGGACTGATACAGCAGGCGATGAGTCGGCGTATCGGATGAGGGCTTTTTGTTGCCTTCGACCACTTCACCCGTTTCGATGCTGACCACGACCATATCTTCTGCGGTCATCACCGTGTAATCCACGCCCGAAGGCTTGATCACGAATACCCCTTTTTCCCGGTCAACGGCGCTGACGTTGCCCCAGGTCAGGGTCACCAGGTTATGTTTTGGCAGCGCCAGGTTAGCTTCAAGTACCTGACGTTTGAGATCTTCTAACATGGTTGTCTCCCTGCCCGGCGAGCGCAGCGCCACCGGGCATTGCGTACTTAGCGTTTTGAACCGTAATAGACTTCGTTCCAGCGCAGCGCGTCTTTAAAGGCTGGCAGACGGGTGTCGTTATCAATCACGGTCAGCTCGATGTCGTGCAGCTCGGCAAACTGACGCATATCGTTCAGGTCAAGCGCATGGCTGAAGACGGTGTGGTGCGCGCCACCCGCCAGGATCCACGCCTCTGACGCGGTTGGCAGATCCGGCTGCGCTTTCCACAAGGCGTTGGCGACCGGCAGCTTCGGCAGAGAGTGCGGGGTTTCAACCGCATCGACGCAGTTCACCAGCAGGCGGAAGCGGTCGCCGAGGTCGATCAGGCTGGCGTTGATGGCCGGACCGGTACGGGTGTTAAAGATAAGACGGGCCGGATCCGCTTTGCCGCCAATGCCGAGGTACTGCACGTCAAGGATCGGTTTCTCTTCAACCGCGATAGAGGGACACACTTCCAGCATGTGCGAGCCGAGCACCAGATCGTTGCCGTTCTCGAAGTGGTAGGTGTAGTCCTCCATAAAGGAGGTGCCGCCCTGTAGACCGGTCGACATCACCTTCATGATGCGAAGCAGAGCGGCAGTTTTCCAGTCGCCTTCTCCTGCAAAGCCGTAGCCCTGCTGCATCAGACGTTGTACTGCCAGACCCGGCAGCTGTTTCAGGCCGTGCAGGTCTTCAAATGTAGTGGTAAAGGCGTGGAAGCCGCCCTGTTCCAGAAAACGCTTCATGCCCAGCTCAATGCGTGCGGCATCCAGCACGTTCTGGCGCTTATCGCCGTTAACTTGCGCCGCAGGCGTCAGGCGGTAGCTGCTTTCATATTCATCTACCAGCGCGTTAACGTCACCCTCGCTGATGTCATTCACCACCTGCACCAGGTCGCCCACCGCCCAGGTGTTGACGGAGAAACCAAACTTGATCTGCGCGGCCACTTTGTCACCGTCGGTGACCGCCACTTCGCGCATGTTGTCGCCAAAACGCACCACCTTCAGGTGACGGGTGTCCTGCTTAGAGACCGCCTGACGCATCCAGGAGCCAATGCGTTGTTGTGCCTGGCCGTCCTGCCAGTGGCCGGTCACCACGGCATGCTGCTGGCGCATGCGCGCGCCGATGAAGCCGAACTCGCGGCCGCCGTGCGCGGTCTGGTTCAGGTTCATGAAGTCCATGTCGATGCTGTCCCACGGCAGGGAGGCATTGAACTGAGTGTGGAATTGCAGCAGCGGTTTGTTGAGGATTGCCAGGCCGTTGATCCACATTTTGGCCGGTGAGAAGGTGTGCAGCCACACCACCAGGCCGGCGCATTTGTCGTCGTAGTTGGCATCGCGGCAGATGTTGGTGATTTCGTCCGGCGTCGTACCCAGCGGCTTCAGTACCAGTTTGCACGGCAGTTTGGCTTCCGCGTTCAGGGCATTCACAACGTGCTCCGCATGTTTCGTCACCTGCTGCAACGCTTCCGGCCCGTACAAATGCTGGCTGCCAATCACAAACCACACTTCATAATTATTAAAAATGGTCATTATCGTGTCCTTAATGTGTCAGGGTTGCCGTAGTGTCCGCGGTACTTTTGGCCGGGGCGGCGACAGGGAGATAGTGAAGTTCGGCGCTTTTTGCCCATTGCTGGTAGCGCTGATAAAGCTGTTCAAAGCGTTGTGCCTGCTGAGGCTGCGGCTGGAGCGTACTTTCGACGGCGCTCGCCATATGCTGTTGCGCGGTCGGGATATCCGCATGTACGCCTGCGGCCACGGCAGCGAAAATCGCGGCGCCCAGCGCACAGCACTGATCGGAGGCCACTATTTGCAGCGGACGGTTCAGCACGTCGCAGCAGGCCTGCATAATCACCGGGTTTTTACGGGCGATACCGCCCAGCGCCATCACGTTGTTCACGTCGATGCCCTGTTCGGTGAAGCACTCCATAATGGCGCGCGCGCCGAACGCGGTGGCGGCAATCAGGCCGCCGAACAGCGCGGGCGCGTCGGTCGCCAGGTTGAGATCGGTGATCACCCCTTTCAGGCGCTGGTTCGCGAACGGCGTGCGGCGACCGTTGAACCAGTCCAGCACCACCGGAAGGTGGTCGAGAGACGGATTTTTTGCCCAGGCTTCGGTGAGCTGCGGCAGGAGCTGTTTTTTGCTCGCGATAATCTGTGTTTTCAGCTCAGGATGCGCGGCAGCCAGCTGATCCAGCGGCCAGCCGAGCACGCGGCCAAACCAGGCGTAGATATCACCAAACGCGGACTGTCCGGCTTCAAGGCCGATAAAGTCCGGCACCACGCTGCCGTCAACCTGGCCGCAGATGCCTTTTACCGCGCGGTCTCCGACGCTGGCCTTATCTGCCGTCAGAATGTCGCAGGTGGAGGTGCCAATCACTTTCACCAGCGTGTTAGGTTGCGCACCCGCGCCCACGGCGCCCATGTGGCAGTCGAACGCGCCGCCGGAAATGGTCACGTTTTGCGGCAGGCCGAGACGCGTTGCCCACTCTTCGCAGAGCGTGCCGACCGGAATATCGGCGGTGAAGGTGTCGGTAAAGAGCGGGTATGTCAGGTTTTTGTTGATGATCGGGTCAAGCTCATCGAAGAACGCTGCCGGAGGAAGACCGCCCCAGCCTTCATGCCACAGGGATTTATGTCCGGCGCTACAGCGGCCACGGCGGATATCCTGCGGGCGAGTGGTGCCGGAGAGCAGGGCGGGAACCCAGTCGCACAGCTCAATCCATGATGCCGCGGCCTGGGCGACCGAAGCGTCCGCGCGGGTAACGTGCAGGATTTTGGCCCAGAACCACTCGCTGGAGTAAATTCCGCCGATATAGCGTGAGTAGTCGGTCTTGCCCGGCTGATGGCATAAGCGGGTGATGGCTTCCGCCTCTTCCACGGCGGTATGGTCTTTCCACAGCACAAACATGGCGTTCGGGTTGTCGGCAAACTCCGGGCGCAGCGCCAGCACGCGGCCTTCGGCATCGACAGGGGCCGGCGTTGAGCCAGTGCTGTCGACGCCAATCCCCACGACGTCGGCCCGCTGGGCGTCCGTCAGTTCAGCCAGCACGGTTTTGATCGCCGCTTCCATCGATTCAATGTAATCGCGCGGGTGGTGACGGAACTGGTTGTTTGGCGCATCGCAGTAGCGCCCCTCTTGCCAGCGCGGATACCACTCAACGCTGGTTGCTATCTCCTGGCCAGTCGTACAGTCCACTGCCAGCGCGCGAACCGAGTCGCTGCCAAAATCGAGGCCAATTGCAATTGCCATGGTGTTGCTCCATCCGAAACAGGTATGGAAGAACATTAGAGACTGGGGACAAAAATCGTCAGGCAGGATCCGCTAATCTTATGGACTAAATTGCTGTAGCAACGGAAAGTGTGACGCCGTGCAAATATTCAATGTGGACATTTCTGCCGTACTTATAGACACTTTTGTTACTGCTTCTCTGCCCGTGTCGGCAGAAAAATCAGGGGAAAAGACTGAAACATGGCGGACGTAAAAGAGGCGTGATGCTTTTTGGATCTTTTCGCAGGCCATTTTTATACTGCTTTTATCGATATGGACAAATGGTTTCCTTCAGGACCCTTTGGAGAACTGAATCTATGGCCGAACCGCAAAACGATCCCCTGCTGCCGGGATACTCATTTAACGCCCATCTGGTGGCGGGGCTGACGCCAATTGAGGCCGAGGGGTATCTCGATTTTTACGTCGACCGACCGCTCGGCATGAAAGGGTATATTCTGAACCTGACCGTACGTGGTGAAGGGGTGATCAAAAACGGCGATCGGCAGTTTGTTTGCCGCCCGGGCGATATGCTGCTGTTCCCGCCGGGGGAGATCCACCACTACGGGCGTCACCCGGATGCCAAAGAGTGGTATCACCAGTGGGTCTATTTCCGCCCGCGCGCCTACTGGCAGGAGTGGCTCTCATGGCCGGCTATTTTCGCGCAAACCGGTTTTTATCGTCCGGATGAGGCGCATCTGGCGCAGTTTCGTGAGCTGTTCGCACAAATTATTGAGGCGGGGCAGGCGGGCGGGCGCTATGCCGAGCTGCTGGCGATCAACCTGCTTGAGCAGGTGCTGCTGCGCCGCATGGAGGCGATCAACGAATCGCTTAACCCACCACTGGACAACCGCGTCCGTGATGCCTGTCAGTATATCAGCGACCATCTGGCCGACAGCCAGTTTGATATTGCCAGCGTTGCCCAGCACGTCTGTCTTTCGCCGTCCCGCCTGTCACACCTGTTCCGCCAGCAGCTTGGCGTGAGCGTGCTCAGCTGGCGCGAGGATCAGCGCATCAGCCAGGCGAAACTGCTGCTCAGCACCACCCGAATGCCTATCGCCACCGTCGGACGTAACGTGGGCTTTGAAGATCAGCTCTATTTCTCTCGCGTGTTTAAGAAGTGCACCGGCGCCAGCCCCAGTGAATTTCGCGCGGGATGTGAATAATCGGTAAAAAAAGCTAAACATACAGGTGAACTCAGAAAGCACCCTGTAAACTATTCAGACAATTGTTGCCTTGACGCGGTGCAGGGCGCTAAGCAGAATCGCTGATTCGTTTTCTGACCGGAATAGTTATGCAGGCATTGCTGGAACATTTTATTACCCAGTCCGTTATGTATTCGCTCATCGCCGTGGCGCTGGTGGCGTTTCTGGAATCGCTGGCGCTGGTCGGGCTGATCCTGCCCGGCACCGTGATGATGGCGGGGCTTGGGGCGCTTATCGGCAGCGGTGAGGTCAATTTCTGGCAGGCGTGGATGGCCGGGATTATCGGCTGTTTGCTGGGGGACTGGATCTCCTTCTGGCTGGGCTGGCGCTTTAAGAAGCCGCTGCACCGCTGGTCGTTCATGAAGAAGAACAAAGCGCTGCTGGATAAAACCGAGCATGCGCTGCATCAGCACAGCATGTTCACCATCCTCGTGGGGCGCTTCGTTGGCCCAACGCGTCCGCTGGTGCCGATGGTTGCCGGGATGCTGGACCTGCCCGTCGCGAAATTCGTGGTGCCGAACATCATTGGCTGCGTCTTCTGGCCGCCGTTCTACTTCCTGCCGGGTATTCTGGCAGGCGCGGCCATTGATATTCCTGACGGTATGCAAAGCGGTGAGTTCAAATGGCTGCTGCTGGGAACGGCGGTGCTGCTGTGGCTGGCGGTCTGGCTCTGCTGGCGGCTATGGCGCAGCGCGAAAGCCAGCGTCGATCGCCTGACGCGCTATCTCCCGCGCACGCGCCTGCTCTGGCTTGCCCCGCTGACGCTGGGCGTGGCGGTGGTGGCGCTGGTCGCGCTGATTCGTCACCCGCTGATGCCGGTGTATGGTGAGATCCTGTTGAAGGTGGTAAGCCGTTAAACGCCGGGCGGCACTGCGTTTGCCCGGCCTACGGTTTTATACCCAGTAATCCTGACGCGATTTCTTTCCCGCTCATTAAGGCGTCGGTCGTGCCATCCCACAAAATCCGTCCCTCCGCGATCACTACCGATCGCGGCGCGATGCGTGCGGCATCTTCAATGCTGTGCGAGACCATCAGCATCGTGATCTGCTGGCGCTGGCAAACCTCCTCAACCAGCGATAGCATCTCCTGTCGCAGGGCCGGATCAAGGGCCGAGAAGGGTTCGTCGAGCAGCAGCAGCGGCTGTTCGCGCACCAGACAACGCGCCAGCGCCACGCGCTGACGCTGGCCGCCGGAAAGCTCGCCGGGCAGTCTGGTAATCAACGCGGACAGGCCCATTTGTTCGGCAATCGCCGCCAGCTTCTGACGCTGCGCAGCGTTGAGCTTTAACCCCGGATCGATTCCCAGCGCGATGTTCTGCCACACCGTAAGGTGATTAAACAGATTGTTTTCCTGAAACAGCATCGACACCGGGCGCTTAGCCGGCGGAGCGTAGGTATACTCGCCATTATCAATGACTATCGACCCGCTGGCAGGCTGCAAAAAACCGGCAATCAAATTGAGCAGGGTACTTTTTCCGGCCCCGCTTGGGCCAAGCACCGCAATTCGCTCCCCCTGACGAACGGAAAGGGTAAAACGCATGGGCAGGTGCTCGTAAAGCCAGGTTACATCAGTCAGTTTTAACATCACGCCCCGGAAGTTTTTCGATAACGGTAAATAAGGCAAAGCACAGCAGTAACAGGAGCAGCGCCGTGACGGCACCGTCCTGGCTGCGGTAGGAGCCAATTTGTTGATAAAGCCAGAACGGCAGCGTGCGGAAATCCTCGTTGCCAAAGAGGGCCACCACGCCAAAATCCCCAATCGACAGCACGCAGGCGAAGGCCATCGCCTGGGCGAGCGGCCGTTTCAGGGCGCGTAGTTCGACCACTTTCAGCCGCCGCCAGCCCATAATGCCAAGGGACTGGCACAGGGCGCTGTATCGGCTGTTAACATCCCGCATCGGGTTTTCCAGCACCTTCAGCGCATACGGGATGGCCATTAAGGCGTTGGTAAAAATGACGATGCCGTCGGCGCTTTCCGGCAGGCCGATGGTGCTGTTAAACAGTAAAAAGAAGCCGGTCGCCAGCACGATGCCCGGCATCGCCAGGATCAGCATACCCGTCAGCTCCAGCGCGTGTCCGGCTTTGCGGGCATGGCGCGCGTACAGCTCGCGGCTGCTCCAGAGCAGCATCATGGTCAGGATCACGCACAGGAGCCCGGCTGCCAGCGCGATGTGCAACGAGGTCCTCGTGGCCTGCCACAGGACCGGCTGTTGCAGTACCGACACCACATTCCTGTTGAGGCCATCGGCGATCACGGCCAGCAGCGGCGGCAGCAGAAGCAGGAGCGCCAGCGCGATCAGCATCACGTCCGCGATGCGGCTGTGCAGGCTGTCCTGCGGATCGCGCCAGCCGGAAAGGGTATTGCTTCCTGCGGGGATCGCTTTGCTCAGCCGCTGGCTGAGTAATACCAGCGCCAGGCAGCACACCATCTGCACGATCGCCAGCAGCGCGGCGCGCCCCGGATCGTAGTCGTAGCTTAACGCCTGATAGATCGCCAGCTCAATGGTGGTGGCCTGCGGGCCGCCGCCGAGCGAAAGGACGGTGGCAAAGCTGGCGAAGCAGAGCATAAAGATCAGCGCGGCAACCGGGGCGATCTGGCGTCGCAGCCACGGCCATTCGACAAAACGGAAGAACGACCAGCCGCGCATGCCAAGCTGGGCCGCAATCTGACGCTGCTCGCCGGGAATGTTCTCCAGCGCCTGTAAAAACAGGCGCGTCGCCATCGGCATATTGAAAAAAATATGCGCCAGCAGAATGCCCTTCAGGCCGTAAGGGGAGAAGGTCCATTCCAGACCAAGCAGGTTGAAGAGAGAGGCCAGCCAGCCCTGGCGACCGTATACGCTCAGAATCCCGAACACCGCCACCAGTACGGGCAGGATCAGCGTCATGGCACACAGGCGCAGCAGGGCCAGCCTGCCGGGAAAACGTCTGCGATAGAGGGCGCGGGCGAGGAAAATGGCCGGGATGACTGACAGCAGCGCGGAGAGAAACGCCTGCCAGAAGGAGAACCGGATGACGTGCCAGAGATAGCTATCGTGCCAGAGCGCGAGCAGATCGCTCTCTGGCGCGTTAAACCACAGCGCGAGAAACGCGCCCAGACTGACGACCACCATCAGTATGGCGGCAATCAGTCCGGGCACTAACCAGCCGGGGATCAACGGCTGACGGCGCGTTGCCATTCGCTTATCCATGCGGCGCGCTGAGCGGCAACCTGCTGCGGCGTAAATTCAAGCGCGGTATGCGGTTTGTCCAGCTTCTCAAAGCCTGCCGGCAGCGCCGCGTCGGTAACCGGGTACATCCAGTTGCCCGTCGGAATGGCGTTCTGGAATGCCGGGGAGACCATAAATTTCAGGAATTTTTCGGCCAGTTCCGGCTGCTTGCTGGCAGCGGTCCGCGCCGCCACTTCCACCTGGAGATAATGCCCTTCGGCAAAGTTCGCGGCGGCGTAGTTATCTTTCTTCTCGGCAATAATGTGGTAGGCCGGAGAGGTGGTGTAACTCAGCACCAGGTCGCTTTCGCCTTTCAGGAACAGGCCATAGGCTTCGCTCCAGCCTTTCGTGACCGTAACGGTTTTCGCAGCCAGCTTCTGCCACGCCTCCGGCGTTTGGTCGCCGTAGACTTTCTGCATCCACAGCAGCAGGCCCAGACCCGGCGTGCTGGTGCGCGGATCTTCATAAATCACGCGCCATTTCTGGTCGCTTTCGACCAGCTCTTTCAGGCTCTTCGGCGGATTCTTCAGCTTGTTTTTATCGTAGACGAACGCAAAGTAGCCGTAATCGAAGGGAACGAAGGTGTCGTTTTTCCAGCCGCCCGGCACGTTGACGGCATCTGCCGCTACGCCGCTTTTGGCAAACAGTCTGGTTTGCGTGGCGGCTTCCAGCAGGTTGTTATCCAGCCCGAGCACCACGTCGGCCTTGCTATTTTTGCCTTCCATGCGAAGACGGTTGAGCAGCGACACGCCATCTTCCAGCGCCACGAACTTCAGCTCGCAGTTGCAGTCGGCTTCAAAGGCTTTTTTCACCACCGGGCCGGGGCCCCAGTCGGCGGAGAAGGAGTCGTAGGTATAGACCGTCAAAACAGGTTTAGCAAAAACAGGCAGCGCAAACAGCGCCAGCAGAGGAAGAACGTTTTTTAACACTTTGCACCTCAGGGTTGAGTGGCAAAGGATTTTGAGAAACAGCCTCAAATCCCTTCGCCGGCGTTATCCGGATCAGGTTCGACGGGTATTATCTCAGCGCACATCAGTGATGCAGCACCCCGTTGAGAACGGCGCTATTGTAATGATTTGGTGAATATTACGAAAGCGTTATGGCTCCGGCGGCGCAAACCACGCGGATTTAAAATCAAACCAGCCCAGGGTGTTCATCCGCAGGCCGCGCATGCTGCGCTGCCCCTGGATCAGCAGCCAGTGGTGAATTAACGGTACGATCGTCTGCCCGGCCAGCAGCTCCTGGCACCAGGCGGCCAGATCCATCTCTCCTGCCCGCCACCTTGCGGCGTCCTGCTGCCAGTCCCGGCTGATGCAGTGCTGAATAAGAGGCACTTCATACAGGTGTGAAAAGAGCGAGAAATCCAGCGGCAGCGTGAAGTTCGCGCTATTGAGCCAGATATCGCTGACCACATCCCCGCGGTGCCATTCATCATAGTCCACTTCCTGTATCGCCAGCGTCACCCCCTCGGCTGCCAGCAGCTTACTCATGATCCTTGCGATAAACCGGTGCTCAATGTGATCGCGATAGTAGCTGAGGGTGATGGTCTCCAGTCCGGCAGGTTTCTCGCTGCGGACCGGCTGTGCATGGTGCCAGCGCGGAAGCAGGCCATAGGCCGGGAACCACCAGGTCTGGTATTGCTCTTCAGCGTGATAAATCAGGTTAGCGGGAGCCAGAATATGACTGATCCACTTGCGGACGTCGTGATTCGCCCCGCGATGACTGCGGCTGTCAAAAAGCAGATAGTAGCAGCCCTCTTCCAGGCGACTTTCGAACGCCTTTTCGCTGGTTGTTGGCCCTTCCAGGGTGAGGCCTGCGCTCAGCTCTTCGTTGAGGTCCGGTAACACCCAGACGTTCACTTCGTCGATCAACGCCCGATAGCCAAAATAGTCATCGAAGGCGCGGATCTTCAGCTGATTGCTGTTATTGCGCGTAACGGAGTAGGGGCCCGTACCAATCGGCTGGCTGGAAAAATTGTTCAGGGATCGCCACTCGGCAGGCAGGATCATCGAGGGCACGTAGCCCAGAAGCCACGGAAGCCAGTTGTCCGGCTGCGATAGCTCAATATCCAGCGTCCAGGCCGTTGGGGAGTGGATCCGCGTGATATGCGAATAGAGCGGCAGCGTGCGGGCGCGCTCTAAAGAGGCGATGACGTCACGCATCTCCAGCTCGCGTCCATGGTGGAAATGAATGCCGGGTCGTAAAAAGAAGCGCCAGTGCAGCGAGGAAAGCTGCTGCCAGTGGTGCGCGATATCCGCTTCCAGTTCCCCGTTTTCCTCATTTATTTTCGTCAGGCCGCTGAATATCTGCCGGGCCATGTGGGTTTCAGAGCGACGCAGGGCCGTACCGGGCAGCAGATTTTTCATTGGGCGGTAGTAAAGCACCCGCAGAATGTGGCGTCCCTGGCGAAAGCTGCGTCCCAGGTGTGAGACCAGCATCTGGCGCACGGCGGCTTTGTCGCCCACCAGCTGGACCAGCTGATCGATGCGGTCCTGCTCCAGCAAATCCTCCGCCCGCTGCTGCTGCAACGCCAGGCCGGTATAAAGGAACGTCAGGCGCGAGCGCTTGCCGCGTCCCGCCTCCGCTTCCCAGCTGAGCCAGCCGTGCTGTTGCATGGTGTTGAGGAGGGTGCGCATATGACGCCGGGAGCAGTTAAGCAGCTCGGCCAGTTCATTCAGCGTGGTCTCCTGCGACTGCCCCTCGCAGCACTGCCACAGGCGGATGAATTGTTGTTGCAGACGACCGGAAGGCATAAAAGGGGAACTCCTGACAAAAAACCAGCAATTTATTTATCCCTATATTAGGCCAATAATTCTTCCCGATGAAGCGAGGAGGTAAATTATGAAGAGGTCTACCGCACGTCAGTTTTATCAGCACTATTTTTCAGCGACAAAGGGAGTGTCCTGGCTGGCCCGCCAGTGCGCAGAGCAGCGGCTGAGAATCCTGGAAGATCTGATGCAGTGGGACGTTACGAAACCGACCTCTTCTCGCTAACTCGCCTCGATCATGTGTGACTGAGTATTGGTGCTAATCACCCGCCAGCAAAATGTTTTTGCTGGCTTTTTTCGTTTACTATTTCACCCAAATTCGATTCGCTTTCACAAGGACTTGCGCATGCTCTGGTTGATGACTATGGGGCGACGCCTGAACGGCGTGTACGCCGCTTTTATGCTGGTGGCCTTCATGATGGGCGTGGCCGGTGCGCTACAGGCACCGACGCTGAGCCTGTTTCTCAGCCGTGAGGTGGGGGCGCAGCCGTTTTGGGTGGGTCTGTTCTATACCGTCAACGCCATTGCCGGGATCCTCGTCAGCCTGTGGCTGGCGAAACGATCCGACAGCCAGGGCGATCGCCGCAAACTGATCCTCTTTTGCTGCGCCATGGCCGTGGGCAACGCGCTGCTGTTTGCCTTTAACCGCCATTACCTGACCCTCATCACCTGCGGCGTGCTGCTGGCTTCTCTGGCAAACACCGCCATGCCGCAGCTGTTCGCTCTGGCCCGGGAGTACGCCGACAACTCGGCGCGGGAAGTGGTGATGTTCAGTTCGGTGATGCGTGCCCAGCTCTCTCTCGCGTGGGTCATCGGCCCTCCGCTGGCGTTCATGCTGGCGCTGAACTACGGTTTCACCGCCATGTTCTCCTTCGCCGCGGGGATTTTTGCCATCAGCCTGGCGCTGATTGCCTTTGCGCTGCCGTCGGTGGCGCGCGTGGAGCAGGCGTCGGACAAACCCATCACGCAGGTAAGCGGCTGGCAGGATAAAAACGTCCGCATGTTGTTTATCGCCTCCACGCTGATGTGGACCTGCAACACCATGTACATCATCGACATGCCGCTGTGGATCAGCAGCGATCTGGGGCTGCCGGACAAGCTTGCGGGGATCTTAATGGGTACCGCTGCCGGGCTGGAAATTCCGGCAATGATTCTGGCGGGATATTACGTCAAGCGCTTCGGAAAACGCAAAATGATGGTGATGGCGGTTGCCGCCGGGGTGATGTTCTATATCGGGCTGATCTTCTTCCACTCGCACAACGCGCTGCTGGCGCTGCAACTGTTTAATGCCGTGTTTATCGGGATTGTCGCCGGGATAGGCATGCTCTGGTTCCAGGATTTAATGCCTGGACGCGCTGGCTCGGCGACCACGCTGTTTACCAACAGTATTTCGACCGGCGTGATCCTGGCGGGTGTAATTCAGGGGGCGCTGGCGCAAAGCTATGGCCATGCATCCGTGTACTGGGTGATTGCGGCGATTTCGATTGTCACGCTGATGTTGACGTGCCGGGTTAAAGACGTTTGATTCTGGAAGGCGGCTTCACGAAATGAAACGATTTTCTGACAGGTGCAAAGAAGGCGCATAGAGTGCGTGACGGGTGCTTGAGGCTGTTTGCCTCAGGCTTTCGCAAGAGGCAAACAGTGGAGAGTCCCACATCAAAAAACTGATGGGGAGACCAACTTCACAACGATCATTGCGAGGTTAGTCTCTTCATTGCCGAAAAGCAATAAGGAGGCTGGAATGCCAAAACGTACTTGCCTCAACGCACCCTTATCAATGGCCCGCGCCCTGCGGGCCATTGCTTCTACCCCATAAACGCAGGCTGTTTTTTCTCGTAGGCGGAGATAGCCTCTTCGTGTTGCAGCGTCAGGCCAATGCTGTCCAGACCGTTCAGCATGCAGTGGCGACGGAACGCGTCAATGCTGAAGCTATAGGTTTTATCCCCGGCTTTCACCACTTCCGCTTCCAGATCCACCTCAAACGAAATCCCCGGATTCGCCTGCACCAGCGCAAACAGTTCATCGACCTGCTCGTCGCTCAGCGTCACCGGCAGCAGCTGGTTGTTGAAGCTGTTGCCGTAGAAGATATCCGCGAAGCTCGGGGCGATAACCACCTTAAAGCCGTAGTCGGTCAGCGCCCAGGGCGCGTGTTCACGCGACGATCCGCAGCCAAAGTTTTCCCGCGCCAGCAGAATCGACGCGCCTTTGTATTCCGGAAAGTTCAGGACGAACTCCGGGTTGGGCACTTCGCCTTTATCGTCAAGGAAACGCCAGTCGTTGAACAGGTGCGCGCCAAAGCCCGTGCGCGTCACTTTCTGCAAAAACTGCTTAGGAATGATCGCGTCCGTATCGACGTTCGCGGCGTCCAGCGGGACAACACGGCCCGTATGTTGGGTAAATTTCTCTGCCATGATTGTCTCCTTATTTCAGGCTGCGAATATCGGCGAAATGACCGGTGACTGCCGCGGCGGCGGCCATTGCCGGGCTGACCAGGTGGGTGCGTCCACCCCGGCCCTGTCGGCCTTCGAAGTTACGGTTGCTGGTGGATGCGCAACGCTCGCCCGGATTCAGGCGGTCGTTGTTCATCGCCAGACACATGGAGCAGCCCGGCAGGCGCCACTCGAAGCCTGCATCGATAAAGATCTTATCCAGACCTTCCGCTTCCGCCTGGGCTTTTACCGGACCGGAACCCGGCACAACCAGCGCCTGCACGCCGGGCGCCACTTTGCGGCCTTTAGCAATCTCTGCCGCCGCGCGTAAATCTTCGATACGGGAGTTGGTGCAGGAGCCGATGAACACCTTATCAATGCTCACGTCGGTCAGCGGTACGCCGGGTTTCAGCCCCATATAAGCCAGCGCTTTTTCCGCACTGGCGCGTTCGACCGGATCGGCGAAGGAAGCCGGGTCAGGAATGCTGTCGTTGACGGAGATGACCTGACCCGGGTTGGTGCCCCAGGTGACCTGGGGGGCGATCTCTTCCGCCTGCAACGTCACCACGGTATCAAAAACTGCCCCCTCATCCGTTTTGAGGGTTTTCCAGTACGCGACCGCGTCGTCAAAATCCTGTGCTTTCGGGGCATGCAGACGCCCCTTCACATAGTTGAAGGTGGTTTCGTCTGGTGCAACCAGCCCTGCCTTGGCACCCATCTCAATGGCCATATTGCACAAGGTCATACGACCTTCCATGCTCAGCGCCTGGATAGCGTCACCGCAAAATTCAACCACGTGACCGGTGCCGCCTGCGCTGCCGGTTTTGCCGATAATCGCCAGCACGATATCTTTCGCGGTGATACCCGGTGCGGCTTTGCCCTTCACCTCAATCTTCATGGTTTTGGCGCGGCCCTGTTTCAGGGTCTGCGTCGCCAGAACGTGTTCAACTTCAGAGGTGCCAATCCCGAACGCCAGCGCGCCAAAAGCGCCGTGCGTCGCGGTATGGGAGTCGCCGCAGACTATGGTCATGCCCGGCAGCGTAATACCCTGCTCAGGTCCCATCACGTGGACGATCCCCTGATACGGGTGGTTCAAATCGTACAGCTCCACGCCAAATTCGTTGCAGTTCTTGATCAGCTCCTGCATCTGGATGCGCGCCATCTCGCCGGAAGCATTAATGTCTTTGGTCTGGGTGGAGACGTTGTGATCCATCGTGGCAAAGGTTTTACCCGGCTGACGCACCGGGCGCTTGTGCGCACGCAGTCCGTCGAAGGCCTGAGGGGAGGTCACTTCGTGCACCAGATGGCGGTCAATGTACAGCAGCGGGGTTTCGTCTGGCGCCTCGTGGACAACGTGCGCATCAAACAACTTCTCATATAACGTTTTAGCCATGATTACACCCCTTCAGCGACATAGCGGGCAATGATGTCGCCCATTTCATCGGTACTGACTGCCGCCGTGCCGCGTGCTAAATCACCGGTACGGACGCCTTCTTCTAACGCGCGGTTAATGGCGTTTTCAATTGCGGTTGCTGCATCGCCTGCATCCAGGCTGTAGCGCAGCAGCAGGGCCAGCGAAAGAATTTGCGCAATCGGGTTGGCAATGTTTTTGCCGGCGATATCCGGCGCGGAGCCGCCCGCCGGCTCGTACAGGCCAAAGCCTTCTTCGTTCAGGCTGGCAGAAGGCAGCATGCCCATCGAGCCGGTAATCATTGCGCACTCATCCGAGAGAATATCGCCGAACAGGTTGGAACACAGCAGGACGTCAAACTGTGACGGGTCCTTGATCAGCTGCATCGTCGCGTTGTCGATGTACATGTGCGACAGCTCAACGTCCGGGTACTGCTTAGCCACTTCGCTGACGATTTCGCGCCACAAAATAGACGACTGGAGTACGTTTGCCTTATCAATGGAGGTCACCTTGCGGCGGCGTTTGCGCGCCGACTCAAAGGCGATATGGGCGATACGTTCAATTTCAAAACGGTGATAGACCTCGGTATCAAACGCTTTTTCATGCTGACCGCTGCCTTCGCGGCCTTTTGGCTGACCGAAGTAGATGCCGCCGGTCAGCTCACGCACGCACAGGATGTCGAAACCGTTGGCCGCGATATCCGCGCGCAGCGGACAAAACTCTTCCAGCCCCGGGTACAGCTTCGCCGGACGCAGGTTGCTGAACAGCTTGAAATGTTTACGCAGCGGCAGCAGCGCGCCGCGCTCAGGCTGCCCGGCCGGCGGCAGGTGTTCCCACTTCGGGCCGCCCACGGAGCCAAACAGCACGGCATCGGCATTTTCACAGCCTTCCACGGTCGCATTTGGCAGCGGCGTACCGTGGTTATCAATCGCAATACCGCCCACATCGTAGTGGCTGGTGGTAATTTTCATCGCAAAACGCGAGCGAACGGCTTCCAGTACTTTCAGCGCCTGTGCCATCACTTCCGGGCCAATACCGTCACCCGGCAACACGGCAATATGGTAATTCTTCGACATCACACGGTTTCCTTGTTGTTCTCTTTATTCTGAGCTTTGCGTTGCAACTCTTTTTCGACTTCGGCGGCGCGCCAGATGTTGTTCAGGACATGCACCATCGCTTTTGCGGAGGATTCGACAATATCTGTCGCCAGACCCACACCGTGGAAGCGGCGACCGTTGTAGTTGACGACGATATCAACCTGACCCAGGGCGTCTTTGCCGTGCCCTTTTGCCGTCAGGTCGTATTTCACCAGCTCTACGTCGTACTCGGTAACGCGGTTAATCGCCTGGTAAATGGCATCCACAGGGCCGTTACCGTTGGCGGCTTCCGCTTTAATTTCCTCGCCGCAGGCCAGCTTGACGGAGGCGGTAGCGATATCGCTTGAGCCTGACTGCACGTTGAAGTAGTCCAGACGGAAATGCTCTGGTTCTTCCTGCTGCTTGTTGATGAATGCCAGCGCTTCCAGGTCGTAATCGAATACCTGGCCTTTCTTGTCGGCCAGCTTCAGGAAGGCGTCGTACAGCTGATCCATGTTGTAATCACTGTCCTGATAGCCCATTTCTTCCATACGGTGTTTCACCGCCGCGCGGCCAGAGCGTGAGGTCAGGTTCAGCTGAACCTGGTTCAGACCGATGGATTCCGGGGTCATGATTTCGTAGTTTTCACGGTTCTTCAGCACGCCGTCCTGGTGAATACCGGAGGAGTGGGCGAACGCGCCGGTTCCAACAATCGCCTTGTTGGCCGGGATCGGCATGTTGCAAATCTGGCTCACGGTCTGGCTGGTGCGCCAGATTTCGTTGTGATTAATGCGGGTGTGCACGTTCATAATGTCTTTGCGCACCTTGATCGCCATGATCACTTCTTCCAGCGAGCAGTTGCCGGCACGTTCACCAATGCCGTTCATTGCGCCTTCAACCTGACGCGCGCCGGCGTGGACGGCGGCGATGGCATTACCCACCGCCAGACCCAAATCATCGTGGGTGTGCACGGAAATGATGGCTTTATCAATATTTGGCACGCGGTCGTACAGGCCGGTAATGATGTTGGCGAACTCAAACGGCATGGTGTAGCCGACGGTGTCCGGGATGTTGATGGTTCTGGCACCGGCATTGATGGCGGCTTCCACCACGCGGGCCAGATCGTCAATCGGCGTGCGGCCAGCATCTTCACAGGAAAATTCAACGTCATCAGTGTAGTTACGCGCGCGTTTGACCATGTAAACCGCGCGTTCGATCACGTCATCCAGCGTACTGCGCAACTTGGTCGCAATGTGCATAGGTGAGGTGGCAATGAACGTATGAATACGGAAGGCTTCTGCAACTTTCAGGGATTCCGCGGCCACATCGATATCTTTCTCAACGCAGCGCGCCAGACCGCACACGCGGCTGTTTTTGATGGTGCGGGCGATGGTCTGCACTGACTCAAAATCACCCGGCGACGAGACAGGAAAACCGACCTCCATTACGTCTACACCCATGCGTTCCAGGGCCAGCGCAATTTGCAGTTTCTCTTTAACACTCAGGCTCGCCTGTAACGCCTGTTCACCGTCACGTAAAGTAGTATCGAAAATAACGACTTGCTGGCTCATGGGTTAGGTCCTTGTCAGTCTTAGGGCGCCTTGCTACGAGCATAAAAAAACCCGCGCAGTGGCGCGGGTTTTTAGTTTTACTGAAGACGATTCAACGCTGAATTTCGCCCGCCAGTCTACCGCGCACAGTGGATGCGTTTAGTAGTAGTAGACCGGTGAAACGAAGGGTGCGAATCATGAATCGTGCTCCAGGTGAATGCGTTATGCTTTTAGTGGTACTGGATACGCTGACGCATGTCAACCCCTCACAGGCAAAACGGCTATTCAGTACAGGGTAAGTACGTTAGCTAATTGTGCTGGTTTTGGCATGGCTAACCGACTTTATTGTCTATTATTGGACTGAAGATTCATCTCTGGAATAATTTGAATATAATTGGTAGCAATTGAACACAGTATTTTTACCGACATGCTGTGAAAAGAAATCTGTTTCATCTTGTTGATTTATAAGTGGCGTGAATGAGTTGCGGGTGAGTAAATGATCAATATTGATATCAGTTTGTTAATGAAAGCGCGGCCTATGCCATTAATAGTTTAATAATACTTAAGTCGTTATTCACGAGGGCGGTGATTGTGTATTTGTCTGGTTTATGGTTTCATGCCTGCATTAAAGTTTAAGATATCATTTGAATGTTTTTAGCGCTTCGTTTTTGGGCGGCGTAATGCCACGCCAGAAACGAGGGCTCTTTATATATTCCGAATTTTAAATAATTCTCTTTCGCTTGTTGTATATGCATGGTAAATCATATTTTTCGAACTTATTACTGTACTTTGGCAAAGGGAATTTAGCGTGACGGTGGAGTCAGAAATGCCAGAAAATAATATTAACCAACCACAGTCTTATGATGGGGTTAAGCCTCAGTTACGCACAGTGGATCTTAACTTGTTAACGGTATTTGATGCAGTGATGCAGGAGCAGAATATTACACGAGCAGCGCAATCTCTGGGAATGTCTCAACCTGCCGTGAGTAATGCCGTAGCCAGACTTAAGGTGATGTTTAACGACGAGTTATTTGTACGTTATGGACGGGGGATACAGCCCACGGCGCGTGCATTCCAGCTATTCGGTTCGATTCGTCAGGCGCTACAGCTGGTTCAAAATGAGCTTCCCGGTTCGGGCTTTGAACCCTTAAGCAGTGAGCGAGTTTTCCATCTCTGTGTTTGCAGTCCGTTAGACAATTATTTGACGTCTGTTATATATAATAAAGTTGAACAGATCGCCCCAAATATTCACCTCGTTTTTAAATCATCATTAAATCAAAACACTGAACACCAGCTTCGTTATCAGGAAACAGAGTTTGTTCTGGGCTATGAAGAGTTCCGCCGTCCAGAATTTGCCTGCGTTCCATTGTTCAAAGATGAAATGGTATTAGTTGCCAGTAAAAAACATCCCCGTATGAATTCGCCGCTGCGTGAAAGCGATGTTTACAGCGAGCAGCACGCCGTTGTTGCGCTTGACCGATATGCCTCATTCAGTCAGCCGTGGTATGACACTGCCGATAAACAAGCCAGCGTGGCCTATCAGGGGATGGCCATGGTCAGCGTATTAAACGTCGTTTCTCAGACCCATTTAGTCGCCATCGCACCGCGCTGGCTTGCTGAAGAGTTCTCCGATTCGCTGGACCTGCAAATTTTACCTCTGCCGCTCAAGCTTAATAGCCGTACCTGTTACCTTTCATGGCATGAAGCCGCGGGTCGGGATAAAGGGCATCAGTGGATGGAAGAGCTGCTGATCGCTATTTGTCGTCGCTAAATTCGGGTGAATAAACCGCATGGCACCGTGCGGTTTATTCTGTGATTTTTCATGCGGGCAAAATTTTGTTCTGCTTTCATTTTTCTCACTCACTCAGACATGCTCAAAAATAGATGATTTCCTGATCCCTCCTCTTTTTAAGAGATGAATTATTATTGTCTCCACGCATTCCAGACGAATACACCATATTCGTATCTGACACCTGTTTATTCTGCTTTTCTTACTCATTCCCGTTTCCGGTTTGCTAATTGCCTGCCTCATAACGAGCGGTTAAGGTAGCAATCACTCTGCAAATTATAAGATGGGTTAACCCTGTCAGAAGACGGCGCGGAAATGAATTCTGTAGACCGTCTATAACAAAAGCCTGGAGGCAAAGCATGGAGATGTTGTCTGGCGCGGAAATGGTCGTCCGATCGCTTATCGATCAGGGCGTGAAGCAGGTGTTCGGCTATCCTGGAGGCGCAGTTCTCGATATCTATGACGCGCTGCACACGGTAGGCGGTATCGATCATGTTCTGGTGCGTCATGAACAGGCCGCTGTGCATATGGCTGACGGTCTGGCCCGCGCCACGGGCGAAGTGGGTGTTGTGCTGGTCACTTCCGGGCCGGGGGCGACCAATGCCATTACCGGCATCGCGACGGCGTATATGGATTCCATTCCGCTGGTCATTCTTTCCGGACAGGTGGCGACGTCACTGATTGGCTATGATGCGTTTCAGGAGTGCGACATGGTGGGGATCTCACGCCCCGTGGTGAAGCACAGCTTTCTGGTTAAGCAAACTGAAGACATCCCCGGCGTACTGAAAAAAGCCTTCTGGCTGGCCGCCAGCGGTCGTCCCGGGCCCGTGGTCGTCGATCTGCCAAAAGATATTCTCAACCCGGCGAACAAACTGCCTTACCTGTGGCCTGAGTCGGTGAGCATGCGTTCGTATAATCCAACGACGCAAGGGCACAAAGGACAGATTAAGCGTGCGCTGCAAACCCTGCTGGCTGCGAAAAAGCCGGTAGTCTATGTGGGCGGCGGCGCCGTCAATGCGGCCTGTGAAACGCAACTACGCGAACTGATCGGGAAGCTTAATCTTCCTGTCGCGTCATCGCTGATGGGGCTGGGGGCATTCCCGGCTACCCACCGTCAGGCGCTGGGCATGCTGGGTATGCATGGCACCTATGAAGCCAATATGACAATGCACAACGCTGACGTGATTTTTGCCGTCGGCGTGCGTTTTGACGATCGCACCACCAATAACCTGGCGAAATACTGTCCGAATGCGACGGTGCTGCACATTGATATCGATCCTACCTCTATCTCTAAAACGGTGCCGGCGGATGTGCCGATCGTGGGTGACGCCCGTCAGGTGCTGGAGCAGATGTTAGATCTGCTGGCGCAGGAATCCGCGTCTCAACCGCTGGACGAGATCCGCGACTGGTGGCAGCAAATCGAGCTATGGCGGAGCCGTCAGTGCCTTAAATACGACACGCACAGTGAGAGCATCAAGCCGCAGGCGGTGATCGAAACGATCTGGCGTCTGACGAACGGCGATGCGTATGTGACGTCTGACGTGGGCCAGCATCAGATGTTCGCTGCGCTGTATTACCCGTTTGATAAACCGCGTCGCTGGATCAACTCAGGCGGGCTGGGCACGATGGGCTTTGGCCTGCCCGCCGCGCTGGGGGTAAAGCTGGCGCTGCCGAACGAAACGGTCATATGCGTGACGGGTGACGGCAGTATTCAGATGAATATTCAGGAGCTTTCTACCGCGCTGCAATATGAGCTGCCAGTGCTGGTGCTGAACCTGAATAACGGTTACCTCGGGATGGTGAAGCAGTGGCAGGATATGATTTATTCCGGCCGTCACTCTCAGTCTTATATGAGGTCACTTCCGGATTTTGTCCGTCTGGCTGAAGCCTATGGCCATATTGGCATGCGGGTAACCGATCCGTCAGAGCTGGAAGCGAAGCTCGGCGAAGCGCTTGAGCACGTTAAAAACAATCGCCTCGTCTTCATGGACGTGATCGTTGACGGCTCAGAACACGTTTATCCGATGCATATTCGCGGCGGTGGTATGGATGAAATGTGGTTAAGCAAAACGGAGAGAACCTGATATGCGCCGGATATTATCTGTATTACTGGAAAATGAGTCGGGCGCACTGTCGCGCGTCATTGGGCTTTTTGCGCAGCGTGGCTACAACATTGAAAGCCTGACCGTTGCACCGACCGACGATCCCACGCTCTCCCGCATGACGATCCAGACCGTCGGCGATGCGAAAGTGCTTGAGCAGATCGAAAAGCAGCTGCATAAGCTGGTGGACGTGTTGCGCGTCAGCGAGCTGGGGCAGGGGGCTTACGTTGAACGTGAAGTGATGCTGGTGAAAATCCAGGCCAGCGGTTATGGCCGTGAAGAGGTCAAACGCAACACGGATATCTTCCGTGGGCAGATCATCGACGTCACGCCTTCTATATATACTGTGCAGCTTGCCGGAACGAGCGATAAGCTGGACGCATTCCTGGCGTCTGTCAGGGATGTGGCAAAAATAGTTGAAGTTGCGCGCTCTGGCGTTGTTGGCCTCTCGCGCGGCGATAAAATTATGCGTGAGTAGCGCAAAAGGTTCGCCTCTTTCAGCCCGGTAGCCAAAGCCGGGCTTTTTTTTGCGTAATCCGCCGACAACGCAGACAAAAGCGGTTGCCGTGAAGGCTATTCTGCGTTTAGATGTTAAAATATTTAACCATAACCTTGACAGGGCCATGGACTTTTTTCTTTTTTGAGAGGCAATTGTGAAACTGGATGAAATCGCCCGGCTCGCCGGCGTGTCGAGAACCACGGCCAGCTATGTGATTAACGGTAAAGCAAAGCAGTATCGTGTCAGCGATAAGACCGTTGAAAAAGTGATGGCAGTCGTTCGTGAGCATAATTACCATCCGAATGCTGTCGCCGCAGGTTTACGTGCCGGGCGCACCCGCTCGATTGGCCTGGTGATCCCGGACCTGGAAAACACCAGCTACACCCGCATCGCCAACTATCTGGAACGTCAGGCTCGCCAGCGTGGCTATCAGCTGC
Source organism: Enterobacter cloacae complex sp. P15RS (assembly GCF_014895905.1). NCBI lineage: Bacteria > Pseudomonadati > Pseudomonadota > Gammaproteobacteria > Enterobacterales > Enterobacteriaceae > Enterobacter > Enterobacter cloacae complex sp. P15RS. The sequence continues at coordinate 131,744 of NZ_JADBQL010000025.1, read as the reverse complement.
TGATTGCCTGCTCCGAGGATCAGCCCGACAACGAAATGCGTTGCATTGAGCATCTGCTGCAACGTCAGGTTGACGCCATCATCGTGTCGACCTCTTTACCACCGGAGCATCCTTTCTATCAGCGCTGGGCGAACGATCCGTTCCCTATTGTGGCGCTGGATCGTGCGCTTGACCGTGAGCATTTCACCAGCGTTGTGGGTGCCGATCAGGACGATGCAGAAATGCTGGCTGCCGAGCTGCGTACCTTCCCGGCTGAAACGGTACTGTATCTTGGCGCGTTGCCTGAACTCTCCGTGAGCTTCCTGCGTGAACAAGGGTTCCGTACCGCATGGAAAGACGATCCGCGTGACGTTCACTATCTGTATGCCAACAGCTATGAGCGCGAAGCGGCTGCTCAGCTGTTCGAAAAATGGCTGGAAACGCACCCCATGCCGCAGGCCCTGTTTACCACCTCGTTTGCCCTGTTGCAGGGGGTCATGGACGTCACATTACGTCGCGATGGCAAGCTGCCATCCGATCTGGCGATTGCGACCTTCGGCGATAACGAACTGCTCGACTTCCTGCAATGTCCGGTGCTGGCCGTGGCCCAGCGCCACCGCGACGTCGCCGAGCGGGTGCTGGAGATCGTTCTGGCAAGCCTGGATGAACCCCGTAAGCCGAAACCCGGGCTGACGCGCATCAAACGTAATCTCTATCGGCGCGGAATTTTGAGCCGTCATTAATATCTCAGTGGGGGGAGTGAAAACTGCCCCCTAACTGTACATTTATTACGTAAATTAAAATCCGGATAAAAATTAAGATTATTCCTTATGAAAGATAGCCTGCTATTTTTCTGAATCTTTTTTGGCTTATAAAAGACCCTTTATTGCTTTATAAAAGATTTTCTTTGTATTGTTTTGTTACAAACAGGCGCCAGCCGATGAATATTCAGCCATTTTTTAAAACGTCTCCAGCCCTTACGGCACCTGAAGGGCACCTTATCGCCTTATCGCTCATCTGAGGCTGTCATCACCCGCCAATATGCCTTAAAATGCTGCCCGCGTCGCAAACTGACACTTTATATTTCCCTGCGATGATATTGAGTGAGTCTTAACGCTCGTGTGCATATTCGGTTTTTTTCTTACAAATATTCATAACGTTAATTTTGCCTCGCCAGTTGTGTAGTTATTAGCCAGGTCACTCTTGCTCTGTAAATACGGTGCTTTCGCCCCGGTATAGAGAGAGTCCTGGCTTGACAAGCTTTTCCCTCGCTCCGTAAACTCCTTCAGGTGGGAATTTGTGGGTTAAAGTGGTGAGGAGGGGTGAGGCTGGCATGTTCCGTGGAGCAACGTTAGTCAATCTCGACAGTAAAGGGCGTTTATCGGTACCAACCCGATACCGCGACCAGCTGATTGAGAACGCTTCGGGTCAACTGGTTTGCACCATTGACATCAACTCCCCCTGCCTGCTGCTTTACCCTTTGCCTGAATGGGAAATCATTGAGCAAAAGCTGTCGCGACTGTCGAGCATGAACCCGCAGGAACGCCGCGTGCAGCGGCTGTTATTGGGTCATGCCAGTGAATGTCAGATGGATAGCGCCGGGCGATTATTGATTGCGCCGGTGTTGCGGCAACATGCTGGTCTGACAAAAGAAGTGATGCTGGTCGGGCAGTTCAACAAGTTTGAACTGTGGGACGAAACGACCTGGTATCAACAGGTCAAGGAAGATATCGACGCTGAGCAATCTGATTCCGCAACATTGTCGGAACGGTTGCAGGACTTGTCACTATAAATATGATGGAAAATTATAAACATACAACGGTGCTGCTGGACGAGGCCGTTAACGGCCTGAATATTCGTCCGGACGGCATCTATATCGATGGCACTTTTGGTCGCGGTGGTCACTCGCGTTTGATCCTCTCTCAGCTTGGAGCGGAAGGACGCCTGCTGGCAATTGACCGCGATCCGCAGGCGATTGCCGTTGCGCAAACCATCGATGACCCTCGCTTTTCCATCGTGCATGGACCTTTCTCTGCGCTTGCGGATTATGTTGCCGAGCGCGACCTGACCGGCAAAATCGACGGGATCCTCCTCGATCTTGGCGTCTCTTCACCACAGCTTGATGATGCAGAACGCGGCTTCTCCTTTATGCGCGACGGTCCGCTGGATATGCGTATGGACCCCACCCGCGGTCAGTCTGCCGCCGAGTGGTTACAAACCGCCGACGAAGCGGATATCGCCTGGGTGATTAAAACCTTCGGCGAAGAGCGTTTTGGCAAACGTATCGCGCGCGCCATCGTTGAGCGCAACCGTATTGAGCCAATGACTCGCACTAAAGAGCTGGCAGAAGTCATCGCGGCGGCAACGCCGGTGAAGGATAAGCACAAACATCCTGCGACCCGTACCTTCCAGGCGGTTCGCATCTGGGTAAACAGTGAACTGGAGGAAATAGAGCTGGCGCTAAAAAGCTCGCTCGACGTGCTGGCCCCGGGTGGGCGGTTATCCATCATCAGCTTCCATTCGCTGGAAGATCGCATCGTGAAGCGCTTTATGCGTGAACAGAGCCGCGGTCCACAGGTTCCAGCGGGGCTGCCGATGACGGAAGAACAACTCAGGAAACTGGGCGGCCGTCAGTTACGAGCATTAGGCAAGTTGATGCCGGGCGAAGAAGAGGTGGCAGAGAATCCACGTGCCCGTAGTTCAGTGCTGCGCATTGCAGAGAGGACGAACGCATGATCGGCAGAGTGACAGAGACCCTAAGCAAAGTTAAGGGATCGTTAGGAAGCAACGAGCGCCATGCCTTGCCTGGCGTGATCGGCGACGATCTTTTGCGGTTTGGGAAGCTGCCACTCTGCTTGTTCATTTGCATCATTGTGACGGCAATCATGGTGGTCACTACCGCGCACCATACCCGTTTATTGACTGCGCAGCGCGAGCAGATGGTGCTGGAACGCGATGCGCTGGATATTGAATGGCGAAACCTGATCCTTGAAGAAAATGCGCTCGGCGATCACAGCCGGGTTGAACGGATCGCAACGGAAAAGCTGCAATTGCAGCATGTTGATCCTTCGCAGGAAAATATCGTAGTACAAAAATAAGGGAAAACGCGACGCATGAAAGCAGCGGCAAAAACGCTAAAACCAAAACGTCAGGAAGAACAGGCCAACTTTGTCAGTTGGCGTTTTGCGTTGCTTTGCGGCTGCATTTTACTGGCGCTGGGTTTCCTGCTGGGCCGCGTGGCGTGGCTGCAAATCATCGCGCCCGACATGCTGGTGCGTCAGGGTGATATGCGTTCTCTGCGCGTGCAGGAAGTCTCTACCTCTCGTGGGATGATCACCGACCGCTCCGGCCGTCCGCTGGCGGTAAGCGTGCCGGTGAAGGCGATCTGGGCCGATCCGAAGGAACTGCACGACGCCGGCGGGATCTCGCTGGATAACCGCTGGAAGGCGCTCGCAGACGCGTTAAAAATGCCGCTGGACCAGCTGGCTTCCCGCGTGAATGCCAACCCGAAAGGGCGCTTTATCTATCTGGCCCGTCAGGTAAACCCTGATATGGCTGACTATATTAAAAAGCTGAAGCTGCCGGGCATTCATCTTCGTGAAGAATCCCGCCGCTACTATCCTTCCGGCGAAGTAACCGCTCACCTCATTGGCTTCACTAACGTCGACAGCCAGGGGATCGAGGGCGTTGAAAAAAGCTTCGATAAATGGCTGACCGGCCAGCCCGGCGAGCGAATCGTACGTAAAGACCGTTATGGCCGCGTCATTGAAGACATTTCCTCGACAGACAGCCAGGCCGCGCACAACCTTGCTCTGAGTATTGATGAGCGCTTGCAGGCGCTGGTCTACCGCGAGCTGAACAACGCCGTCGCGTTTAACAAAGCGGAATCGGGCAGTGCCGTGCTGGTGGATGTGGCGACAGGTGAAGTGCTGGCGATGGCCAGTAGCCCTTCATACAATCCAAATAATTTTGCCGGTACAGCAAAAGATGCGATGCGTAACCGCTCAATCACCGATGTGTTTGAACCCGGCTCAACCGTAAAACCGATGGTGGTGATGACGGCTCTACAGCGAGGCATCGTCAACGAAAATACCGTTCTGAATACGATCCCTTACCGAATTAACGGTCACGAAATCAAAGACGTGGCGCGGTACAGCGAACTGACCCTGACCGGGGTCTTACAGAAGTCGAGTAACGTCGGTGTGTCAAAGCTGGCGTTAGCGATGCCGTCCTCAGCGTTAGTAGATACTTACTCACGTTTTGGGCTGGGAAAGGCGACCAATTTGGGGTTGGTCGGAGAACGCAGTGGCTTATATCCTCAAAAACAACGGTGGTCTGACATAGAGAGGGCCACCTTCTCTTTCGGCTACGGGCTAATGGTAACCCCGTTACAGTTAGCGCGAGTCTACGCAACGATTGGCAGCTATGGCATTTATCGCCCGCTGTCGATCACCAAAGTTGATCCACCGGTTCCGGGTGAGCGTGTTTTCCCTGAATCTATCGTGCGTACCGTTGTGCATATGATGGAAAGCGTTGCGCTGCCTGGCGGTGGCGGCGTGAAGGCCGCGATTAAGGGCTACCGTATCGCCATTAAAACCGGTACGGCTAAAAAAGTGGGGCCGGACGGCCGCTATATCAACAAATACATTGCCTATACCGCAGGCGTAGCGCCTGCAAGCAATCCGCGTTTTGCGCTGGTGGTTGTCATTAACGATCCGCAGGCGGGTAAGTACTACGGCGGCGCCGTCTCCGCGCCTGTATTCGGGGCTATTATGGGCGGCGTGTTGCGCACCATGAACATAGAACCGGATGCGCTGGCGACGGGCGAAAAAAGTGAATTTGTAATTAATCAAGGCGAGGGAACAGGTGGCAGATCGTAATTTGCGCGACCTTCTTGCTCCGTGGGTGCCAATGCTACCTGCGCGAGCACTGCGAGAGATGGTACTGGACAGCCGCGTAGCGGCTGCTGGCGATCTTTTTGTGGCAGTGGTAGGTCATCAGGCGGACGGGCGTCGTTATATCCCGCAGGCGATTGCGCAAGGTGTTGCTGCCGTTATTGCAGAGGCCAAAGATGAGGCAACAGACGGTGAGATCCGTGAAATGCACGGCGTGCCGGTCATCTATCTCAGCCAGCTGAATGAGCGTCTCTCCGCGCTGGCAGGACGTTTTTACCACGAACCTTCCGACCAGTTAAAGCTGGTTGGCGTGACAGGAACCAACGGAAAAACCACCACAACCCAGCTGATGGCGCAGTGGGCGCAACTGCTGGGCGAAACCGGCGCCGTCATGGGCACGGTGGGGAACGGTCTTCTGGGCAAAGTCAGCCCGACGGAAAACACCACCGGCTCGGCGGTTGACGTGCAGCGTGTGCTGGCGGGCCTTGCAGAGCAGGGGGCGACCTTTGCCGCGATGGAAGTCTCTTCCCATGGCCTGGTACAACATCGCGTGGCGGCGCTGAAATTTGCCGCCTCCGTCTTTACCAACCTGAGCCGCGATCACCTTGATTATCACGGTGATATGGAACACTACGAAGCGGCGAAATGGCTGCTCTATTCCACTCACCACCACGGACAGGCGATCATTAACGCCGACGACGAAGTCGGTCGCCGCTGGCTGGAAAAACTGCCGGATGCGGTAGCGGTGTCGATGGAAGATCATATTAACCCGAACTGCCGTGGCCGCTGGCTGAAGGCGGTCGAGGTGAACTACCACGATAGCGGGGCGACGATCCGCTTTGCTTCCACCTGGGGCGACGGTGAGATCGAAAGCCGCCTGATGGGGGCCTTCAACGTCAGCAACCTGCTGCTGGCGCTGGCGACGCTGCTGGCGCTGGGTTACCCGATGGCGGATCTACTGAAAACGGCTGAGCGTCTGCAACCGGTTTGTGGCCGAATGGAAGTGTTCAGCGCGCCGGGCAAGCCGACGGTGGTGGTGGATTACGCCCACACGCCGGATGCGCTGGAAAAAGCGCTGGAAGCGGCGCGTCTGCACTGCGCAGGCAAGCTCTGGTGCGTATTTGGCTGCGGCGGCGATCGTGACAAGGGCAAACGACCGCTGATGGGCGCGATTGCCGAGCAGTTCGCGGATATTCCGGTGGTGACCGATGACAACCCGCGTACCGAAGAGCCGCGTGCCATCATCAACGACATTCTGGCCGGCATGCTGGATGCGGGCCGCGCGCGCGTGGTCGAAGGCCGTGCGGAGGCCGTGACTAACGCCATTATGCAGGCGCAGGAGAATGATGTGGTTCTGCTGGCCGGTAAGGGTCATGAAGATTATCAGATAGTCGGCAATCGTCGTCTGGATTACTCGGACCGCGTGACGGCAGCGCGTCTGCTGGGAGTGGTGGCATGATTAGCATTACCTTAAGCCAGGCCGCTGCGGTATTGCAGGGGGCACTGCATGGTCAGGATCTGACCATCGAGGCCGTGACCACCGACACCCGTAAAGTGACTGCGGGCTGCCTGTTTGTGGCGCTGAAGGGCGAACGTTTTGACGCCCACGATTTTGCACAGCAGGCCAAAGATAACGGTGCCGGCGCGCTGCTGGTCAGCCGCAAGCTCGATATCGATCTGCCGCAGATTGTGGTGAAAGATACGCGCCTGGCGTTTGGCGAGCTGGCGGCATGGGTTCGCCAGCAGGTGCCGACCCGCGTAGTGGCGCTGACGGGCTCGTCGGGAAAAACCTCCGTTAAGGAGATGACGGCGGCCATCCTCAGCCAGTGCGGCAACACGCTTTACACGGCGGGCAACCTTAACAACGACATCGGCGTGCCGATGACGCTGCTGCGCCTGAGCAAAGAGCATGAATATGCGGTGATTGAGTTAGGGGCTAACCACCAGGGCGAAATCGCCTGGACCGTGAGCCTGACGCGTCCGGAAGCGGCGCTGGTGAATAACCTGGCGGCGGCACACCTTGAAGGTTTTGGTTCGCTGCAAGGCGTGGCGAAAGCGAAAGGTGAAATCTATACCGGCCTGCCGGATGACGGCATCGCCATCATGAACGCCGATAACAACGACTGGCTGAACTGGCAGAACATCATCGGATCACGCAAGACCTGGCGCTTCTCGCCAAACGCGGCAAACAGCGATTTTTCGGCGACCAACATTCATGTGACGTCACACGGTACTGAGTTCACCCTCTCTACCCCAACGGGCGACATTGACGTGCTGCTCCCGCTGCCGGGTCGTCATAACATCGCCAACGCGCTTGCCGCGGCAGCGCTGTCGATGGCGGTAGGTGCTTCACACGATGCGATCAAAGCAGGTCTGGCAAACTTAAACGCCGTGCCGGGTCGTCTGTTCCCAATTCAGTTGGCTGAAAACAAACTGCTGCTGGATGACTCCTACAACGCCAACGTCGGCTCCATGACGGCGGCCGTGCAGGTACTGTCTGAAATGCCGGGCTATCGGGTGATGGTTGTGGGCGATATGGCCGAGCTGGGTGATGAAAGCGAAGCCTGCCATATTCAGGTTGGCGAAGCGGCGAAAGCGGCAGGACTTGACCGCGTACTGAGCGCCGGCACGCTGAGCAAGGCTATTTCTGATGCCAGTGAAGTTGGCGAACATTTTGCCGATAAATCTGCACTGATTGAACGCCTGAAGGCGCTGATTGCAGAAAAACAAATTGTGACTGTTTTAGTTAAAGGTTCACGTAGTGCCGCCATGGAAGAGGTTGTGCACGCATTACAGGAGAACGGGACATGTTAGTTTGGCTGGCCGAACATTTGGTCAAATATTATTCAGGCTTTAACGTCTTTTCCTATCTGACGTTTCGCGCCATCGTCAGCCTGCTGACTGCGCTGTTCATCTCGCTGTGGATGGGCCCGCGCATGATTGCCCGTCTGCAAAAACTCTCTTTCGGCCAGGTTGTGCGTAACGACGGTCCGGAATCGCATTTCAGCAAGCGCGGTACGCCGACCATGGGTGGGATCATGATCCTGACCGCCATTGTGGTGTCCGTTCTGCTGTGGGCTTATCCGTCTAACCCGTACGTCTGGTGCGTGCTGACGGTTCTGGTTGGCTACGGGATCATCGGCTTCGTGGATGACTACCGCAAAGTCGTGCGTAAAGACACCAAAGGCCTGATCGCCCGCTGGAAGTATTTCTGGATGTCGGTGATTGCGCTGGGCGTGGCGTTCGCGCTGTACCTGGCGGGTAAAGATACCCCGGCCACCGAGCTGGTGGTGCCGTTCTTCAAAGACGTGATGCCGCAGCTGGGGCTGTTCTACATCCTGCTGGCCTATTTTGTCATCGTCGGCACCGGTAACGCCGTCAACCTGACCGATGGTCTGGATGGCCTGGCCATCATGCCAACCGTTTTTGTCGCTGGCGGTTTCGCGCTGGTAGCGTGGGCGACCGGTAACATGAACTTTGCTAACTACCTGCACATTCCGTACCTGCGTCACGCGGGTGAGCTGGTGATCGTCTGTACGGCGATTGTCGGGGCGGGTCTCGGCTTCCTGTGGTTCAACACCTATCCGGCGCAGGTCTTTATGGGCGACGTCGGTTCGCTGGCCCTGGGTGGCGCGCTGGGCATTATCGCCGTGCTGCTGCGTCAGGAGTTCCTGCTGGTGATCATGGGGGGTGTGTTTGTGGTTGAGACCCTGTCGGTGATTTTGCAGGTCGGTTCCTTCAAGCTGCGCGGTCAGCGCATCTTCCGTATGGCACCGATTCACCACCACTATGAACTGAAAGGCTGGCCGGAGCCGCGCGTCATTGTGCGCTTCTGGATTATTTCGCTGATGCTGGTGCTGATTGGCCTGGCAACGCTGAAGGTACGTTAATCATGGCAGATTACCAGGGCAAAAAAGTCGTTATCATCGGGTTGGGCCTGACCGGGCTCTCCTGCGTGGACTTTTTCCTTGCGCGTGGCGTGACGCCGCGCGTGATGGATACGCGTGTCTCTCCGCCGGGTCTGGACAAGTTGCCGGAGCAGGTTGAACGCCACCTGGGTGGTCTGAATGATGAGTGGCTGCTGGCCGCGGATCTGATTGTTGCCAGCCCGGGCATGGCGCTGGCGCATCCTTCGCTGAGCGCCGCGGCGGATGCCGGGGTTGAGATCGTTGGCGATATCGAACTGTTCTGCCGGGAGGCGCAGGCCCCGATCGTTGCCATTACCGGTTCAAACGGTAAAAGCACCGTCACCACGCTGGTGGGTGAGATGGCGAAAGCGGCGGGTAAAAATGTCGGCGTGGGCGGTAACATTGGTCTGCCCGCGTTGATGCTGCTCGATAAAGGGTGTGAGCTGTTTGTACTGGAGCTTTCCAGTTTCCAGCTGGAAACTACCTCAAGTCTGCATGCGGCGGCGGCGACGATCCTTAACGTCACCGAAGATCATATGGACCGCTACCCGTTCGGCTTGCAGCAGTACCGCGCGGCCAAGCTGCGCGTCTATGAAAATGCCAACGTTTGCGTGGTGAACGCCGATGATGCGCTCACCATGCCGGTGCGCGGCGCGGACGATCGCTGCATTAGCTTCGGTATTAACATGGGTGACTATCACCTCAACCGTCAGCAGGGCGAAACCTGGCTGCGGGTGAAAGGTGAGAAGGTGCTGAACGTGAAAGAGATGATACTTTCCGGCCAGCATAACTACACCAATGCCCTGGCGGCGCTGGCGCTTGCGGATGCCGTTGGCCTGCCGCGATCGTCCAGCCTGAAAGCGCTGACCACCTTTACCGGTCTGGCGCACCGCTTCCAACTGGCGCTGGAGCATAACGGCGTGCGCTGGATTAATGATTCCAAAGCCACCAACGTGGGCAGCACCGAAGCCGCGTTGAACGGCCTGCACGTTGACGGCACGCTGCATCTACTGCTGGGCGGCGACGGTAAATCGGCCGACTTCTCATCGCTGAAGCCGTATCTCGGCGGCGATAACGTGCGCCTGTACTGCTTTGGCCGCGACGGTGGCGAGCTGGCGGCGCTGCGTCCTGAGGTTGCCGAGCAAACCGAGACCATGGAGCAGGCGATGCGCCTTATTGCCCCGCGCGTGAAGCCCGGCGATATGGTGCTGCTGTCGCCTGCCTGCGCCAGCCTCGACCAATTTAAGAATTTCGAACAGCGGGGCGATCTCTTTACCCGCCTGGCGAAGGAGTTAGGCTGATGCGTTTTTCACTCCCTCGCCTGAGAATGCCGCGCCTGCCAGGATTTGGCATCCTGGTGTGGCTGTTTGAGGCGCTGAAAGGCTGGGTGATGGCTTCCCGGGATAAAGATTCCGACAGCCTGATCATGTATGACCGTATGCTGTTCTGGCTCACGCTGGGGCTGGCAGCAATCGGCTTTATCATGGTCACCTCGGCGTCAATGCCCGTTGGACAACGTCTGGCAAACGATCCGTTCCTGTTTGCCAAGCGTGACGGGCTGTACATCATTCTGGCGTTCTGCCTGGCGATGATCACCTTACGCCTGCCGATGACGTTCTGGCAGCGGCACAGTACGGCCATGCTGATTGCGTCGATTATTATGCTGCTGATTGTACTGGTGGTCGGGAGCTCCGTTAACGGGGCATCGCGCTGGATCGCCTTTGGTCCACTGCGTATTCAGCCTGCGGAGTTTACCAAGCTCTCTCTGTTCTGCTACCTGGCGAACTACCTGGTGCGTAAAGTTGACGAGGTTCGTAACAACCTGCGCGGCTTCTTAAAACCGATGGGCGTGATTCTGGTGCTCGCGATCCTGCTGCTGGCGCAGCCTGACCTCGGTACGGTAGTCGTACTGTTTGTCACAACGCTGGCGATGCTATTCCTGGCGGGCGCAAAGCTGTGGCAGTTCATCGCCATTATCGGAATGGGGATCTCGGCGGTTGTGCTGCTGATCCTGGCCGAGCCATACCGTATCCGCCGCGTAACCTCGTTCTGGAACCCGTGGGAAGATCCGTTCGGCAGCGGCTATCAGCTGACGCAGTCGCTGATGGCGTTTGGCCGCGGCGAAGTCTGGGGGCAAGGCCTGGGCAACTCGGTGCAAAAACTGGAGTATTTACCGGAGGCGCACACCGACTTCATCTTCTCCATTATTGGGGAAGAACTGGGTTATATCGGTGTGGTATTGGCGCTATTAATGGTATTCTTCGTCGCTTTCCGCGCCATGTCGATTGGCCGTAAAGCGCTGGAGATCGATCACCGCTTCTCCGGTTTCCTGGCCTGCTCAATTGGTATCTGGTTTAGCTTCCAGGCGCTGGTAAACGTTGGGGCCGCAGCGGGTATGCTGCCAACCAAAGGCCTGACGCTGCCGCTGATCAGTTATGGTGGTTCGAGTCTGTTGATCATGTCGACGGCCATCATGTTTTTGTTACGCATAGATTATGAAACGCGTCTGGAGAAAGCCCAGGCGTTTACACGAGGTTCACGATGAATCAACCGAAGCGGTTAATGGTGATGGCAGGCGGTACCGGCGGACACGTGTTCCCGGGGCTGGCGGTTGCGCACCATTTAATGGATCAGGGCTGGCAGGTACGCTGGCTGGGAACCGCAGACCGCATGGAAGCCGACCTGGTACCGAAGCACGGTATCGAGATCGACTTTATTCGTATTTCCGGCCTTCGTGGCAAAGGGATTAAGGCGCTGCTGCTGGCCCCGGTGCGTATTTTCAACGCCTGGCGTCAGGCGCGCGCCATTATGAAGTGTTTTAAGCCTGACGTCGTACTGGGTATGGGCGGTTACGTTTCCGGTCCTGGTGGGCTGGCGGCGTGGTCGCTGGGGATCCCCGTTGTTCTGCACGAGCAGAACGGTATTGCCGGTTTGACCAACAAATGGCTGGCGAAAATTGCCACCAAAGTGATGCAGGCTTTCCCAGGAGCATTCCCGAAAGCAGATGTCGTAGGGAACCCGGTGCGCGTAGACGTGCTGGCGCTGGCGCTGCCAGAGGTGCGTCTGGCCGGTCGCGAAGGACCGGTGCGTGTGCTGGTGGTTGGCGGTTCACAGGGCGCACGTATCTTAAACCAGACGATGCCGCAGGTTGCGGCAAAACTGGGTGATGCCGTGACCATCTGGCACCAGAGCGGGAAGGGCGCACAGCAGACCGTTGAGCAGGCCTACGCGACAGAAGGTCAGCCGCAGCATAAGGTCACTGAATTTATTGATGACATGGCCGCAGCCTATGCCTGGGCCGATGTCGTGGTCTGTCGTTCGGGCGCGCTGACGGTGAGCGAAATCGCTGCCGCCGGCCTGCCTGCGCTGTTCGTGCCGTTCCAGCACAAAGACAGACAGCAGTACTGGAATGCGCTGCCGCTGGAGAAAGCGGGCGCGGCGAAAATTTTTGAGCAGCCACAATTTACCGCTGAGGCGGTCGCCACTACCCTGGCGGGCTGGAACCGGGATGTATTACTGGAGATGGCGCAACGCGCGCGCGCGACCGCTATCCCGGATGCAACGGAACGGGTGGCAAAAGAAGTGAGCCTGGCAGCCCAGGCATAATTCTCGCAGCGCGTGTTGCGCTGCACGATTTTTTTGAAGTAGTCGATGGCGTTTAGAGAATGAATACACAACAACTGGCAAAACTGCGTTCTATCGTGCCCGAGATGCGTCGCGTCCGGCACATTCACTTTGTCGGCATCGGTGGTGCCGGCATGGGCGGTATTGCCGAAGTGTTAGCTAACGAAGGCTATCAGATCAGCGGGTCTGACCTGGCGCCAAACCCTGTTACGCAGCAGCTGGCGTCGCTTGGGGCGACTATCTATTTCAATCATCGCCCGGAAAACGTGAGCGATGCGAGCGTGGTGGTGGTATCCAGCGCCATTTCCGCCGATAACCCGGAAATCGTTGCGGCGCATGAGGCGCGCATTCCGGTGATCCGTCGCGCGGAAATGCTGGCGGAACTGATGCGTTTCCGTCACGGCATTGCAGTGGCCGGTACGCATGGCAAAACCACTACCACGGCGATGGTTTCCAGCATTTATGCGGAAGCGGGTCTCGATCCGACGTTCGTCAACGGCGGTCTGGTGAAAGCCGCTGGCGTACATGCGCGTCTGGGTCACAGCCGTTATCTGATTGCGGAAGCGGATGAGAGCGACGCGTCGTTCCTGCATCTGCAACCCATGGTGGCGATCGTCACCAATATCGAAGCTGACCATATGGATACCTACCAGGGCGACTTCGAGAACTTAAAGCAAACCTTCATTAATTTTCTGCACAATCTGCCGTTTTATGGCCGTGCGGTAATGTGCGTGGACGATCCGGTGATCCGCGAGCTGCTGCCGCGCGTCGGGCGTCAAATCACCACCTATGGTTTCAGCGAAGACGCTGACGTACGCGTAGAAGATTACAAGCAGATTGGTGCGCAGGGGCATTTCACCCTGGCACGTCAGGACAAAGACCTGCTGCGTGTCACCCTGAACGCGCCGGGACGCCACAACGCCCTGAATGCGGCTGCGGCCGTGGCGGTTGCGACAGAAGAAGGCATTGACGATGAGGCGATCCTGCGCGCGCTGGAAAGCTTCCAGGGAACGGGCCGTCGCTTCGACTTCCTCGGTGAATTCCCACTGGAGCCGGTAAACGGTAAGCCAGGTTCTGCGATGCTGGTAGACGACTACGGTCACCATCCGACCGAAGTGGACGCCACCATCAAAGCGGCACGCGCGGGTTGGCCAGAAAAGAATCTGGTTATGATCTTCCAGCCGCACCGTTACACGCGTACCCGCGATCTGTACGACGATTTTGCCAACGTGCTTTCGCAGGTCGATACCCTGCTGATGCTGGACGTTTATGCCGCAGGCGAAAATCCGATTCCGGGTGCGGACAGTCGTTCTTTATGTCGTACCATCCGTGGACGAGGTAAAGTGGATCCTATTCTGGTTCCCGACCCGGCACAGGTAGCAGAAATGCTTGCCCCGGTCCTGACAGGCAACGATCTGATCCTGATTCAGGGTGCGGGAAATATCGGCAAAATCGCCCGTACCTTAGCTGAAATCAAACTGAAGCCGCAAACTCAGGAGGACGAGCGTCATGGCTGATAAGATTGCTGTCCTGTTTGGCGGCACCTCCGCCGAACGCGAGGTTTCTCTGAATTCGGGCGCTGCCGTGCTGGCGGGCCTGCGTGAAGGGGGCGTCGACGCGCACCCGGTTGATCCGAAAGACGTAGACGTTACGCAGCTGAAAGCGATGGGCTTCGATAAAGCCTTCATCGCGTTGCACGGTCGCGGCGGTGAAGACGGCACGTTACAGGGGCTGCTGGAGCTTATCGGTATGCCGTATACCGGCAGCGGCGTGATGGCATCTGCCATCTCCATGGATAAACTGCGCAGCAAACTGCTGTGGCAGGGCGCGGGCCTGCCCGTTGCGCCATGGGTTGCACTGACGCGTCGCGAATATGAATTAGGCCTGTCGGACAGCATTAATACACGCATTGCCGCGCTGGGCTTACCGGTTATTGTTAAGCCGAGCCGCGAAGGGTCGAGCGTGGGAATGTCCAAAGTGGATAAAGCTGGCGATTTAGCGTCCGCTTTAGCATTGGCATTTCAACACGATGAAGAAGTATTGATTGAAAAATGGCTCAGCGGGCCGGAATTTACCGTCGCGATGCTTGGCGAAGAAATTTTACCGTCAATTCGCATCCAACCTGCGGGAGTCTTCTATGATTATGAGGCGAAGTATCTCTCTGATGAGACGCAATATTTCTGTCCTGGGGGCCTTGAAGCAGAACGCGAAGCCGAATTACAGTCTCTGGTGCTTAAAGCCTGGAATGTTCTCGGATGCCGTGGCTGGGGACGCATCGACGTGATGCTCGACGGTGACGGGCAATTTTATCTGCTGGAAGCAAACACGTCGCCGGGTATGACCAGCCATAGCCTTGTGCCAATGGCGGCGCGTCAGGCAGGAATGAGTTTCTCGCAGTTAGTCGTACGTATTCTGGACCAGGCGGGCTGATATGTCTCAGGCTGCATTGAACACGCGCAACCGCGAGGAAGAAGAATACACTTCTTCGCGCCGGAGTAATGGTACGCGTCTTGCAGGTATCATCTTCCTGCTCGGAGTGCTGTGCACCGTGTTTATCAGCGGCTGGATGGTGCTGGGCTGGATGGAAGACGCGCAGCGGTTGCCGCTGTCGAAGCTGGTGGTGACCGGGGAGCGTCACTATACGCGTAACGATGACATTCGCCAGTCTATTCTGGCACTGGGGTCGCCTGGCACCTTTATGACGCAGGACGTCAACATTATTCAGAGTCAGATTGAACGTCTGCCCTGGATTAAACAGGCGAGTGTCAGAAAGCAATGGCCTGATGAATTGAAGATTCATCTGGTTGAATATGTGCCGATTGCGCGTTGGAATGATCAGCATATGGTTGACGTCGACGGAAATTCGTTCAGCGTCCCGAGCGATCGTGTCAACAAGCAGAATTTACCGATGTTGTATGGCCCGGAAGGCAGCGAAAACGAAGTCTTGCAGGGTTTTCGTGAGATGGGGCAGGTGCTGGCTAAGGATCGTTTTGCGTTAAAAGAAGCTGCGATGACGGCGCGCCGCTCCTGGCAGCTGACGCTTACGAACGGCATTAAGCTCAACCTTGGCCGCGGCGACACAATGAAACGTCTGGCGCGTTTTGTAGAACTTTACCCGGTTTTACAGCAGCAGGCGCAGACGGATGGCAAACGGATAAGCTACGTTGATTTGCGCTATGACTCAGGCGCAGCAGTCGGTTGGGAGCCGGCTCCGGTCGAGGAACCTAATCAGCAACAGAATCAGGCACAGGTACAGGCAGAACAACAATGATCAAGTCGACGGACAGAAAATTGGTAGTAGGACTGGAGATTGGCACCGCGAAGGTTGCCGCTTTAGTAGGGGAAGTTCTGCCCGACGGTATGGTCAATATCATTGGCGTGGGCAGCTGCCCGTCCCGTGGTATGGATAAAGGTGGGGTAAACGACCTTGAGTCGGTGGTGAAATGCGTTCAGCGCGCCATCGACCAGGCTGAATTGATGGCAGATTGCCAGATTTCCTCTGTCTATCTGGCCCTTTCTGGTAAGCACATCAGCTGCCAGAATGAAATCGGTATGGTGCCGATTTCTGAAGAAGAAGTGACGCAGGAAGACGTTGAGAACGTTGTCCACACGGCGAAATCCGTGCGCGTTCGCGACGAGCACCGAGTGCTGCATGTGATCCCGCAGGAATACGCGATCGACTACCAGGAAGGCATCAAGAATCCGGTCGGTCTGTCGGGCGTGCGTATGCAGGCAAAAGTGCACCTGATCACATGTCACAACGATATGGCGAAGAACATTGTAAAAGCCGTTGAACGTTGTGGCCTGAAAGTTGACCAACTTATTTTCGCCGGTCTTGCCGCGAGCTATTCCGTGCTGACCGAAGACGAACGTGAACTGGGCGTCTGTGTGGTGGATATTGGTGGTGGTACAATGGACATGGCTGTCTATACCGGCGGTGCGTTGCGCCACACCAAAGTGATCCCGTATGCCGGGAATGTAGTGACCAGCGATATCGCTTACGCCTTTGGTACGCCACCGAGCGACGCAGAGGCGATTAAAGTGCGCCATGGTTGCGCGCTGGGCTCTATCGTCGGCAAAGACGAAAGCGTTGAAGTGCCGAGCGTAGGTGGGCGACCGCCGCGCAGCCTGCAACGCCAGACCCTGGCAGAGGTGATTGAGCCGCGCTATACCGAGCTGCTCAACCTGGTCAACGAAGAGATTTTGCAGTTACAGGAACAGCTTCGCCAGCAGGGTGTGAAACATCATCTCGCGGCGGGGATTGTATTAACCGGCGGGGCAGCGCAAATTGAAGGTCTTGCGGCCTGCGCTCAGCGCGTGTTCCATACGCAGGTGCGTATCGGTGCGCCGCTGAATATTACCGGTTTAACGGATTATGCTCAGGAGCCGTACTATTCAACGGCGGTGGGCCTGCTGCACTACGGGAAAGAGTCCCATTTAAGTGGTGAAGCAGAGGTGGAAAAACGCGTCTCGGTGGGGTCGTGGGTCAAACGACTTAACACCTGGTTGCGAAAAGAATTTTAATTTTTTAAGAGACCGGAGAGAATTAGCGGTCTCGGGCGACAGGCACAACGGAGAGAAACTATGTTTGAACCAATGGAATTAACCAACGACGCGGTGATTAAAGTCATCGGCGTCGGTGGCGGCGGCGGTAACGCCGTAGAGCATATGGTGCGCGAGCGCATTGAAGGTGTTGAATTCTTCGCGGTGAACACCGATGCACAGGCACTGCGTAAAACGGCTGTTGGCCAGACCATTCAGATCGGTGGTGGCATCACCAAAGGTCTGGGAGCAGGGGCTAACCCGGAAGTGGGCCGTAACGCGGCTGAAGAAGATCGTGAAGCGCTGCGCGCTGCACTGGACGGTGCTGACATGGTCTTCATCGCAGCGGGTATGGGCGGCGGTACAGGTACCGGTGCAGCACCCGTTGTGGCGGAAGTCGCAAAAGATTTAGGTATTCTGACCGTTGCTGTCGTGACCAAGCCTTTCAACTTTGAAGGCAAGAAGCGTATGGCTTTCGCGGAGCAGGGTATCACCGAGCTGTCCAAGCACGTGGACTCTCTGATTACCATCCCGAACGACAAGCTGCTGAAAGTGCTGGGTCGCGGTATTTCTCTGCTGGACGCCTTTGGCGCAGCAAACGACGTGCTGAAAGGCGCGGTTCAGGGTATCGCTGAACTGATTACCCGTCCTGGCCTGATGAACGTTGACTTTGCTGACGTTCGCACCGTGATGTCCGAAATGGGCTACGCGATGATGGGTTCTGGCGTGGCAAGCGGCGAAGACCGTGCGGAAGAAGCGGCTGAAATGGCGATCTCTTCTCCACTGCTGGAAGATATCGACCTGTCCGGTGCGCGCGGCGTGCTGGTCAACATTACCGCTGGCTTTGACCTGCGTCTGGATGAGTTCGAAACCGTGGGTAACACCATCCGTGCGTTCGCCTCTGACAACGCGACCGTGGTAATCGGTACGTCACTTGATCCGGAAATGAACGACGAGCTGCGTGTGACTGTTGTCGCCACCGGTATCGGTATGGACAAGCGTCCTGAGATCACCCTGGTAACCAACAAACAGACTCAGCAGCCGGTGATGGATCGTTACCAGCAGCACGGTATGGCGCCTCTGACTCAGGAGCAAAAACCAGCGGCAAAAGTGGTGAACGACCCGACTCCACAAACGGCAAAAGAGCCAGATTATCTGGATATCCCGGCGTTCCTGCGTAAGCAAGCTGACTAAGAATTGGCTGGAATTTGGGGATTTGCGCTCTTTGTGCTAAACTGGCCCACCGTTAGTGATATACACTCTCGGTTGGATAGTTAATTTGGCGAGATTATACGATGATCAAACAAAGGACACTTAAACGTATCGTTCAGGCGACGGGTGTCGGTTTACATACCGGCAAGAAAGTCACACTGACGTTACGCCCTGCGCCGGCCAATACCGGGGTCATCTATCGTCGCACCGACTTGAATCCACCGGTAGATTTTCCGGCCGATGCCAAATCTGTGCGTGATACTATGCTCTGTACTTGTCTGGTGAACGAGCATGACGTGCGGATTTCTACCGTAGAGCACCTGAACGCCGCCCTGGCGGGTCTGGGTATCGACAACATTATTGTTGAAGTCGATGCGCCAGAAATCCCGATCATGGACGGGAGTGCTGCTCCGTTCGTTTATTTGCTGCTGGATGCCGGCATCGAAGAACTGAACTGCGCGAAGAAATTTGTTCGCATTAAAGAGACCGTTCGCGTCGAAGATGGCGACAAATGGGCTGAATTCAAACCGTACAATGGTTTCTCGTTGGACTTCACCATCGATTTTAACCACCCGGCGATTGATTCCAGCACCCAGCGCTACGCGATGAACTTCTCTGCGGATGCGTTTATGCGTCAGATCAGCCGAGCGCGTACTTTCGGCTTCATGCGTGATATCGAATATTTGCAGTCCCGCGGCCTGTGCCTGGGCGGCAGCTTCGATTGTGCCATCGTTGTTGACGATTATCGCGTACTGAACGAAGACGGCCTGCGTTTTGAAGATGAATTTGTTCGTCACAAAATGCTGGATGCGATCGGCGACCTCTTCATGTGTGGTCACAATATCATTGGTGCCTTTACCGCGTTTAAATCCGGTCATGCACTGAACAACAAACTGTTGCAGGCAGTCCTGGCAAAACAGGAAGCCTGGGAATATGTGACCTTCGAAGACGAAGCTGAACTGCCGCTGGCGTTCAAAGCACCGACTATGGTCCTGGCGTAACGGTTAAACCCGTTTCGTAAGAAAAGCGACTGGTTCACCTGGTACTCTCTCCGACCAGGGAAGCCAGTCGTTTTTATTTCTGCCTTTCTTTGATTTGCCCCTCTCACCCCTGGCGCGTGTCAGGTGCCGAATAACGGTGTGTTCGCTGCATTATTGACCGTTTTTACCTGCTGCAAGGTGTCATTCCTGCTGCCGTGTATTGGCTTTAGTGGTAATATCTGGGCGCTAAAAAAAGAATAACTGAATTCAGCCTGCACCGGCGGGCGAACGTGGTGGAGCAAGTGAGCGGAATACTGACGCGCTGGCGACAATTTGGCAGACGTTACTTCTGGCCGCATCTCTTATTAGGGATGGTCGCGGCGAGTCTCGGCTTGCCTGTGCTCAGCAACAGTGCAGACGCGGCAACGCCAGCACGTTCCACGACGACCAAACACGATCTCACCACGCGGGTTAATTTTACTAATCTCGCCTGGCTTGAAGCCAGCCGTCGTCCCAATTTCTCCGTTGATTACTGGCAGCAACACGCCATTCGCACGGTCATCCGCCATCTGTCGTTCGCGATGGCGCCGCAGACGATGCCTGTTGCTGAAGAAACGCTGCCGGTTCAGGCCCAGCATCTTGCCCTGCTCGATACGCTTAATGCGCTGCTGACGCAGGACAATCAGCCGCCTGTGGCCGTAAGCCAGACGGCACAAACCGATTTTGTTCCCCCTTCCTCCTTCTCTGTTTCGACATGGATTAGCCAGGTTCACGGCATCCGTGCCGGGCCTCTGCGCCTCAGCTAAATTAATCTTTTTCAATACCTTAATTTATCTGCCCGTCTGGGGCGTTTGAGAATTTATTATGCTAATCAAATTATTAACCAAAGTTTTTGGTAGTCGTAACGATCGTACCCTGCGCCGTATGCGCAAAGCTGTAAACGTCATCAACGGTATGGAACCGGCGATGGAGAAGCTCTCTGATGATGAGCTGAAGGCGAAAACAGCGGAGTTCCGCGCGCGCCTGGAAAAAGGCGAAACCTTAGAAAGCCTGATCCCGGAAGCCTTTGCCGTCGTTCGTGAGGCGAGTAAGCGTGTGTTTGGCATGCGTCACTTCGACGTACAGCTGCTGGGCGGCATGGTGCTCAATGAGCGCTGCATCGCGGAAATGCGTACCGGTGAAGGTAAAACTCTGACCGCTACGCTGCCGGCCTACCTGAACGCGCTGACCGGGAAAGGCGTTCACGTTGTTACCGTCAACGACTACCTGGCGCAGCGTGACGCCGAAAACAACCGTCCACTGTTCGAATTCCTGGGCATGACCGTCGGCATTAACATGTCCGGCCTGCCAGCACCTGCCAAGCGTGAAGCCTATAACGCGGATATTACTTACGGAACGAACAACGAATACGGCTTCGACTACCTGCGCGACAACATGGCGTTCAGCCCGGAAGAGCGCGTCCAGCGTAAGCTGCACTATGCGCTGGTGGATGAGGTTGACTCCATTCTGATCGATGAAGCGCGTACCCCGCTTATCATCTCCGGCCCGGCCGAAGACAGCTCCGAGATGTACCGTAAAGTCGACAAAATCATTCCACACCTGCTGCGTCAGGAGAAAGAAGACTCCGATACCTTCCAGGGTGAAGGTCACTTCTCCGTGGATGAAAAAGCGCGCCAGGTGAACCTGACCGAACGCGGTCTGGTGAAAATCGAAGAGCTGCTGGTGGCTGAAGGCATTATGGAAGAGGGCGAGTCCCTGTATTCCCCAAGCAACATCATGCTGATGCACCACGTGACCGCCGCACTGCGCGCGCACGCGCTGTTCACCCGCGACGTTGACTATATCGTGAAAGACGGTGAAGTCATCATCGTCGATGAACACACCGGTCGTACCATGCAGGGCCGTCGCTGGTCCGATGGCCTGCACCAGGCCGTGGAAGCGAAAGAAGGCGTGGACATTCAAAACGAAAACCAGACGCTGGCATCCATCACCTTCCAGAACTACTTCCGTCTGTACGAGAAGCTGGCGGGGATGACCGGTACCGCAGATACCGAAGCGTTTGAGTTCAGCTCTATTTACAAGCTGGATACCGTGGTGGTGCCAACCAACCGTCCAATGATCCGTAAGGACATGCCGGACCTGGTGTACATGACCGAAGCGGAAAAAATTCAGGCGATCATCGAAGATATTCGCGATCGCACTGCGAAGGGGCAGCCGGTTCTGGTGGGGACTATCTCCATCGAGAAATCCGAAGTGGTGTCTAACGAGCTGACCAAAGCGGGCATTAAACACAACGTACTGAACGCTAAGTTCCACGCAAAAGAAGCGGATATCGTAGCTCAGGCGGGTTATCCGGCTGCCGTGACCATCGCCACCAACATGGCGGGTCGTGGTACCGATATTATGCTCGGCGGTAGCTGGCAGGCTGAAGTCGCAGAGCTGGAAAACCCAACGCCAGAGCAAATCGCGCAGATCAAAGCCGACTGGCAGGTGCGTCACGACGCGGTGCTGGCATCCGGTGGTCTGCACATCATTGGTACCGAGCGTCACGAATCTCGTCGTATCGATAACCAGCTGCGTGGCCGTGCGGGCCGTCAGGGTGATGCCGGTTCTTCCCGTTTCTACCTGTCTATGGAAGATGCGCTGATGCGTATTTTCGCCTCCGACCGCGTGTCCGGCATGATGCGTAAACTGGGCATGAAGCCAGGTGAAGCCATTGAGCACCCGTGGGTGACTAAAGCGATTGCCAACGCCCAGCGTAAAGTGGAAAGCCGCAACTTCGATATTCGTAAGCAGCTGCTGGAATATGATGACGTGGCCAACGACCAGCGTCGTGCAATCTACACCCAGCGTAACGAACTGCTGGACGTGTCTGACGTGAGCGAAACCATCAACAGCATTCGTGAAGATGTGTTCAAAGCCACTATCGACGCGCACATTCCGCCGCAGTCTCTGGAAGAGATGTGGGATATCGAAGGCTTGCAGGAACGTCTGAAAAATGACTTCGACCTCGAGCTGCCAATCAAAGAGTGGCTGGACAAAGAGCCTGAGCTGCACGAAGAGACGCTGCGCGAGCGTATCTACGAAACCGCGCTGGACGTTTACAAGCGTAAAGAAGAAGTGGTTGGCGCTGAGATGATGCGTCACTTCGAGAAAGGCGTTATGTTGCAGACGCTGGATTCCCTGTGGAAAGAGCACCTTGCGGCAATGGACTACCTGCGTCAGGGTATCCACCTGCGTGGTTATGCGCAGAAAGATCCGAAGCAGGAGTACAAGCGTGAATCCTTCGCCATGTTTGCTGCCATGCTGGAATCGCTGAAGTATGAAGTCATCAGCACCCTGAGCAAAGTTCAGGTGCGTATGCCGGAAGAGGTGGAAGCGATGGAGCAGCAGCGCCGTGAAGAAGCTGAGCGTCTGGCGCAGATGCAGCAGCTGAGCCACCAGACCGATGAAAGCGAAGCCGCAGCGGCAATCGCCGCGCAGACGGGCGATCGTAAGGTCGGTCGTAACGATCCGTGCCCATGCGGTTCCGGCAAAAAATACAAGGCGTGCCACGGCCGCCTGAGCTAAGACATAACCACTCGAAAAGGCGCAGACTTCTGCGCCTTTTTTATGGACGTGACACGATGAAAACACTGCAAATTGCTGTCGGGATCATTCGCAACCCGCAAAATCAGATCTTTATAACCCAACGCGCCGCCGATGCGCACATGGCGAACAAATGGGAATTTCCGGGCGGGAAAATTGAATCCGGTGAAACACCGGAGCAGGCGCTGGTGCGCGAGCTTCAGGAAGAGGTCGGCATTACTCCGCTTGGCGCAACGCTGTTTGATAAGCTGGAATACCAGTTTCCGGACAGGCACATCACGCTGTGGTTCTGGCTGGTGGAAAGCTGGGATGGGGAACCATGGGGTAAAGAGGGGCAACCGGGTGGCTGGGTTACGCTTCACGCGAGTGATGCCGAAAAATTTCCTCCGGCAAATGCGCCCGTCATATCCCGGCTAACGGGCAACCTGAAGGCCTGCTAAGCGAAGCGCCAGCAGGCTTTGAACGCTACTGCTGGTTCTCGCTCCAGTCATCGCTATCGGAGAGATCGCCTTCGCTGGGAATGCGTTTCTCTTCCGCCGCCCATTCGCCCAGGTCTATAAGCTGACAGCGCTTGCAGCAGAACGGGCGAAACGGACTCACTTCTCCCCAGACGACAGTTTTCCCACAGGTTGGGCAGTTTACGGTGGTTACGTCAGACATCGGCACTCCTTAACAACAGGCCAGTTCAAAATCGAGGCGTTCCGGCACGGTGCCATGTTCAGTGTCCAGCGGCATGAAGCGGATCGCGAAACGGCTTTTATGCCCGGAAATTTGCGGGTAAAGCTGCTCGCCAAGAGCCAGATTCAGACGCAGAAGATCGGCGTCGTCGCCGTTGTCCTGATAGAAACCGTTGAGACTGGTTTGCTTGCGGAACGGGGCAGAGTTACGCACAAGATCGAGGATCAGCGATAACGTCTGGTTCATCGGCTCCAGGCTGCCCAGCCAGCTGTTTACCTGACGATCGCGCTGCTCCTGCGGCATGTGCAACCACATATGCAGCGTTGGCAGGTCAAAGCTACAGCACCCGCCCGGTATGCTCAGGCGCTGGCGCACCAGCGCAATGAGACGGTCCTCTCGTAAAAACTGCCCAACGCGCGGCGCAGCCATCAGCGTTGTGCTGCTGTTTTTCAGCTGCTGGCGTAGAGCGTCGATGCGACTTTGATCGACGCCCGGGACTTCGGCCCAGGCCTGCAATTTACGCTGCTGGCGCTCCAGCTCTTTCAACAGCTCCGTGCGGACATCGCCGCGTTCAATCACATCCAGCAGATCGCCCACGTTGCGGAAAAAATGCAGCGCGGTGGCGTGATCGTTGACGGGCAGATGTTGTGAAAGCTGTTGAATAAGGAATTCTATGCGTAGCCAGGTACGCATTTTTTCGTTAAGCGGGTGCTCAAAAAGGATATGAGTCGACATTATGGTTTTTCCTGTGCAACGGCCTGCGCGGCGAAGGTCAGATACTGCGCGTGCAGACGAGCAACATCCGATGCAATGGCATCTGGTGCGCCGTTATTATCAATAACATCATCCGCAACGGCGAGGCGCGCTTCGCGCGTGGCCTGTGCGGCAAGAATTTGTTCAGCATGCTCGCGTGAAACGTGGTCACGCGCCATGGTTCTCTGGATTTGCGTTTCGCGGGAAACGTCAATCACCAGCGTTCTGTCTGCTTTATTATGAAGCTGATTTTCAACCAGTAACGGGACCACCCACAACACATAGGGCGAACGGGCTGCGGCAATTTGACGCTGGGTTTCCTGGTGGATAATGGGGTGGAGCAGGGCATTAAGCCAGGCTTTTTCCACAGGATCGGAAAATATGCACTCGCGCAGCTGCCGACGATTCAGGGTGCCGTCAGCCTGTATAACACTGCGACCAAAATGCGCTTCGATGGCGTTTAAGGCGGGTGTATTGGGTTCTACCACCTGACGGGCAATGATGTCGGCATCGATAATCGTGATGCCGAGACGAGCAAACGCCTGCGCAACGGTGCTTTTACCACTACCGATGCCGCCGGTTAATGCGACGATATACCCCATTAAATCGGATCCTGGGAATTATTCATTTTTAAAATCAGTTGCTTAAAATTCAAACTTACAACAGCCAATGTTTAGCTCTCTTTACCCGCTTTTTACCAGGTAAATTTATAGGATTGTAGCGTAAAAAAAGAGAATTTCGCAGTCTTGCGGAGCAGGTATTAGTGCGTATGATAGCGTCACTGGAGTTGTGCTTTTAATAAATTTGCCTCTAACCCCAGGAATCCGCACATGCGTATCGAAGAAGATCTGAAGTTAGGTTTTAAAGACGTTCTTATCCGCCCTAAACGCTCTACACTGAAAAGTCGCTCAGACGTTGAACTTGAACGTCAATTCACCTTTAAGCATTCCGGTCAGACGTGGTCTGGCGTGCCGATTATCGCGGCCAACATGGACACGGTCGGGACCTTCGAGATGGCGACCGCACTGGCGCAATTCGACATCCTTACTGCGGTACACAAACACTACAGCCCTGAGGAGTGGAATGCGTTTGTCGCCTCTGCTACTGCTGACGTGGTGAAGCATGTGATGGTCTCGACCGGTACGTCTGATGCCGACTTCGAGAAAACCAAACAGATCCTGAACGCGAATCCTGCGCTGAATTTTGTCTGCATTGACGTGGCAAACGGGTATTCCGAGCATTTCGTCCAGTTCGTCAGCAAGGCGCGTGAAGCCTGGCCAACCAAAACCATCATCGCGGGCAACGTGGTGACCGGTGAAATGTGTGAAGAGCTGATTCTCTCCGGTGCCGACATTGTGAAAGTGGGCATTGGCCCGGGGTCCGTATGCACCACGCGCGTGAAAACCGGTGTGGGTTATCCGCAGCTGTCTGCGGTCATTGAATGCGCTGACGCCGCGCACGGTCTGGGCGGCCAAATCATCAGCGACGGTGGCTGCACCATGCCGGGCGATGTCGCGAAAGCCTTTGGCGGCGGCGCAGACTTCGTGATGCTCGGCGGCATGCTGGCAGGCCACGAAGAGAGCGGCGGTACCGTGGTGGAAGAAAACGGCGAGAAATTCATGCTGTTCTACGGTATGAGCTCTGAATCTGCGATGACCCGTCACGTGGGTGGCGTAGCCAAATACCGTGCGGCGGAAGGCAAAACCGTTAAGCTGCCGCTGCGTGGCCCGGTCGAGAACACGGCGCGCGATATTCTCGGCGGTCTGCGCTCCGCCTGTACCTACGTTGGGGCTTCCCGCCTGAAAGAGCTGACTAAACGCACGACGTTTATCCGCGTTCAGGAGCAGGAAAACCGCGTATTTAATAGCCTCTGACGGCTACGGCTGGCGCGCGTCCGTGCGCCAGCGCTACCCCACGCTCATTGCATCCCCCAGATGAAAAATCGGCAGATACATTGCCACCACCAGCGTGCCGATAATCAGTCCCGTCACGACAAGTAACAGAGGCTCAAGCAGCGCCGCCAGATTGTCCGCCTGCTGAAATGTCTGCTCCGTATGGTGACGGGCCAGATTCATCAGCATTACATCAAGCGAACCCGATATTTCGCCGGTGCGAATGAGCTGAATACACAGTGGCGTAAAAACAGAGGCCTTCTGGAAGGAGGACCACACGGGCATGCCCTGTTCGATATTGCTGCGTATCGCGCGAAGTTTCTCCTGCCAGTAGCCACGCTCAACGATCTCCTCCACGCTTTCCAGCCCTTGTAAAAAGGTAATGCCGGCCTGCTGGGTTAATGACAGCACGGTAAAAATTTGTCCCAGCTTTTGTCCGCGCGTCAGCGTGCCCATTACCGGTACGTGTAACAAGACATACTGCCAGTGCGGGTGCTGCCGCAGTTTACAGGCGATGATAGCCAATATGATGAGCAGGGCGACAAGGGTAAGAATATGCGTCTGAACAAAGGTCGCCAGCCCCATGACTGCCTGCGTGAGCAAAGGGAGCGGGGTGTTAAACGTTTTGTAGATTGCAGCAAACTCAGGCAACACCAGCGTGACCATGGCCAGCACCACGAAAACGGCCAGCGTCAGAATGATCGTTGGATAGCGCAGCGCTTTCTTTACCTTTGCATTGAGCTGCTGCTGGGATTTCTGCTGCTGCGCAAGCTGACGGCAGCACGCTTCGAGCTTTCCCGTTAGCTCACCCGTTTTCACCATGGAGACATACAGAGGGCTGAACACCTCTGGCCATTTCTTCATGGCCTCTGACAGGGCACAGCCTTCACTGAGGTCATCAGCAAGACTGTGCAGCAGCGCCTGCCACTGTTTCAAAGGATGCTGTTCCGCCAGCATTTGCAGGCTTTGGGACAGCGTGAGTCCGGCCTGTAACAGCGTGGCGAGCTGGCGAAAAATCTCGTAGCAGTGCTGCACCTGCCATCGGTGGCGTCCCTGACAGCGCTTGAGCGCCAGCGGGTGCAGCTGTTTAAGCACCAGTGCGGTGAAAGCTGCGTCACGGTCGATGGCCCAGAGGGTGCCCGTTTGCACGTCCCCCTCGGGGGTAAGAGCACGCCAGCGCCAGAGCGAATTAGCAGCCATCGGGCATTCCCAGTACGCGCAACAGCTCTTCGAGCGTGGTCAGCCCTTGCTCCACGGCCATGCAGCCATGCTCAAACAAAGAGGCCATTCCCGCCTGTCGTGCGCTGGAGCCGATCACCTCCGTACTTGCTCCGCTGGCAATGGCCTGACGGAGCGCATCGTCGATGACCAGCACTTCAAAAATGGCTACGCGACCGTAAAAACCGTGATAGCAGCGATCGCAGCCGGTGGGTTGCCAGCGAGGAAGCGGACGGGGCCACAGCGTGCGCGGCAGTTCGGCGTGGCGGCTGGTTTCCTGCCGGCAGTACGGACATAAACGGCGTACCAGCCGCTGGGCAATTACCATCGAGAGCGCCGAGGAGATCATCCAGCGTGCGACGCCCATCTGTTGCAGCCTGACCAGCGTTTCAGTCGTCGAGTTAGTATGAAGGGTGGACAGCACCAGATGCCCGGTTTGCGCGGCCTTAATCGCAATTTCTGCCGTTTCGCCGTCGCGAATTTCACCCACCATAATGATGTCAGGATCCTGCCTGAGCAGCGCGCGCAGCACGCTCTGAAAGGTCAGCCCCGCGCGCGGATTAATCTGCGTCTGGTTTAAGCCTGCAAGGGGAATTTCCACCGGATCTTCCACGCTGCAAATATTGACGTCAGGGGTATTCCGGGCCTGCAACGCGCTGTACAGCGTCACCGTTTTCCCGCTACCGGTCGGGCCGGTGACCAGAATTAAACCCTGAGGGCTGTTAAGCACTCCGGCAAAACGGGCCTGCTGGTCTGCGCTCATTCCCAGCTGTTCAAGTTCCAGAGCTTGCTGTACCTGATGAAGCAGGCGGAGCACGATTTTTTCTCCACCGCTACAGGGAAGGGTTGCGATACGAAAAGAGACGGGGACGCTTGCCAGCTCCACCGTAAACTGACCGTCCTGCGGCAGCCGACGCTCTGCAATATCCAGCTGGCCCAGCACCTTCAGGCGTGCGGCAAGCGTCGTCTCGAGGGCGGCAGGGATCGGCGGCTGCGGGTAGAGAACGCCGTCAATTCGCAACCGGATCTGGTAGCCGTTGTCGGTCGGTTCAATATGGATGTCGGAGGCACGCTGGTTTACTGCCTGCTGCAACGTTGTGTTGAGCACATCTGCGGCTGAGTTTGGCGCTATGCCCGGCAGATGGGATAATGAGACGGGCTGTAGCCGTTTTTCCATCCGCTCGGCCGTCCAGCACTCGATATCAATACGCTTCTGTGTGGCGAAGCGTAACGCCTCCATCAGCTCAGAGGCAGGGTTACCCACTACCGCAATGCTGATCGTGTCGGTGTCGCTTGCGAGCAGCAGTGCATGATGGCGCTGACAGAGTGTCATAAGCTGTTCGGTATTCATTGCCCACTCCTGTCAGTTGGTGTCGAAGCGGAAAACATCTTCACAGGCTTGTCTGAGCGCACTGTCGGACGCAATTTTGCAGTCGCGCGTCCAGCCCGTCATACCGTTACCGTCGCTCCAGATCGGCGTCATCAGCACTTCGAGTCCGTTAAGACTTTCCTGCCCTGTTAACGATACGACCCCCTTCGCCACGCTCATCGCCGAAACGTAACGCGTGGTTGTCGGAGAGGGAATGCCATTGGTGCCTGCGTCGCAGCGATCCACGCCCCCCCGATCCAGGGCGCAAAGCTCAATGGCGGTACGGTAGGGAATGAACGTTTGCAGCATATCGGTGAGCGCCGCTTTTCGCAGGTAGTTCTGGTAGGCCGGGACGCCAATCGCGCTCAGGATGGCAATAATGCCAATGACGACCATTAGCTCAATCAGCGTAAATCCTTGTTGTCTGTTCATGTCTGCTCCTTACGTTAGGTGGCGCTACTCTGGCAGTGCCGGGACGCAGAAACGAGGGGCAAAAGCGTGAACGTGAAGGGGCTTTCAGGGAAATGATTCAGCGTTGCAGAGATGGACAGCGTAATTGCGAGCGGTTTCGTATTTCCCCCCTCCGGGCGGAGAGGGGAAGGGCAAATTATTTGAAGCGCATCGAGAGGTCGAGGGCGCGTACGTGCTTGGTCAGCGCGCCAACGGAGATGTAGTCGACGCCGGTTTCAGCAAATTCGCGGAGGGTGTCGAACGTCACGTTGCCGGACACCTCCAGCTGCGCCTGGCCGTTTGTGCGTTTGACCGCTTCACGCATCTGCTCCGTGTCGAAGTTATCGAGCATGATGATGTCAGCCCCCGCCTTAATGGCCTCGTCCAGCTCGTCCAGATTTTCCACTTCTACTTCGACCGGCACATCCGGATGCAGCCAGAAGGCTTTTTCTACTGCCTTGCGCACCGAGCCGGAGGCAATAATGTGGTTCTCTTTGATCAGGAAGGCGTCGGATAACCCCAGACGATGGTTTGCGCCGCCGCCGCAGAGCACGGCGTATTTCAGCGCGGTGCGCAGGCCCGGCAGGGTTTTACGGGTGTCCAGCAGCTGCGTGCGGGTACCTGCCAGCAGGTCAACGTAGCGGCGCACTTCACTGGCGACGCCAGAGAGCGTTTGCACAAAGTTGAGCGCGGTGCGTTCGCCGGTCAGCAAGACGCGGGCCGGACCGTCCAGCTCGAAAAGGGGCTGATTCGCACTGACCGCATCACCGTCGTCAACGTGCCATGTTACCTGCACCTCGTCGCCCGCCAGCTGGGTAAAGACCTCCTCAACCCAGCGTTTGCCGCAAAATACGCCGTCTTCGCGGGTGATGATGACCGCGTGCGAGCGTGTCTCTTTTGGCAACAATTGGGCGGTAATATCGTTATCGGCGCTGACGTCGCCGCCCAAGTCTTCTTTCAGAGCATGGGCAACGCTTGTCGGAATATCACTATTAATACGTTCCAGAAGCGCGTCACGTCGGTGGTCGGGGTTATAGCGGCGAGGCGGCATGATAAAACTCCAAATTGGTAACGAATCATAATATTGAAACATGCTACTCTGAACCGAGTAACAGCACCATAGATAAGGAGTTCCAGCATGTTGTTAGAAAACGGATGGCTGGTGGACGCGCGACATGTACCGTCGCCGCACCACGATTGCCGCCCGGAGGATGAAAAACCCACACTGCTGGTGGTTCATAATATTAGTCTCCCGCCGGGTGAATTTGGCGGTCCGTGGATCGACGCGTTATTCACTGGAACGATAGATCCCGATGCCCACCCTTTCTTTGCTGAGATTGCACACCTGCGCGTATCGGCGCACTGCCTGATCCGTCGTGACGGCGAAGTGGTTCAGTATGTTCCCTTTGATAAGCGAGCCTGGCATGCGGGCGTGTCGATGTACAAAGGACGCGAGCGCTGCAACGATTTTTCCATTGGAATAGAGCTGGAAGGCACCGACACCACGCCTTACACCGATGCGCAATATCAGAAACTGGCTGCTGTGACGCAAACGTTAGTCGGGCTTTATCCCGCCATTGCAGACAATATTACGGGGCACAGCGACATCGCCCCCGAAAGAAAAACTGACCCCGGCCCGGCGTTTGACTGGTCCCGGTTTCACGCCATGCTTACCACGTCGTCAGATAAGGAGATAACATGACGTTGTTTACCATGCTGCTGGTTATGATCGCCGAACGCCTGTTTAAGCTCGGCGAGCACTGGCATCTGGATCACCGGCTGGAAGTGTTATTCCGCCGCATCAGGCATTTTTCCATGCTACGCACGCTGCTGATGACGGCCGGTGTGATGGTCATTACCTTCCTGCTGCTGCGCGCGCTTTACGGTCTCTTTTTCAACGTGCCGCTGCTGGTGGTGTGGATCCTGCTGGGCGTGCTGTGCATCGGCGCGGGCAAGGTGCGTATGCACTATCATGCCTACCTGAAAGCCGCCTCACGGGACGATGCCCACGCGCGCGGCGCGATGGCAAGCGAGCTGACGATGATCCACGGCGTGCCGCCGGACTGCGATGAACGCGAGTTCCTGCGCGAGCTGCAAAACGCGCTGCTGTGGATCAACTTCCGTTATTACCTGGCGCCGCTGTTCTGGTTTGTGGTGGGCGGCCCGTGGGGGCCGGTTCTGCTGATGGGCTATGCGTTCCTGCGCGCCTGGCAGACCTGGCTTGCCCGTTATCTGACCCCGCATGAGCGTTTGCTTTCCGGCATTGATGCCATTCTGCACGTGCTTGACTGGATCCCGGTGCGTCTGGTGGGCGTGGTCTATGCCCTTATCGGTCACGGCGAAAAAGCGCTGCCCGCGTGGTTTGCCTCCCTTGCGGACCGCCATACGTCGCAGTATCAGGTGTTAACCCGCCTGGCGCAGTTCTCGCTGGCGCGTGAGCCGCACGCGGACAAAGTCGAAACGCCAAAAGCAGCCGTCTCGATGGCGAAGAAAACGTCGTTTGTAGTGGTGGTGGTTGTGGCGCTGTTGACGATTTACGGCACGCTGGTCTAAGCCAGCGCGCCGAAGCCGTTACAGCGTATCCGCAGGCGGGATGCCGAAATCAGGCATCCCGTTTTCGTCCCAGCGGACGCGCTTCAGGCGAGTGTGGCGATTGGGATCGTACAGCGGATCGCCTTCAATTTCAGTGTAGTTTCGCGCGTGGTAGACCAGCACATCGTCGCCCTCAGGGGTCTGCGTAAAGCTATTATGGCCTGGCCCATACTGCCGGTTTTCATAGCTGGTGACGAACACCGGGCGCGGGGATTTCTGCCAGTTAGCCGGGTTTTGCGGATCGGCGTTCACGTCTATCCACAGTAATCCCATGCAGTAGTTCTCGTCGGTGGCGCTGGCGGAGTAGCTGATAAACAGCTTATCGCCGTGGAACAGCACTGCCGGGCCTTCGTTAACCCAGAACCCGCGGCACTCCCAGTCATATTCCGGCTTGCTGAGCATCACCGGTTCGCCCTTCAGCGTCCACGGATTTTTCATTTCACACAGGTAAAGATTGGAGTTACCGGAAATATCCGGGTCTTTTTGCGCCCACAGGTACCAGCGTTTGCCCTGATGAACAAAGGTGGTGGCGTCCAGCGCGAAGGTGTCGAAAGGCGTTTTGATTTGCCCTTTTTCCACCCACGACCCGGTGAGCGGATCGCCGTCGGCGCACGCCAGCGCAAACATGCGGTGCTGGAACATCCCCAGCTTGTCGAGCGCCTGCGTATGCGTGGCGGCAAAATAGATGTACCACTTGTCGTCAATGTGGTGCAGTTCAGGTGCCCAGATTAGCTGGCTCATCGGGCCGGCGTCAGGCTTGCGCCAGACCACCACCTCTTCGGCATCGCGTAAACCTTCCAGCGAGTCCGCGCGGCGGATCGCCAGCCGATCGTACTCCGGCACGGAGGCGATAAAGTAATATTGCCCGTCGTGGCGCAGGATGTACGGGTCGGCGCGTTGTTCAATAAACGGGTTTGGCCAGGTTTGCATTCGGCTTTCCTTATTTAGTCTCAGCGGCGCTGATTTCCTGATACTCGTTCAGCTCGCGATAGTTAATGCGGCGCTTCTCCAGGTCTTCCTGGATCCGCTTCATCGTCTCCCGGTCAACCTTCAGCAGACGCACCACGCCAGCGGTAATGAGATACCCGACGCCCGGAATGACGGTAAAGAGCAGCACGATGCCGTTGATGGCATCCGCGCTCTGCGCTTTCGCCCCCGCGTCGTAACCGTACCAGGAGAGCAGGAAGCCCACCATCGCCCCGGCAATCGCCAGGCCCAGCTTGAGGAAGAAGATGTTGCCGGAGAAGCTGATCCCGGTGATGCGCTTCCCGGTTTTCCACTCGCCGTAGTCATCCACGTCGGCCATCAGGGACCAGTGCAGCGGGGAGGGGATCTGGTGCAGGATGTTCAGCAGGATGTAGAGCACCACGATGGTGACGGTGGCTTTCGGGTCGAAGAAGTAGAAGGCGCAGGAGAAGATCGCCAGCGCGATGTTGGTCCAGAAGAAGACCTTCAGCTTACACCAGCGGTCGGTCAGCACTTTCGCCAGCATGCTGCCAAACATCATGCCGACAACGCCCAGGCTGATAAACAGCGTGGCAAAATGGGTGCTTTGACCCATTACCCAGGTAACGTAATACATGGTTGCCGCCATGCGGATAAAGCCCGGGCAGACGTTGCACAGCGTGAGCAGCAGAATACGCACCCACTGATCGTTCTTCCACACGTCCTTCAGATCATTTTTCAGCTCGTCATGGGTTTGCACCGCCGGTCGTACGCGCTCGCGCACGGTGGCGAAGCAGAACAGGAACATGCAGGTACCCACCAGCGCCAGCACGGTCATCGCCATCTGGTAGCCTTTGGCTTTGTTATCCCCGCCGAACCAGTCGGCCATCGGCAGCAGCGTTAAGGAGAGCAGCAGCGTGGCGATACCGACCATCACAAAACGATAGGACTGGCAGGCAACGCGCTCTTTCGGGTCGTTGGTGATCACGCCCCCGAGCGAGCAGTACGGGATGTTGATGGCGGTATAGGTCAGCGACAGCAGGAAATAGGTGACGAACGCATAGATAACCTTGCTGTTATAGCTCCAGTCGGGCGTGGTAAACATCAGGATGCTGAACAGCGCATAGGGGAAGGCAATCCACAGCAGCCATGGACGAAACCGGCCATATTTACTGCGGGTACGGTCGGCAA
Organism: Enterobacter cloacae complex sp. P15RS; assembly: GCF_014895905.1. NCBI lineage: Bacteria > Pseudomonadati > Pseudomonadota > Gammaproteobacteria > Enterobacterales > Enterobacteriaceae > Enterobacter > Enterobacter cloacae complex sp. P15RS. The sequence continues at coordinate 97,928 of NZ_JADBQL010000025.1, read as the reverse complement.
TCGCGCCCATGATCGGGTCCGTTACGGCATCGATGACGCGTACAGAAAGCAGCAAAACGCCAACCAGCGCAGGCGCAAGACCAAAAATATCCGTATAAAAATAGTTAACAAATAACATGATGGCGCCAAAGATAATGTTGCATCCGGCGTCACCCATGCCATAGCCGATCTTTTCTTTTACTGACAGTTTGTTGTTATCCATCGACAGCTCTCCGGGTTTCGGTATGGAGAGAATTATTCGCTGGCAAACGAATATATGCGTTGCAGTATAAGGGCGGTGATATGGATGATTTTGCTGTTGGCGTGAATTTGTGAGGAAGGTAACAAGACGCTGCGCCCGGCAGGATGGGCGCAGCGAGAAAACACTTAGTGCGCTTTCACCGTTTTGGCATTTTTCTGCTTCACCAGATAGCCCACGCCGAGGATCGCAATCCAGACCGGGATCAGGTAAACGGAAATCGCCATGCCGGGGGTGATGAGCATGATAACCAGCACGGCCGCCATGAACACCAGGCAAACCCAGTTCCCCAGCGGATAGAGCAGGGCAGGGAAGCGAGTGGTTACGCCCTGCTGCTGCTTGGCGCGGCGGAACTTGATGTGCGCGAGGCTAATCATCGCCCAGTTGATCACCAGCGCGGAAACCACCAGCGCCATCAGCAGGCCGAAGGCCGATTCCGGGGCCAGGTAGTTAATCAGCACGCACAGCGCCGTCACGACCGCCGACACGATAATGGTGTTAACCGGTACGCCACGTTTATCAACGGTAAGCAACGCTTTCGGCGCGTTGCCCTGCTGCGCCAGGCCAAACAGCATACGGCTGTTGCAGTAAACACAGCTGTTATAAACAGAGAGCGCGGCGGTCAGCACCACGACGTTGAGCGCGTTCGCTACGAAGGTGTCGCCCAGCTCGTGGAAGATCAGCACGAACGGACTGGTATCCGCCGTGACGCGCGTCCATGGCAGCAGGGAGAGCAGTACTGCCAGGGAGCCCACATAGAAGATCAGAATACGGTAGATAACCTGGTTAGTGGCTTTCGGGATACTCTGCTCCGGGTTGTCGGCTTCGGCGGCGGTAATACCCACCAGCTCCAGACCGCCGAAGGAGAACATAATGATCGCCATCATCATCACCAGGCCGGTCATGCCATGCGGCAGGAAGCCACCCTGTTCCCAGAGGTTGCGTACGGTGGCCTGCGGGCCGCCGTTGCCGCTGAAGAGCAGCCAGCCGCCGAAGATGATCATCGCCACCACGGCAATGACTTTGATAATCGCAAACCAGAACTCCATCTCGCCGAACACTTTTACGTTGGTCAGGTTAATGGCGTTGATGATAACGAAGAAGGCCGCGGCTGACGCCCAGGTGGGGATCTCCGGATACCAGAACTGAATGTACTTCCCGACCGCGGTTAGCTCGGCCATGGCAACCAGAACGTACAGAACCCAGTAGTTCCAGCCGGAGGCGAAGCCCGCAAAGCTACCCCAGTATTTGTAGGCAAAGTGGCTGAACGAGCCTGCGACCGGCTCCTCGACGACCATTTCACCCAGCTGGCGCATAATCAGAAAAGCAATGAAACCCGCAATCGCGTAACCCAAAATAATGCCTGGACCGGCAGACTGGATTACGGATGCGCTGCCCAGAAACAGGCCAGTACCAATAGCACCGCCCAGGGCGATGAGCTGAATATGGCGGTTTTTAAGGCCGCGCTTTAGCTGATCGCCATGCTGTTGAGCTTCCATTTGAAACCTCGTGTGTGGTTGTTATGTTCACGCTGTGCGTGTGTAATTATGAAAGTCCATATTCTGTATTTATTTCTTTACGGTTAACGATACCGAAAAAAGCGGAGATGGCTTCCGTTAGCGCCAGAATAGTGGTAAGCGCAGCCGAATGCACCTGCTTTATGAAGGGATGAAGACGACTTGAATAAAAAGAAACCAATTGTAAATCGGTACGTTAACCCTTCATACCCAACCTATAGAATAGAAATGCTTCAAAAGCGGGCGAATTTTCATATTTTGCCCTGTTGAATCGCTTCAGATTGCAATAACCCTCGTTTAATTATGGTTAAAACTGCCTCTTTGGGAGTAACCATTTCATTTGTGCAAAGTTACATTCCTGAAACGTTAGTTCTGTAAGGTTGTTAAAATCTGCCGGGTTTACTGATTTCAATCAAAACCAATATGGACAGAAGGTGAATACTTTGTTACTTTAGCGATACGAACATGAAATTGGTAAGACCAATTGACTCCGGGCAAAAAGGCGTAAGACAGGGAATATGGCCTACAGCAAAATTCGCCAACCAAAACTTTCCGATGTGATTGAGCAGCAGCTGGAGTTTTTAATTCTCGAAGGGACACTGCGCCCGGGCGAGAAGCTCCCGCCAGAACGCGAGCTGGCCAAACAGTTCGACGTTTCACGTCCCTCTCTGCGTGAGGCGATTCAACGTCTCGAAGCAAAGGGCCTGTTGCTCCGTCGCCAGGGTGGCGGAACCTTTGTGCAAAACAGCCTGTGGCAGAGCTTCAGCGATCCGCTGGTCGAACTTCTCTCTGACCACCCAGAATCCCAGTTTGATCTGCTTGAGACCCGTCACGCGCTGGAAGGTATTGCGGCCTATTACGCCGCCCTTCGCAGCACTGATGAAGATCGCGTGCGTATTCGCGAGCTGCATCAGGCCATTGAACGGGCACAGCAGTCCGGCGATTTAGACGCCGAGTCCAGCGCCGTCGTCCAGTATCAAATTGCCGTCACCGAAGCAGCACACAACGTGGTGCTCCTCCATCTGCTACGCTGCATGGAGCCGATGCTGGCCCAGAACGTTCGTCAGAATTTTGAATTGTTGTATGCCCGTCGGGAGATGCTCCCGCTGGTAAGCAACCATCGCACCCGAGTATTCGAGGCGATAATGGCCGGGGAACCGGAGCAGGCGCGTGAAGCGTCGCACCGCCATCTGGCTTTCATTGAGGAAATCTTGCTGGACCGCAGCCGTGAACAATCGCGTCGCGAACGTTCATTACGCCGCATACAGCAACGAAAGGATTAAGCGCCAGGTACTTTTAGAGCGCGGCAACTAAACGCAGAACCTGTCTTATTGTGTTTTCTGGGGAAAATACAATGGGACAGGTTCCAGACAAATCAACGTATTAGATAGATAAGGAATACCCCCATGTCAGAACGTCTCCAAAATGACGTGGATCCGATCGAAACTCGCGACTGGCTACAGGCGATCGAATCGGTCATCCGTGAAGAAGGTGTTGAGCGCGCTCAGTATCTGATTGATCAGCTGCTTTCTGAAGCGCGCAAAGGCGGCGTGAAAGTGGCTTCAGGTGCAGGGGCTAACAACTACGTAAACACGATTGCCGTCGAAGACGAACCGGAATACCCGGGCAATCTGGATCTGGAACGCCGTATCCGTTCTGCTATCCGCTGGAACGCCATCATGACCGTTCTGCGCGCATCCAAGAAAGACCTGGAGCTGGGTGGCCACATGGCGTCCTTCCAGTCTTCAGCGACCGTTTACGAAGTGTGCTTCAACCACTTCTTCCGTGCAGCTAACGAGAAAGATGGCGGCGATCTGGTGTACTTCCAGGGCCACATCTCTCCGGGCATCTATGCGCGTGCCTTCCTGGAAGGTCGTCTGACTGAAGAGCAGATGAACAACTTCCGTCAGGAAGTTCACGGTAAAGGTCTGTCTTCTTACCCGCACCCTAAACTGATGCCTGAGTTCTGGCAGTTCCCGACCGTTTCTATGGGTCTGGGCCCAATCGGTGCGATCTACCAGGCTAAATTCCTGAAGTATCTGGAACACCGTGGTCTGAAAGACACCTCTGAGCAAACCGTTTACGCCTTCCTGGGCGACGGTGAAATGGATGAGCCAGAATCTAAAGGTGCGATCACCATCGCAACCCGTGAGAAGCTGGACAACCTGTGCTTCATCATCAACTGTAACCTGCAACGTCTGGATGGTCCGGTAACCGGTAACGGCAAGATCATCAACGAGCTGGAAGGCATCTTCGCGGGCGCTGGCTGGAACGTGATCAAAGTCATGTGGGGCGGTCGTTGGGATGAGCTGCTGCGTAAAGACACCAGCGGTAAGCTGATCCAGCTGATGAACGAAACCGTTGACGGCGACTACCAGACCTTCAAATCCAAAGACGGTGCGTACGTACGTGAGCACTTCTTCGGTAAATACCCTGAAACCGCAGCACTGGTTGCAGACTGGACTGACGAGCAGATCTGGGCCCTGAACCGTGGCGGTCACGATCCGAAGAAAGTCTACGCTGCACTGAAAAAAGCGCAGGAAACCAAAGGTAAAGCGACTGTAATCCTGGCCCACACCATCAAAGGTTACGGCATGGGTGATACCGCAGAAGGTAAAAACATCGCTCACCAGGTTAAGAAAATGAACATGGACGGCGTGCGTTACATCCGCGACCGTTTCAACGTTCCAGTGACCGATGAGCAGGTAGAAAACCTGTCTTACATCACCTTCCCGGAAGGTTCTGAAGAGCACAAGTACCTGCACGAACGTCGTCAGGCGCTGAAAGGCTACCTGCCTGCTCGTCAGCCTAACTTCACCGAGAAGCTGGAACTGCCAGCGCTGGAAGACTTCTCTCAGCTGCTGGAAGAGCAGAATAAAGAGATCTCCACCACCATCGCTTTCGTTCGTGCCCTGAACGTGATGCTGAAGAACAAGTCGATCAAAGATCGTCTGGTTCCAATCATCGCCGACGAAGCGCGTACTTTCGGTATGGAAGGTCTGTTCCGTCAGATCGGTATCTACAGCCCGAACGGCCAGCAGTACACCCCGCAGGACCGTGAGCAGGTTGCTTACTACAAAGAAGACGAGAAAGGTCAGATCCTTCAGGAAGGTATCAACGAGCTGGGTGCAGGCGCATCCTGGCTGGCTGCTGCGACCTCTTACAGCACCAACAACCTGCCGATGATCCCGTTCTACATCTACTACTCCATGTTCGGGTTCCAGCGTATCGGTGATCTGTGCTGGCAGGCAGGCGACCAGCAGGCTCGCGGCTTCCTGATCGGTGGTACTTCTGGTCGTACGACCCTGAACGGTGAAGGTCTCCAGCACGAAGATGGCCACAGCCATATTCAGTCTCTGACTATCCCGAACTGTATCTCTTACGATCCGTCCTACGCGTACGAAGTGGCAGTCATCATGCATGACGGCTTGCAGCGCATGTACGGCGAAGCGCAAGAGAACATTTACTACTACATCACCACCCTGAACGAAAACTACCACATGCCGGCAATGCCAGCAGGTGCCGAGGAAGGTATCCGTAAAGGTATCTACAAACTCGAAACCATTGAAGGTAGCAAAGGTAAAGTTCAGCTGCTGGGCTCCGGCTCTATCCTGCGTCACGTTCGTGAAGCAGCGCAGATCCTGGCGAAAGACTACGGCGTCGGTTCCGACGTGTACAGCGTTACCTCCTTCACTGAACTGGCGCGTGATGGCCAGGATTGTGAGCGCTGGAACATGCTGCACCCACTGGAAACCCCACGCGTTCCGTACATCGCTCAGGTGATGAACGACGCGCCAGCGGTGGCGTCTACTGACTATATGAAACTGTTCGCTGAGCAGGTTCGTACTTACGTTCCAGCTGATGATTATCGCGTACTGGGTACTGACGGCTTCGGTCGTTCTGACAGCCGCGAAAACCTGCGTCATCACTTCGAAGTTGATGCTTCCTACGTGGTGGTAGCAGCACTGGGCGAACTGGCTAAACGTGGCGAAATCGATAAGAAAGTGGTTGCGGACGCAATTACCAAATTCAACATCGATGCAGATAAAGTTAACCCGCGTCTGGCGTAAGAGGTAAAAGAATAATGGCTATCGAAATCAATGTACCGGACATCGGGGCTGATGAAGTTGAAATCACCGAGATCCTGGTCAAAGTGGGCGACAAAGTTGA
>NZ_JADBQL010000025.1:0-91980 GCF_014895905.1 Enterobacter cloacae complex sp. P15RS | reverse complement strand
GACAAAGCCTCTATGGAAGTCCCGTCTCCTCAGGCTGGCATCGTTAAGGAGATCAAAGTCTCCGTTGGCGATAAAACCGAGACCGGCAAACTGATCATGATTTTCGATTCCGCCGACGGTGCAGCAGCTGCTGCACCTGCGCAGGAAGAGAAGAAAGAAGCCGCTCCGGCCGCCGCTGCTCCAGCAGCTGCCGCGAGCGCGAAAGACGTTAACGTGCCTGACATCGGCGGTGACGAAGTTGAAGTTACCGAAATCCTGGTGAAAGTGGGCGACAAAGTTGANNGACAAAGCCTCTATGGAAGTACCGGCGCCGTTCGCGGGTACCGTGAAAGAGATCAAGATCAACACCGGTGACAAAGTGTCTACTGGTTCCCTGATCATGGTCTTTGAAGTGGCGGGCGCTGAAGGCGCTGCGGCTCCAGCGAAAGCGGAAGCTGCTCCGGCTCAGGCGGCTGCACCAGCGGCTGCTGGCGGTGCGAAAGACGTTAACGTACCGGACATCGGCGGTGACGAAGTTGAAGTCACCGAAGTGATGGTGAAAGTGGGCGATAAAGTTGCCGCTGAACAGTCACTGATCACCGTTGAAGGCGACAAGGCTTCCATGGAAGTGCCTGCGCCGTTCGCCGGTACCGTTAAGGAGATCAAAATCAGCACCGGCGACAAAGTGTCTACCGGCTCCCTGATCATGGTCTTCGAAGTGGAAGGCGCTGCGCCTGCCGCAGCTCCGGCTGCCGCGGCTGCTCCAGCACCTGCTGCTGCACCGGCTCAGGCTGCTAAACCTGCCGCTGCCCCTGCTGCAAAAGCAGAAAAATCAGAGTTCGCTGAAAACGACGCTTACGTCCACGCGACTCCGCTGATCCGTCGCCTTGCGCGCGAGTTCGGCGTGAACCTGGCGAAAGTGAAAGGCACCGGCCGTAAGGGTCGTATCCTGCGCGAAGACGTTCAGGCTTACGTGAAAGACGCGGTGAAACGCGCCGAAGCTGCACCTGCGGCAGCCGCTGGCGGCGGTATCCCGGGCATGCTGCCATGGCCGAAAGTGGACTTCAGCAAGTTCGGCGAAATCGAAGAAGTGGAGCTGGGCCGTATCCAGAAAATCTCTGGTGCTAACCTGAGCCGTAACTGGGTGATGATCCCGCACGTTACGCACTTCGATAAGACCGATATCACCGATCTGGAAGCGTTCCGTAAACAGCAGAACGCCGAAGCCGAGAAGCGTAAGCTGGACGTGAAATTCACCCCAGTGGTCTTCATCATGAAAGCCGTTGCCGCTGCTCTGGAGCAGATGCCACGCTTCAACAGCTCCCTGTCCGAAGACGGCCAGAAGCTGACGCTGAAGAAATACATCAACATCGGTGTTGCGGTAGATACGCCAAATGGTCTGGTTGTTCCGGTCTTCAAAGACGTGAACAAGAAGAGCATTACCGAGCTGTCCCGTGAACTGACCACCATCTCCAAGAAAGCGCGTGATGGTAAGCTGACTGCCGGCGAAATGCAGGGCGGCTGCTTCACTATCTCCAGCATCGGCGGCCTGGGTACCACCCACTTCGCGCCGATTGTTAACGCGCCGGAAGTGGCTATCCTCGGTGTGTCCAAGTCCGCGATGGAGCCGGTGTGGAATGGCAAAGAGTTCGTGCCGCGTCTGATGATGCCAATCTCTCTGTCCTTCGACCACCGCGTGATCGACGGGGCTGATGGTGCGCGTTTCATCACCATCATCAACAACACCCTGAGCGACATTCGCCGCCTGGTGATGTAATCGAAAAGCCGGCCAATCGGCCGGCTTTTTTCTGATAATCTCATGGGGCTTTTGAGGTTATTGGTGAAAGCGATAATTCGTGAGCCGTTTGTTGTTTCAAAATTGTTAACAATTTTGTAAAATACGGGCGGATAGAACGACCCGGTGGACGACGGGTATACATTAAGAGGTCATGATGAGCACAGAAATCAAAACTCAGGTCGTAGTACTTGGGGCAGGCCCGGCAGGTTACTCCGCAGCATTTCGCGCAGCGGATTTAGGTCTGGAAACCGTCATCGTAGAACGTTACAGCACCCTCGGCGGTGTTTGTCTGAACGTCGGCTGTATCCCTTCTAAAGCGCTGCTGCACGTAGCGAAAGTTATCGAAGAAGCCAAAGCGCTGGCTGAACACGGTATCGTCTTCGGCGAGCCAAAAACCGACATCGACAAAATCCGTACCTGGAAAGAGAAAGTTATCACTCAGCTGACCGGTGGTCTGGCTGGCATGGCGAAAGGCCGTAAGGTAAAAGTGGTTAACGGTCTGGGTAAATTCACCGGTGCGAACACCCTGGAAGTGGAAGGCGAAAACGGCAAAACCGTGATCAACTTCGATAACGCGATCATCGCGGCAGGCTCTCGCCCAATCGAACTGCCATTCATTCCACATGAAGATCCGCGCGTGTGGGATTCCACCGATGCCCTGGAGCTGAAAACCGTTCCTAAGCGCCTGCTGGTGATGGGCGGTGGTATCATCGGTCTGGAAATGGGTACCGTGTACCATGCGCTGGGTTCAGAGATCGACGTGGTTGAAATGTTCGACCAGGTGATCCCGGCTGCTGACAAAGACATCGTTAAAGTCTTCACCAAGCGCATCAGCAAGAAATTCAACCTGATGCTGGAAACCAAAGTGACTGCCGTTGAAGCGAAAGAAGACGGTATTTACGTTTCCATGGAAGGCAAAAAAGCCCCTGCTGAACCACAGCGTTACGACGCCGTGCTGGTGGCTATCGGCCGCGTGCCGAACGGTAAAAACCTCGACGCCGGTAAAGCGGGCGTGGAAGTGGACGACCGTGGCTTCATCCGCGTTGACAAACAGCTGCGCACCAACGTGCCGCACATCTTTGCTATCGGCGACATCGTCGGTCAGCCAATGCTGGCGCACAAAGGCGTTCACGAAGGTCACGTTGCCGCTGAAGTTATCGCCGGCATGAAGCACTACTTCGATCCGAAAGTGATCCCATCTATCGCGTACACCGAGCCAGAAGTGGCATGGGTCGGTCTTACCGAGAAAGAAGCGAAAGAGAAAGGCATTAGCTACGAAACCGCCACCTTCCCGTGGGCTGCTTCTGGCCGTGCTATCGCGTCCGACTGCGCAGACGGTATGACCAAGCTGATCTTCGACAAAGAGACTCACCGCGTGATCGGTGGTGCGATTGTCGGCACCAACGGCGGCGAGCTGCTGGGTGAAATCGGTCTGGCTATCGAAATGGGCTGTGACGCGGAAGACATCGCGCTGACCATCCACGCGCACCCGACTCTGCACGAGTCCGTGGGCCTGGCGGCAGAAGTGTTTGAAGGTAGCATCACTGACCTGCCAAACGCGAAAGCGAAGAAGAAATAAGTTTCTTCAGATGAAAAAAGCGGCCTCAGGCCGCTTTTTTTATGCGCTGCGTTTAAGGGGCGACAGGCTGCCAGGTTTTATCCGGGTGATATTCAGACAGAGCCTGCGCTTTCTGCGCTGAGTCGTTACCGAGATCAGCCTGGTAGACCTCGTCATTCTGGTTTACAACAAAGCTCATTATCCCCGTCTGACCGTAGCTCACGGGCCAGGCAACCATGGCAAAGCCATTCTTATCCGACAGGATGCGGAAGCGATAGCCGTGGTAACCCGCCCCCGGTTGTGGTGGACTAAACGCCGGACCAAGCGGACTTGGCGCATCGCCAGGCGAAACGGGCCAGTACAGCCCATCCTTTTTCCCTTCAGAACTGACAATTTTCTGCGCGTACTTCTGGTTCAGTGCAAAGTAACGCTGCTGCGCATCGACGTAGGCGTGAAGCGCTTCGATGGCTGCGAGCTCGTTGCGACCGATTTCGCGGGTCTGGATCTCTTCAGCGGCTTTCTGCATGTCGAACTGCCAGCCTGAGGCGGTTTTGATTACCGGTATCGGCAGCTGCCAGCCGTTCTCGCCCACCGCCAGGTGCGCCACGTCGCCATTGACGACGGTTTCATGGCGAACTTTCCAGTCTCTCAGAAAACGATCCACGGCATCGGGATCGACCCCTTCGGGCGGCAGAACGTCGCGCCATTTTTCGCCGAGCAGCGCGCTCAACGCGCTTTCGTTGTGCTCGCTGATGGCGATTGCCAGCGCGCGGGTCGCCCGATCCGGCGAGCTGAAGGATTGCTGCGCCATAACCGCTGCCGACACCATGAACAACACCATTCCACTGAGTAGTTTACTTTTCATGTCGGCTCCCTTAACGATGACGGAATTCGCGGTGTTCGGTACGGTCGACGGTGCGCTGTCGGGGATGCTGCTGTGCCGACAGGTGGCGGCTTTGCGCCCCGCGCTGCTGCTGGGCCTGCCAGCTGGCCGAGCGGCTGTCGTTGCCGCTCAGGGCATTGGCGCGGTGTGCGCTGGCAGGGTGCCGCGCCGTCTGCGTAATACGCTTCTCAGGAGCCTGATGATTTTCACGCTGCGGCGCGCTGGTCCGTTGTACGGCTTGCGGCCTGGCGTCATACCCGCGGAAATTATTGCGCTGTGATATCTGCTTAAGCTGCTGCGTTGAGGCCAGACGCTGAGCGTCTCGCGCATCCGTATGTGTCGATTGTGGGAACGTTTTTCCCGTCGCTTTTTCCATCTGGCTGAGAGCGGCCTGGCGCTGGCTGTCGCGATTGACCGGCCTTTGCTGGGTCGCACTTAATCCTGTCGCTGCGTTCGTGGAGTGGAAACGGTTAGCCAGTTGGTTATTTGGATAAGCCACGCCTTCACGATAAGCAGGGTTGTGCTGCCAGGTGCGGTCATTGCCGTTCAGGTGCTGCCCGCTGATTCTGTTGAAGTTATCCACGTTGATATTGATATTGTTATCACCGTTACGGTTATAGCCGCCGTGATTGTCCCAGTCATCATCGTGATGATGGTGATCCCAGTCGTCGTCATCCCAGTCGATATTGCTGAAGATGGCGTAGGTTGTCGCGACCCCGAGGCTGAAGCCTAACCCTTTAACGAGGCTATCGGTAAACTGTTCGCCGGGTGAGGGCGGGAGATAGACCGGCGGGTACGCGGGTTCAGGCCAGGTGCCGTAAACCGTATTCGGGTTATAGGTAGGGACATACACCACCTGCGGATCGGCGGATTCAATCTTAATCACCGTTGGGCTGGAGGGGGTTGCGGTTGTCGCGGTTTTTGTCGGTGCAGCCTTTGTGACGGTGGTGACCGTCTGCTGCGGCGTGGATTGTAGCGCACCCGTTTGTTGGGCCAGCAGGCGCAACCGCTGTACTGAATCCATCACATCCTTCGGCTGTGCAAGAAAGGCATCCCCCAGGTTCTGTACCCATGGCGGATTTTCGCCCATCAGCGACATCAGCTGAGGAAACGCGACCAGCGATTTTACGCTGGGATCCCATGGCTGGTTGGCGACCGCCTGAATGGCGTTATCCCCCTGCATTTTGGGGTTATCTTTTGACCACTGCGCGGCCTGTATAACGTTAGACGGGTAGGTCGACGCCATCAGGATTTGCGACAGCAGGGCATCCGGGTAAAGCGCGACAGGAGCAACCCACTGGTCGATTTGCGCAGCAGTGTAGGCCGGGGTAGCGACGGCCACAGGTTGGGCTGCCGGTGGGGCGGAGGGTTGTGCAACCGGAGCAGGCTCCGTTACGCGGCTTTTAACAAACAAGACGCCCGAGGCGGCGAACAGTCCCGCACTGCAAAGCAGAACAAGAAGATGGGATTTAAAAGGCAACTTCATAAAATGGCTCCAACGAGACGAGTGCAGTGCCGGGAGGCGTTGCTGTTGCCGCGAGTATCATTCACCCGTGTTTTACCGTTTTGACTTTTCTTGGGAAACCACCCGGCGCGTCCGGATAAAGAGTGTGTGCATTTATTACACAATTAAATCTGGTGGCTAAAAAAGACGCAGGGAAAGAGAGCGAAAGTCGACGCGTCTCCCCGCTACACCATGCTTAACGATTCAGCAAATAATTTAATGTTGCTTTTTTGTAAACAGATTAACACTGTGCAGAAATCCTGCTATGCTGCCCGACGCGGTATCGGGCATTTACCCTACAAACTGCTGTCTCACAGGAGCGTGAAGAGAACGCCCGCCGCATATGACAATGAGAGCGAGGAGAACCGTCGTGCTAGAAGAATACCGTAAGCACGTAGCAGAACGTGCCGCCGAGGGAATTGTACCCAAACCTTTAGATGCAACCCAAATGGCCGCGCTCGTCGAGCTGCTGAAGAACCCGCCTAAGGGCGAAGAAGAATTCCTGTTAGATCTGTTGATCAACCGTGTACCGCCTGGCGTAGATGAAGCTGCCTACGTAAAAGCCGGATTCCTTGCCGCCGTTGCCAAAGGCGAAGCCACCTCCCCACTGGTTACTCCTGAAAAAGCGATTGAACTGCTCGGCACCATGCAGGGCGGCTACAACATTCATCCGCTGATTGATGCGCTGGATAACGACACGCTGGCACCGATTGCCGCCAAAGCGCTCTCTTCAACACTGCTGATGTTCGATAACTTCTACGATGTGGAAGAAAAAGCCAAAGCGGGCAACGTTTACGCGAAGCAGGTCATGCAGTCCTGGGCCGATGCCGAATGGTTCCTGAACCGCCCTGCGCTGGCTGAAAAAATTACCGTGACCGTCTTTAAGGTGACCGGTGAAACCAACACCGATGACCTGTCTCCGGCACCGGACGCGTGGTCTCGTCCTGATATCCCGCTGCACGCTCTGGCGATGCTGAAAAACGCCCGTGAAGGGATCGAGCCGGATCAGCCGGGCGTAGTGGGCCCGATCAAACAGATCGAAGCGCTGCAACAAAAAGGTTTCCCGCTGGCCTACGTCGGCGACGTTGTGGGTACCGGTTCTTCCCGTAAGTCCGCAACCAACTCCGTGCTGTGGTTCATGGGCGACGATATTCCGCACGTGCCGAACAAGCGCGGCGGCGGCCTGTGCCTCGGCGGCAAAATTGCACCGATCTTCTTCAACACCATGGAAGATGCGGGCGCGCTGCCGATCGAAGTGGATGTTTCTAACCTGAACATGGGCGACGTGATTGACGTTTACCCGTTCAAGGGCGAAGTGCGCAATCACGAAACCAACGAACTGCTGGCAAGCTTCGAGCTGAAAACCGACGTGCTGATCGACGAAGTGCGTGCCGGTGGACGTATCCCGCTGATCATCGGTCGTGGCCTGACCACTAAAGCGCGTGAAGCACTGGGTCTGCCGCACAGTGACGTATTCCGTCAGGCGAAAGACGTGGCGGAAAGCAACCGCGGCTTCTCGCTGGCACAGAAAATGGTGGGTCGCGCCTGCGGCGTTGCCGGTATCCGTCCTGGCGCCTACTGCGAGCCGAAGATGACTTCCGTGGGTTCTCAGGACACCACTGGCCCAATGACCCGTGATGAACTGAAAGACCTGGCGTGCCTGGGCTTTTCTTCTGACCTGGTGATGCAGTCCTTCTGCCACACGGCGGCGTATCCTAAGCCGGTTGACGTGACCACGCACCACACGCTGCCGGACTTCATCATGAACCGCGGCGGTGTCTCCCTGCGTCCGGGCGACGGCGTCATCCACTCCTGGCTGAACCGCATGCTGCTGCCGGATACCGTGGGCACCGGCGGTGACTCCCATACCCGTTTCCCAATCGGGATCTCCTTCCCGGCGGGCTCCGGCCTGGTGGCGTTTGCCGCCGCGACCGGCGTAATGCCGCTCGACATGCCTGAATCCGTGCTGGTGCGCTTCAAGGGCAAAATGCAGCCGGGCATCACGCTGCGCGACCTGGTTCACGCGATCCCGCTGTATGCCATCAAACAGGGGCTGCTGACCGTTGAGAAGAAAGGGAAGAAAAACATCTTCTCTGGCCGCATTCTGGAAATTGAAGGGCTGCCGGATCTGAAAGTTGAGCAGGCGTTCGAGCTGACCGACGCCTCCGCCGAGCGTTCTGCGGCAGGCTGTACCATCAAGCTGAACAAAGAGCCGATTATCGAGTATCTGACCTCCAACATCGTGCTGCTGAAGTGGATGATTGCAGAAGGCTATGGCGACCGTCGTACACTTGAGCGTCGTATTCAGGGAATGGAGAAATGGCTGGCGGATCCGCAGCTGCTGGAAGCCGACGCTGACGCAGAGTACGCGGCGGTGATCGACATCGATCTGGCGGATATCAAAGAGCCGATCCTGTGTGCGCCAAACGATCCTGATGATGCGCGTCTGCTTTCAGACGTGCAGGGCGATAAGATCGACGAAGTGTTCATCGGCTCCTGCATGACCAACATCGGCCACTTCCGCGCCGCCGGTAAGCTTCTGGATACCCACAAGGGCCAGCTGCCGACCCGCCTGTGGGTGGCGCCGCCAACCCGTATGGACGCGGCACAGCTGACGGAAGAAGGTTACTACAGCGTGTTCGGTAAGAGCGGGGCGCGTATCGAAATCCCTGGCTGCTCCCTGTGTATGGGTAACCAGGCGCGCGTGGCCGACGGTGCGACGGTGGTTTCCACCTCTACCCGTAACTTCCCGAACCGTTTAGGTACCGGTGCGAACGTCTACCTGGCCTCTGCGGAGCTGGCGGCGGTTGCGGCGCTGATTGGCAAACTGCCAACGCCGGAAGAGTACCAGACCTTTGTGGCGCAGGTGGATAAGACGGCGGTGGATACCTATCGCTATCTGAACTTCGACCAGCTCTCTCAGTACACCGAGAAGGCTGACGGGGTGATCTTCCAGACGGCGGTTTAAATGCTACCCTCTCCCGTGGGAGAGGGGCTGGGGGTGAGGGCACCAGATCGCACCTGACCCATTGCCCGGTGGCGCTACGCTTACCGGGCCTACAAAACCCATCGCAACGTCGGTGGGTTTTTTATTTTCATTCCTCCCACCTCTCCCGCTTTTTTTCTTCCTCTCTGCTGCGATAATTACCCTAATGGCTTTGCAGAGGAAAACGCTATGGATTACGAATTTTTGCGCGACATCACCGGCGTGGTGAAAGTGCGAATGTCGATGGGGCACGAAGCCGTTGGGCACTGGTTTAACGAAGAGGTGAAAGAGAACCTCGCGCTGCTGGATGAAGTCGAACAGGCGGCAGAAACGGTGAAAGGCAGTGAACGCTCCTGGCAACGTGCCGGGCATGAGTACACCCTGTGGATGGATGGCGAAGAGGTGATGGTGCGCGCCAACCAGCTTGAGTTTTCGGGGGATGAGATGGAAGAGGGGATGAGCTACTACGACGAAGAGAGCCTGTCGCTGTGCGGTGTGGAAGACTTCCTGAAAGTGGTGAACGCCTACCGCGACTTTATGAAACAGAAGTAACTCCCCGAAGCATCCCTGCTTCGGGTCACGTTTACACGGTCGGAATATTGCGGCCGTAGTAGATCTCGCGCATCTCTTTCCAGAGCAGGTCGGTAATGACCTTACGCTCTTCTTCACTCAAATCTTCCGGCCTGGTGTGGAACATATAGTGCTTAAGGTCGAATTCTTTAAGCATCATCTTGGTATGGAAAATGTTTTCCTGATAGACGTTCACATCCATCATGTCGTACAGCGACTTCATATCGTCGGACATGAAGTTCTGAATGGAGTTGATCTCATGATCGATGAAGTGCTTCATGCCGTTGATATCACGGGTAAAACCGCGCACGCGATAATCAATGGTGACGATGTCTGATTCCAGCTGGTGGATTAAGTAATTCAACGCATTCAGCGGTGAAATCACCCCGCAGGTCGACACTTCAATATCCGCGCGGAACGTACACAGTCCGCCTTCAGGGTGGCTTTCCGGGTAGGTGTGAACGCAGATATGGCTTTTATCGAGGTGCGCCACCACCACTTCGGGCAGCGGGCCGGGATGTTCGGTTTTGTCGATCAGCTGCGGGTCAACCGGCTCTTCACTGACCAGGATGGTGACGCTCGCACCCTGAGGCTCATAATCCTGGCGCGCAATGTTCAGGATGTTCGCGCCGATAATCGAGCAGGTCTCTGACAGGATCTCGGTCAGACGGTTGGCGTTGTAGAGTTCATCGATATAGGCGATATAACCATCGCGCTCTTCTGCCGTTTTGGCGTAGCAGATATCGTAAATACAAAAACTCAGGCTTTTGGTCAGATTGTTAAAGCCATGCAGTTTAAGCTTTTTCAATTAGTTCACCTCCTTTGAGGACAGCGCGTCTTGCAGGTATTGAGGCAACGCAAAGGCTGCGGTGTGGATCGCCGGATTGTAGTATCGGCACGTGAGTCCGGCCTGGTGGAAGCGGGCCTGAATGATTTCGGTGGAGAGATGGCGCAGGACGTCGTTATCCGTCGCCCAGGCAAAGGTCATAATCCCGCCGTAGTAGGTCGGGATCGCCGCCTGATAGAAGCTGACGTCGCTAAAATAGGTGCTCAGCTTACGGTGGCTATCCAGCGCTTCATCCTGTTGCAGGAAGCAGACGCCGTTTTGCGCCACAAAAATCCCACCAGGTTTCAGGCAGCGCTTGCAGCCTTCGTAAAACGAAGAGGTAAACAGCGACGCGCCGGGGCCGATAGGGTCGGTACAGTCAGAGATAATGACATCAAACGTTTGCGTGGTCTGGTTAACAAAATTGACGCCATCGTCGATAACCAGCTGAAAGCGCGGATCGTCATAGCTGCCGGCATTGTGGTTTGGCAGATACTGGCGGCAAAACGACACCACCCCGGCGTCGATTTCCACCATGGTGATGGTTTCGATATTCTGGTGGCGAGAAACTTCACGCAGCATGGCGCCGTCACCGCCCCCAATGATCAGCACGTGCTTCGCGTGGCCGTGGGCCAGCAGCGGGACGTGGGTCATCATTTCGTGATAGATAAACTCGTCGCGCTCGGTGGTCTGCACCACGCCATCCAGCGCCATGACGCGGCCAAAGGCAGCGTTCTCGAAGATTATCAGATCCTGATGATCGGTTTTCTCATGATAGAGCACGTTATCCACGGCAAAATATTGACCAAACTGGTCATGCAGCGTTTCTTGCCATACCGTTTTATCGGTCATGGGGAGCACCTCCTTCGTTAACATCCATTACATCCGGCAGATGGGCGCAACACAAAACCGCCGTGAGGCGGTTAGCGGGTCAACAAGGGGCGTCGGGAAGGTTACTTCACGTAGGCGAGCAGGCTGAGTGAATCGCGTGCCAGCGCTTTGCATTTTTTAGCAGTGGGAATACCGATACCGCTTAAATCACGGTAGCTGTCTTCACCGAGCGCCTTCATGTCGAAGCTGTCGTAGTTGCTGAGGTCCCATTGGTTCTGCTGGGCAAAAAAGACCAGTGCGCGACGAATTTGCCCATTGGGTAAATTCTGGTAACCACAATCGTTCTTCAGAAAAACAAAAACTGCCGTCAGATCGGCCATATCTTCCGCTTCGTTTTCACTAAGCGCGTAACTGTTCGCACACATCGCCATCAGGCTGGCGAACAAAATTGTTCTGAAAAACGTCTTCATTGCCTTTACCACTGCATCACGGAAAATTAACGTTAGCATACTTGATGCCAGGCCGACGATCTTTATTATTGCCGCCGTGCTTGACCTTCCGGTAAGGGGAGGGTTTATGCTCAAAAGATCGCCGCCTGGAAATAAGGAAATGCACATGCAACGTCGTGATTTTTTAAAATATTCTGCCGCGCTGGGGGTTGCCAGCGCGTTATCGCTCTGGAGCCGCGCTGTTTTTGCCGCCGACAGACCTGCTTTACCGATCCCTGAGTTACTCAGCGCAGATGCCCGCAGCCGCATCCAGCTTGTGGTGCAGGCAGGCAAAACCACGTTCGGGCAACACGCTGCGACAACGTGGGGTTATAACGGCAATCTGCTCGGCCCGGCGTTGCAGCTACGAAAAGGGAAAGCGGTGACGGTAGACATTCATAACTCGCTTTCTGAAGAAACCACGCTGCACTGGCACGGGCTGGAAGTCCCGGGCGAAGTGGATGGTGGTCCCCAGGGGGTTATCAAGCCTGGGGGTAAACGCAGCGTAACCTTTACCCCTGACCAGCGGGCGGCAACCTGCTGGTTCCACCCGCATCAGCATGGCAAAACGGGCCATCAGGTGGCGATGGGGCTGGCCGGGCTGGTGTTGATTGAGGATGACGAAAGCCGTCTCCTGCGCCTGCCAAAACAGTGGGGTATCGACGATGTGCCGGTGATTGTGCAGGACAAAAAATTCAGCGCTGACGGGCAAATTGACTATCAGCTGGATGTGATGAGCGCTGCGGTAGGCTGGTTTGGCGATACGTTGCTGACCAACGGGGCAATCTACCCGCAGCATGCCGCCCCGAAAGGCTGGCTGCGCTTACGCCTGCTTAACGGCTGTAACGCCCGCTCGCTGAACTTCGCCACCAGCGATAAGCGCCCGCTTTACGTGGTGGCAAGCGACGGCGGCCTGCTGCCGGAACCGGTAAAAGTGAGCGAGCTGCCGATGCTGATGGGCGAACGTTTCGAGGTGCTGGTGGATATCAGCGATGGTAAAGCGTTTGATCTTGTGACCCTGCCGGTCAGCCAGATGGGGATGGCCGTCGCGCCGTTTGATAAACCACACCCGGTGCTGCGCATTCAGCCACTACAGATCACCGCCTCCGGCACGCTGCCAGACACCCTGACCACGCTGCCTGCGCTCCCGTCGCTGGATGGGTTGACGCAGCGTAAGCTTCAGCTCTCTATGGACCCGATGCTCGACATGATGGGCATGCAGGCGCTGATGAAGAAGTATGGCAATCAGGCCATGTCAGGAATGCACCACGGGCAGATGATGGGCCACATGAATATGGACCACGGCAAAATGGGCGGCATGGATCACGGCGGACATGGTTTCGATTTCCATAACGCCAACCGTATCAACGGCCAGGCGTTCGATATGAACACACCGATGTTCGCCGCCACGAAAGGGCAGTTTGAGCGCTGGGTCATTTCAGGCGAAGGCGACATGATGCTGCACCCGTTCCATATCCACGGCACGCAGTTCCGCATTCTCTCCGAGAACGGTAAAGCGCCGGACGCGCATCGCGCGGGCTGGAAAGATACGGTGAGGGTGGAAGGCGGCGTCAGCGAGGTGCTGGTGAAGTTCGACCACGAGGCGCCGAAAGAGTTTGCCTATATGGCGCACTGTCACCTGCTGGAGCATGAAGATACGGGGATGATGCTGGGCTTTACCGTATAAAAAAAGCCGGGTGGCGGCTTCGCCTTACCCGGCCTACATAGGACACCCGAAAGCCCGGTATGCGTTAGCGCCACCGGGCTTTTTCATTACTTACTGTCGTCCGGCAATGCATACGCGACAATATAGTCGCCCATCTTCGTACCAAACGAACCGTGACCACCCGCAGAGATGACAACGTACTGCTTGCCATTCACTTCATAGGTCATCGGCGTTGCCTGGCCACCGGCCGGCAGACGGCCCTGCCACAGTTTTTCACCGTTGGTCATGTTGTACGCGCGCAGGTAGTTATCTGCGGTCGCCGCGATGAACAGCACGTTACCGGCGGTGGAAATTGGACCACCCAGCATTGGCATACCCATATTAAACGGCACCGGAACCGGCATCGGGAACGGCATGCTGTCCTGCGGCGTACCAATACGTTTCTTCCAGACAATCTTGTTGGTCTTCAGATCCAGGCCGGAGATATAACCCCAGGCAGGCTGTTTACACGGCAGACCGAACGGAGAGAGGAACGGATTCAGAGTCACGCCGTAAGGAACGCCATACTGCGGCTGGATACCGGCTTCGGTACCGCTGCCTTTCGCATCTTTCGGCTGCTCCATTGGGTTACCCGGACCGCGTGGGATCAGACGGGACACGAACGGCAGCGCCATTGGGTTAGCGATAGCGACCTGACGGTTCGGATCAACGGAGATCCCGCCCCATTCGAACATCCCCAGGTTACCCGGGAAGACCAGCGTACCCTGCTCTGACGGTGGGGTGAAAATCCCTTCGTAGCGCAGCTGGTGGAACATCACGCGGCATACCAGCTGGTCAAACATGGTGGCACCCCACATGTCTGCACCGCTGAGGTTTTTCTCCGGACGGAAGCTCAGGTCAGAGAACGGCTGCGTTTTGGTGACGTAGTCGCCTTTGGCAGCGCCCTGTGGAACCGGTTTTTCCGGCGCAGGCACAACCAGCTTACCGTTGCTGCGATCCAGCACGAAGATGTTGCCGGTTTTCGCCGGGGCGTAAATCACCGGAACGGTTTTGCCGTTAACGGTAATGTCCGCCAGCGTCGGCTGGGATGGCATATCCATATCCCACAGATCGTGGTGAACGGTCTGATAGCTCCACGCCAGTTTACCGGTCGTTGCGTTCAGCGCCACGATTGAGCTGGCGTAACGTTCCTGCTCCGGCGTGCGGTTACCGCCCCAGATATCCGGCGTGGTCACGCCCATTGGCAGGTAAACCAGGTCCAGCTTCGCGTCATACGCGGCCGGTGCCCATGAGTTCGGCGAGTTAAAGGTAAAGGTGTGCTCGTCAGACGGGATTGCGTTTGGATCTTTCGCGCCCGGGTCGAAGGCCCACAGCAGTTTACCGGTGTTCACGTCGAAACCACGGATAACGCCGGAGGTTTCACGGGTAGAGAAGTTATCCGTTACCGAACCGGCAATCACGATGGTTTTATCGGTGATGATTGGCGGGGAGGTTGGCTCATACAGACCCGGCGTGGTGTCCGGCATGTTGGTCTGAAGATTCAGGATACCTTTATTGGCGAAGGTTTCGCACAGCTTGCCGGTCTCAGCGTTAATGGCAAACAGGCGGCCATCGTTGACCGGCAGCATAATGCGGCGAGGACAGTCGGCAATGACTTCCGGGCTGGCATTATCCGCGCGCGCTTCGTGGTAAGAGACGCCGCGGCAGGTGATGTGCTGGAACGACGGGTTGGAGTTCAGCTGTGGATCGAAGTGCCATTTCTCTTTACCGGTGGCCGCGTCGAGCGCGAACAGACGCTGGTGCGCCGTACACAGGTAGAGCATGTTGCCCACTTTAATCGGGGTCACTTCGTTGGTCAGTTCACCCGGATCGTTCGGCATTTTCAGGTCGCCGGTGCGGAATACCCAGGCTTCCTTCAGGTTTTTCACGTTGTCCGCGTTGATCTGCTTCAGCGGGGAGTAGCGTTGACCTTCCTGATTACGGCCATAGGCGGGCCAGTCGCCGTCAGCCACCTGCGAAATAGCCGCGGCTGGCGTGGATTCTGTGTTCAGCGTACCGTGGATCTCCTGCGGGTCGTTGAAACCGGCCCAGGTCAGGATACCGCCGCTAATCAGCAGGGCAACGAGCAGGCCGGCTACGGCACCGCTGGACGGGACGATCAGGCGACGCCAGACAAACGGCAGGATCAGCCAGATACCGAAGAAGACCAGAATGTCGCTTCGCGGCGTCAGCGCCCAGAAGTCGAACCCGACTTCCCACACGCCCCAAATCATGGTGGCAAGGAGCAGGGCGGCATACAGCCACAGAGCAGAACGTTTTCTCCGCAACAGCAGGACGGTTACGCCCACCATAACCAGACCCGCAATCGGGTAGTACCAGGAGCCGCCAATAGCGACCAGCCAGACGCCACCGATCAACAAATACAGCGCGCAGAATGCGGCAAACGCGGCTGTTAATGTTACCAGTAGACGCGGCTGCTTAGTTTTTGTTTCAGCCATAGAAAAGTACTCGTCAGTTTTGTTAATTATTTGCTAGCAATTAATTATAGGTATTAACAACTGTGATCGGAATCACAAATATTGCTTTTATAACTCATACGCCAGGCTTATCCATTTACTGATATAATGGCTGGCTTGCGTATCGATGCCGGAGCAAGATTCATCCGCATTGAGAGATTTTCATTAAAATCATTTGGTTAGTAATATGAAACATACTGTTGAAGTGATGATCCCGGAAGCCGAGATCAAAGCGCGTATCGCCGAACTGGGTCGTCAAATCACCGAGCATTACAAGGACAGCGGCAGCGAAATGGTGCTGGTTGGTCTGCTGCGCGGTTCTTTCATGTTCATGGCAGACCTGTGCCGTGAAGTGCAGGTACCGCACGAGGTCGATTTTATGACCGCTTCCAGCTACGGCAGCGGCATGTCCACAACCCGTGATGTGAAAATCCTGAAAGATCTGGATGAAGATATTCGTGGCAAAGATGTGTTGATCGTTGAGGACATCATCGACTCCGGCAACACGCTCTCTAAAGTGCGGGAGATCCTGAGCCTGCGCGGACCTAAATCGCTGGCGATTTGTACCCTGCTGGACAAGCCTGAGCGCCGTGAAGTGCAGGTGCCGGTGGAGTTCGTTGGCTTCTCCATCCCGGACGAATTCGTCGTGGGTTACGGCATTGATTACGCCCAGCGTTATCGTCATCTGCCGTATGTTGGCAAGGTCGTGATGCTGGACGAGTAATCGTGGCGTGTTGCCCGGTGGCGCTCCGCTTACCGGGCCTACGAAGGGCACGTGTAGGCCGGGTAAGGCGCAGCCGCCACCCGGCTTTGTTTATTTGTGGTTAACGTGCTTAAGCTTGAGGTTGGCAATCCCCGAGCGGTAACGCTGCTCCAGCGTTTCGCGGTTGGTGGCAGTCACTTCCAGATTGCGCAGCAGGCCGTCGTGAATACCGTACGCCCAGCCGTGGATAGAGACCTTCTGCCCGCGTTTCCACGCCGACTGCATAATGGTAGAGTGGCCCAGGTTGTATACCTGCTCCATCACGTTCAGCTCGCACAGGGTGTCGAGACGGCGTTCCTGCGGCATTTCGCCCAGCAGTGAGCTATGTTTGAACCAGATATCACGAATGTGCAGCAGCCAGTTATCGATTAACCCCAGCTCTGTATTTTCGACCGCCGCCTGCACGCCGCCGCAGCCGTAGTGGCCGCAGATAATAATGTGCTCGACCTCCAGAACATCAACGGCAT
This sequence comes from Enterobacter cloacae complex sp. P15RS, assembly GCF_014895905.1. Classification (NCBI taxonomy): domain Bacteria; kingdom Pseudomonadati; phylum Pseudomonadota; class Gammaproteobacteria; order Enterobacterales; family Enterobacteriaceae; genus Enterobacter; species Enterobacter cloacae complex sp. P15RS. Next base: position 75,145 of record NZ_JADBQL010000025.1, on the reverse strand, counting down.
ACTGAACAACCGAAAGGCAGTTGAGATCGGTATGAATAACCAGATTAGCAACGTTGCGGTGAACAAACAGTTCGCCAGGCTCAAGACCGGTCAGACGTTCGGCGGGGACGCGGCTGTCGGAACATCCAATCCAGAGAAAGCGCGGGTTCTGCGCTTGTGCAAGTTTTCCAAAAAATCCGGGGTCTTCCTCCACCAGCATTTTTGACCATAGTGCATTGTTGCTGATGAGTGTATCTATGTCGTTCATGGAGGTTAGCGACCTGTAACCAAGTGATTGCGTTGCGCTACTATAGGGTAACCCGACTTTTAATGAAACCACACAACGTGTGTCAGAACTTAAGGTAAGTTGAATTCATGGCGATTGCACTGGAGCTGGAACAGCTCAAAAAAACCTACCCGGGAGGCGTTCAGGCGCTGCGCGGGATAGATCTTAAAGTCGAAGCGGGAGATTTCTACGCGCTTCTGGGGCCGAACGGGGCGGGGAAATCCACCACCATCGGGATCATCAGCTCGCTGGTCAACAAAACTTCCGGTCGCGTCAGCGTGTTTGGCTACGATCTGCAAAAAGACGTGGTCAACGCCAAGCGTCAGTTGGGGCTGGTGCCGCAGGAGTTTAACTTCAACCCGTTTGAAACGGTGCAGCAGATTGTGGTTAACCAGGCGGGCTACTACGGCGTCGAGCGTAAAGAGGCGCTGGAGCGCAGCGAAAAGTACCTGAAACAGCTCGATCTATGGGAAAAGCGTAACGAACGCGCGCGGATGTTGTCCGGAGGAATGAAGCGCCGCCTGATGATTGCCCGCGCGCTGATGCATGAGCCAAAGCTGCTTATTCTCGATGAGCCGACCGCCGGGGTGGATATTGAACTGCGTCGATCCATGTGGGGTTTCCTGAAGGATCTGAACGATAAAGGCACCACCATCATTCTGACCACGCACTATCTGGAAGAGGCGGAAATGCTGTGCCGCAATATCGGCATTATCCAGCACGGCGAGCTGGTGGAAAACACCTCGATGAAGAATCTGCTCTCCAAACTGAAATCAGAGACCTTTATCCTCGATCTGGCGGCGAAAAGCGCGCTGCCGAAGCTGGAGGGGTATAACTACCGTCTGGTCGATACCTCGACGCTGGAAGTGGAAGTGCTGCGCGAGCAGGGGATCAACAGCGTGTTTTCACAGCTGAGCGCGCAGGGCATTCAGGTATTAAGTATGCGTAACAAAGCGAACCGACTGGAAGAGCTGTTTGTCTCTCTGGTGCACGATAAACAAGGAGACAAGGCATGACGCATCTTTACTGGGTCGCGCTGAAAAGCATCTGGGCGAAAGAGATCAACCGCTTTATGCGTATCTGGGTGCAAACCCTGGTGCCGCCGGTTATCACCATGACGCTCTACTTCATCATTTTCGGTAACCTGATTGGTTCCCGCATCGGTGAGATGCACGGTTTCACCTATATGCAGTTCATCGTGCCGGGCCTGATCATGATGGCGGTGATCACCAACGCTTATGCGAACGTGGCCTCGTCGTTCTTCAGCGCCAAGTTCCAGCGCAACATTGAAGAGCTGCTGGTGGCGCCGGTGCCAACGCACGTCATCATCGCCGGTTACGTGGGCGGCGGCGTGGCGCGCGGGCTGTGCGTGGGGATCCTGGTAACGGCCATTTCGCTGTTCTTCGTGCCGTTCCAGGTTCACTCCTGGCTGTTCGTGGCGCTGACGCTGCTGCTGACGGCAATCCTGTTCTCGCTGGCCGGCTTGCTGAATGCGGTGTTCGCGAAAACGTTTGACGACATCAGCCTGATCCCGACCTTTGTGCTGACGCCGCTGACCTACCTCGGCGGGGTGTTCTACTCCCTGACGCTGCTGCCGCCGTTCTGGCAGGCGCTCTCGCACCTGAACCCGATTGTCTACATGATCAGCGGTTTCCGCTTCGGTTTCCTCGGCATTACCGACGTGCCGCTGTTCACCACCGTTGTCGTGCTGGCGGTGTTTATCGTGGCGTTCTACCTGCTGTGCTGGTATCTGATCCAGCGTGGTCGCGGCCTGCGCAGCTAAACCTCTGCCTTCTGCCCGGCAACGTACCGTCTGCCGGGCACTTTCTTTGACAGTTATCACCGTAAACTAACCTTCACTCCGGTAAACTACTCGCCTGCTAAGGAGAGACGTTATGCTGGGATGGGTGATCACCTGCCACGATGAAGTGGCGCAGGAAATGCTGCTGAAGCTGGAGGCCCGATTTGGTCCCCTGGCGCAATGCCGCGCGGTAAACTACTGGCGAGGGCTAAGCACCAACATGCTCAGCCGAATGATGTGCGACGCGCTGCATGAAACCGACACCGGTGATGGGGTGATTTTTCTCACCGACAGATCGGGCGCGGCGCCTTATCGTTCAGCGGCGTTAATGAGCCACAAGCACGATAATTGTGAAGTGATCTCCGGTATCAGCCTGCCGTTACTCGAAGTCATGTACCCGCTACGCGCAACGTTGAGCAGCGCTGAGTTTCGCCACGCCATTGTGGCGCAGGGCTTGCCGGGCGTGAGTAGCTTATGGCACCAGCAGCAGAAAAACCCGCCTTTCGTTCTGCTTCACGATCTGTATAAGCATTAAACATTGGTATTGATGACGCTTTTGCTACAATGGCGGCTGATTTTCCGTGTCGATTTATATCCCATGCTCATGCGCGTTATCTTTATCCTTCTGCTGCTGGTTTCCGGTGGTGCGTCTGCCAGCCTGACCAGTCAGCAAGGCCTACCTGCTCAATATATGCAAACCACTGAAGATGCGGCCATATGGGCGCAGGTGGGTAACGCCGTGGTGAACGTGGGTAACGTCCGCGCCGGGCAGATCCTCGCCGTTTTTCCGGCGGCAGCTGATTACTACGAATTTCGTTTTGGATTTGGCACGGGCTTTATTGATAAAGACCACCTTGAGAAAGTGCAGGGTAAACAACGCGTTGAGGATAGCCTGGGCGACCTCAATAAGCCGCTCAGTAATCAAAACCTCATCACCTGGAAAGACACGCCTGTCTACAATGCCCCCAGCAGCGGAAGCGCGCCGTTTGGCACCTTAAGCGCCAATCTTCGCTATCCGATCCTGAATAAGCTGAAAGACCGCCTGAACCAGACCTGGTTCCAGATCCGTATCGGCAATCGTCTGGCGTGGATCAGCAGCCTGGACGCGCAGGAAGATAACGGGCTGCCGGTTCTGACCTATCATCATATCCTGCGTGATGAAGAGAACACCCGTTTTCGCCACACCTCCACGACGACCAGCGTACGCGCGTTTAATAACCAGATGGCCTGGCTACGCGATCAAGGCTATACCACGCTGACGATGTACCAGCTGGAAGGGTACGTGCGCAACAAAATGAACCTCCCCGCGAAAGCGGTGGTGATCACCTTTGACGACGGCCTGAAGTCGGTGAGCCGCTACGCGTATCCGGTGCTGAAAAAGTATGGCTTCAACGCCACGGCGTTTATTATTTCATCCCGTATCAAGGGCCATCCGCAAAAGTGGGACCCAAAATCGCTACAGTTCATGAGCGTTCAGGAAATTAAGAGCATCCAGGACGTGTTCGACATCCAGTCTCACACCCATTTTCTGCATCGCGTGGATGGGTATAAACACCCCATCTTACTGAGCCGCAGCTATCATGTGATCCTGTTTGATTTTGAACGCTCGCGGCGTGCGCTGGCGCAGTTCAATCCGCGCGTGCTGTATCTGTCGTATCCGTTTGGCGGCTATGACAAAAAAGCGATAAAGGCGGCGAATGATGCCGGTTTCCATCTGGCCGTGACGACGATGAAGGGGAAGGTGAAGCCGGGGGATAATCCGTTCTTACTGAAACGCCTGTATATCTTAAGAACGGATTCGCTGGAGACGATGTCGCGGCTGATCAGTAATCAGCCGCAGGGGTAAGCGTCAGGCAACCTGAACCGGAATTGCCTTAGCGGTGCGCTTCATGTCGTTATCGCCTTCAAAGTAAGCGACCTTTGGCTGCCAGCGGCGCGCTTCTTCATCAGACATCATGACGAAGCTGGCGATGATCACAATATCACCCACGTCCGCGCAGTGTGCCGCCGCGCCGTTCACGGAGATGATTTTAGAGCCGCGCTCGGCGGCGATCGCGTACGTGGAGAAGCGTTTGCCGTTATTCACGTTCCAGATATCAATCGCTTCGTTTTCGAGAATACCCGCCGCGTCGAGAAAATCCTGGTCGATCGCGCAGGAGCCTTCATAGTGCAGGTCGGCCTGAGTGACTTTCACACGGTGAAGCTTACCTTGCAGCATTTTGCGAATCATTACGTTTACCTTTCATCTTCCGGGTAGAAAAAACTACGCCAGCTCAACCACTTTGTTGTCGATAAGGCGAGCCTGGCCGAGCCATGCCGCCACCAGAATTACCGCACGTTTGCTGGTCTCTGATAGCGCCAGAAGCGTATCGGCATCCCGAATTTGCACGTCGTCAGCGCGAAGACCTTTGTCGTTCAGCGCTTGTTCAGCCAGAGCAACAATCTCTTCCGCGGTTAACTCTTTCGCCAGCAGCTGCTCTGCCATGGTATTCATGACTTTGCTTAAGCCCGGCGCAATTTTACGCTGTTCGGCGGTCAGGTAGCCGTTACGGGAACTGAGCGCCAGGCCGTCTTTTGCACGCACAATCGGCACGCCGACAATCTCTATGTCGTAGCCCATGTCGGCAACCATTTTGCGGATCAGCGCCAGCTGCTGGAAATCTTTCTCACCGAAGCAGGCGATGTCCGGCTGCACCAGGTTAAACAGCTTGCTGACGATGGTGGAGACGCCGCGGAAATGGCCCGGGCGGCTGGCGCCTTCCAGCATGGTGGAAATGCCCGGTACGTCCACGTAGGTCGCTTCACCGGTTCCCTGTGGATAAACGTCTGCCGGAGCCGGCGCGAAGACGATATCCGCATGACGTTTTTTGAGCTTCTCGCAATCTTCCTGCAAGGTGCGCGGGTAGCGCGCCAGATCGTCTTCACGATCGAACTGCATCGGGTTAACGAAGATACTGACTACCACGATATCTGCACGGGCTCTCGCTTCATCGACCAGCTTCATATGGCCGTCGTGCAGGTTGCCCATGGTTGGGACCAGTGCGATACGTTTACCTTCCTGACGCGCCCGGCGGATATGCTGGCGCAGCAGCGGCAGGGTTTCTATGATTAGCACACCTTGACTCCTTAATGGAAACTGTGTTCTTCGCCCGGATACACGCCGGACTCAACCTCGGCAATATACTGCCGCACCGCAGCGCGCATGTCGCCTGCTTCTGTCAGGAAATTTTTGGCGAATTTTGGAATATGTCCGCCGGTGATCCCGAAGGCATCATGCATCACCAGAATCTGGCCGTCAGTGACGTTGCCCGCGCCGATGCCGATAACCGGAATCGACAGCGCCTCGGTGATGCGTTTAGCCAGCTCAACCGGCACGCACTCCAGCACCAGCAGCTGCGCGCCGGCGGCTTCCAGCGCCACGGCGTCATCGAACAGCGTCTGCGCCGCATCGCCGCGCCCCTGAACCTTATAGCCACCAAAAATGTTTACTGACTGCGGCGTCAGCCCTAAGTGCCCGCAAACCGGCACGGCGCGTTCGGTGAGCATTTTCACCGTGTCCACCAGCCAGGCGCCGCCTTCAATTTTGACCATATTGGCGCCGGCGCGCATCACGGCTGCTGCATTTTCAAAGGCCTGTTCCGGGGTGGCGTACGCCATAAACGGCAGATCGGAAAGCAGCAGGCAGGCGGGGGCACCCCGGCGCACGGCGCGGGTATGGTATGCAATATCGTCGACCGTGACCGGCAGAGTGGAATCATGCCCTTGTACCGTCATCCCTAACGAATCTCCGACCAGCATGACGTTGATCCCCTCTTCGGCAAACAGTTTTGCGAAGCTGTAGTCATACGCGGTGATGGTGGCGAAGCGTTTTTTTTCCTGTTTGCATTTCTGCAATAAGGAGATGGTGGTTGGTTTCATACTGTTTCCTGATGGCCCAAAAGCGAATCTTTGCGCATTCTAACAGTAACATTCGAGGGAACAATGATTTTAGGCAATCGATTAACCACAATTAACAAATGGCTAATCGACGGTGACGCGGGATTACCAGCGGGCCGGTTTTTCCACGTTGAGGTTTTGCAGAACGGTCTTCAGCGAGATGCCGTCAGGGAAGGTGAGATCGGGGGCGATTTCATACAGCGGCCAGAGCATAAACCCACGGTTTTTCATGTCGTAATGCGGAACGGTGAGGCGTTCGGTGTTAATCACCTCGTGGCCGAAAAGCATCATATCCAGGTCGAGCGTGCGCGGCCCCCAGCGTTCGGCTTTGCGGACGCGGCCCTGCTGTAGCTCAATGCGCTGGGTGTTATCCAGCAGCGTTTCAGGATCAAGGGCCGTTTCCAGCGCCACGGCGGCGTTCAGATAGTCAGGCTGATCCTGCGGGCCGAGCGGTGGCGTACGGTAAAACGAAGAGACCGCAACGATGCGGCTTTGCGGGATCTCCCCCAGCGCCTGAACGGCAGCGTTAACCTGCTCCAGCGGAGAGGCCAGATTGCTGCCGATGGCGATATACGCGAGGGTCATGCCGTGCCTTCACGACGCGGTGCGCGCTTGCGTGGACGACGGTGACGACGGCGCGGTGCCGGCTCATCATCCAGATCCGTAAGCATATCTTTTTGCTCCGGTGGTGCAGAAACCTGAAACTCGCCCCACCACTGCGCCAGGCGCTGTAGCTCCGGGTTCCTTTCCACTTCAGCACGCAGAGAGAGCAGGTCGAACGCGGCGCGGAACTTCGGATGCTCCATCAGCTTCCAGGCGCGTTTACCCTGACGGCGGGACATGCGCAGCTGAAGCTGCCAGATATCACGCACCAGCGTGGTAATACGTTTCGGGATCGCCAGCGTGCGACAGCCTTCGTCCAGCACGTCGTTTGCCGCCAGCGCGAACGCATCATAATAGGCGAGACCGCTCTCCTGCGTGATGCGCTGTGCCGTTTCCAGCAGCGGATACCAGAACATGGCCGCGAACAGGAATGCCGGGTTAACGCGCATATCGTTATGAATGCGGGTGTCAGTGTTCTTCAGCACCTGCGCAATCATCCGCTCCATTGCGCTGTCACCGTTTTCGGTGAAGTAGCGGGTAATGGTCGGGAACAGCGGCTGGAACAGGTTATATTCACGCAGCAGATTGTAGGTTTCAAACCCGTAGCCTGCCTGGAGCAGCTTTAATGACTCTTCGAACAGACGGGCAGGGGGCACATCGTTAATCAGCGTTGCCAGGCGTGGAATAGGTTCTGCGGTTTCCGGGCTGATACGCATGTTCAGCTTGGCGGCGAAACGCACGGCGCGCAGCATCCTGACCGGATCTTCGCGATAGCGCGTTTCTGGCGTGCCGATCAGACGAATCAGGCCGTCTTTCAGGTCCTGCATGCCGCCGACGTAGTCACGCACGGTGAAATCCGCCACGCTGTAGTAAAGGCTGTTGATGGTGAAATCGCGACGCTGAGCATCTTCTTCAATAGAGCCGAAGATGTTGTCGCGCAGCAGCATGCCGTTTTGACCGCGCTGGGAAGTGGTGCGATCGTTGACGCCCGCTTCGTGGTGACCGCGGAAGGTCGCCACTTCAATAATTTCCGGGCCAAACATCACGTGCGCCAGACGGAAACGGCGGCCAACCAGACGGCAGTTGCGGAATAATTTACGCACCTGCTCAGGCGTGGCGCTGGTCGTCACGTCGAAATCTTTTGGCTTTTTGCCCAGCAGTAAATCGCGAACCCCGCCGCCGACGAGATAGGCCTCGTAGCCTGCTTTATTCAGACGATAGAGCACCTTGAGGGCATTTTCACTGATATCTTTGCGGGAAATGTTGTGCTGCTCACGCGGAACGACCGACATGTGTGGCTGTGCAATAGCGTCGTTCGCCATGCTCTCTTCGCGGCTCAGCACTTTACGGCAAAAATTAGCGACTCGGGTAAAAATAGTACACCTCGTAGTGTGTTTTGTTATCAAAAAAGCGGCTAATCATAGCTCAGCGCAACGCATTTGAGAATGCTGGATTTTTGGCACGGCCATTAGCGTCCAGTCAGCAACCGCTCTTTTCAGCAATTCATCCAGACTCAGATCCTGCCATTCCTGCGTTACATTCTGGTTGAGAAATCGCAGCGCGTCGATCAAAACCGGGCGCGGATCGCCGTCAGGCAGCGCCGGGGCATGGTTCTGTTTTGACAGCTTATTCCCCTGTTCATTGACCGCCAGCGGCAGATGGATGTAATCCGGCACCGTCCAGCCAAACTGCTGGTAAAGCGATATCTGCCGCACGGTAGGTTCGACGAGATCCGCTCCACGCACGATTTCCGTGACGCCCTGAAAATGGTCATCGACGACGACTGCCAGGTTATAGGCAAACAGACCATCACGACGGTGAATAATAAAATCCTCACGCGCCAGGCGTTCATCCGCCTGAAGGGTGCCTGAGAGCACGTCGGTAAACTGCGTCACCGGAGAGCGCTGTATCAACCGTACGGCGGCATTTTCAGGACCGTTGTGCAGCGTACGGCAGTGGCCGTCGTAAACGCCACCCACGCTCTGAATACGCGCGCGCGTGCAGGTGCAGTTATAGGAAAGACCCTGTTCAGCAAGCCATGCCAGGCGTTCACGGTAGGCATCATTGCGTTGAGACTGCCAGAGCACCTCGCCGTCCCAGTGAAGACCGTAATGTTCCAGCTGACGCAGAATGGTTTCTGCTGCACCGGGAACTTCACGCGGAGGATCGATATCTTCAATGCGGACCAGCCATTTACCCTGACGGGCGCGAGCCTGTAGGTAGCTGCCGAGCGCGGCAATTAATGAGCCGAAGTGTAATTCACCGGAGGGAGATGGCGCAAAGCGCCCGATATAGTGAGATTCAGACATATCAACGGTAACAAGGCGGGAGAGACTCCCGCCTTTGCAGTAGTGAGAGGGCAGGCGTTAACCAGCCATCTGTTTTTCGCGGATTTCTGCCAGCGTTTTACAATCGATGCACAGATCGGCTGTTGGACGCGCTTCCAGGCGACGAATACCGATTTCAACACCGCAGGATTCGCAGTAGCCAAAATCTTCGTCCTCGACCTTCTTCAGCGTTTTTTCGATCTTTTTGATCAGTTTGCGCTCGCGGTCACGGTTACGCAGTTCGAGGCTGAACTCTTCTTCCTGAGCGGCACGGTCGACCGGATCCGGGAAGTTAGCAGCTTCATCCTGCATATGTGTAACGGTGCGATCGACTTCATCCCTGAGTTGATTACGCCATGCTTCAAGAATACGCTTGAAGTGCGACAGCTGGGCTTCGTTCATATACTCTTCGCCCGGCTTCTCTTGATACGGCTCCACCCCAGCGATGGCGAGAATACTCAGGGACGATGTTTTACGGTTTTGCCCTTCTTGCATGTTGCTTCTCCTTAACACGCACTATCGATCCCCATGTTGGGGGAAAAATCAGGTCGCTATAAATAGCAGATGCTTTTCCGTATGGCAATTATCTAAACGTAACACTTGACAACCCTGTGAGGAAAAGCGTATTTGCGCACGCGGCCAGAACACTTATTAGTCAATCGTCTAATCCCTTATAAGACAATGGGAAGAGAGGATCTCAGAGTCATATTATCGGCAGAAAGTTCCGCTTTATAAGCCAAAATCTCTACCCCCTGCTTTTGTGCCTCATTCAACAATTGCGCGTATTTAGGATCAATATGACGGGCCGGGGAAAACCGTTCAATGGCTGAATGCAGAACCGCAAACAGCAACACGGCGCGCTTGCCCGCCGCCGCCACACCCATTAGCTCTCGCAGATGCTTCTGGCCACGTAGCGTTACCGCATCCGGAAAGAAGCCGTTTTCCTGTTCTGCTAACGTCACTGATTTCACTTCAATATAGCACTCAGGCCGGTCTTCCGCCTGGAGCATAAAATCAATTCTGCTGCCTTCATCGCCATATTTCACTTCGCTTTTTTGCGTGCCGTAACCCACAAGTTCAGGAAGGGTTCCATGGGTCAGGGATTCCTTAACCAGCTGATTGGCGCGCAGGGTATTAACACAAATAAATGCCCCGTTTTGCGTCTCGGTCATTTCCCAGGTATGGGGATATTTGCGTTTAGTATTTTCTGAAGTGGAATACCAGACCGTATCGCCCGGCGTGGCGCAACCGGTCATGGCGCCGGTGTTAGGGCAGTGCAGCGTGAGCGTTTCGCCCTCAGGCGTGATTACGTCAGCGAGAAAGCGTTTGTAACGCTGGATCAGCGTGGCGGACTGGAGTGCAGGGCTAAACTTCATCAGGATTCCTTAGCGTGTCGCCCAGCGTCCAGCGCTGGAGCGGAGTATAGCGGGTGCGTCCTTGTACAAAGGCAGATTCGTAAAGCGCAAATTCCTTCACCTCAAAGGACCAGTGAAAGCCCGGTGGCGGGATGGCTACGGCCTGACCCGCATCGCGCAGCAGGGTAATGTGGGGATGAAACGGCTGCGGGCTCTGGTAACAGCCGCTGCGCGCGGCCTGCGCCCGCAGCATGCTGGCGAGCTGGAGCAGCCCGCGAGGGGGCTGACGCGTCCCCAGCCAGACCACCCGAGAGCGCAGCCATTGCCCGGCATCGTCAAGATGCAGCGTAAACCCCGGCTGGGAAATGCGTCCGGCCAGTGCGCTTAAGGCGCGCTGCTTTTCAGCGCTTACATCGCCGAGAAACGCTAACGTCAGGTGCATATTGGCGGCGGCGACAGGGCGGCCCGCTTCTGCCGGGAAGTGGCTGGCGCGCCAGCGAACAATTTGCCGTTGAAGCGAGGCGGGTAATTCAATGGCGAAGAATAGCCGTTTTGACTCAGACATGCGCAAGACTCGGTAATGATATGCGCCGATGCTACAATGTACGCCGATTAATGTTAACCCTCTGGAGCCGTAAGTGTCTTCTTTGCCCGTTGCCGTCGTCCTTCCTGAGCTTCTTGCTGCCTTAGAACATGCGCCACAGGTTTTGCTCAGCGCGCCCACGGGAGCGGGTAAATCTACCTGGCTGCCTCTGCAAATCCTGCGTGAGGGGAACATCAGCGGGAAAATTATCCTGCTGGAGCCGCGCAGGCTGGCCGCGCGCAACGTGGCGCAGCGCCTGGCGGAACTGCTGAATGAAAAACCGGGCGAGACGGTAGGGTACCGGATGCGCGCCGAAACCTGCGTTGGCGCGTCCACGCGACTGGAGGTGGTCACCGAAGGCATTCTCACCCGTATGCTGCAAAACGATCCGGAGCTGACCGGCGTCGGGCTGGTGATCCTTGATGAATTTCACGAGCGCAGCCTACAGGCCGATCTGGCCCTTGCGCTGCTGCTCGACGTTCAGCAGGGGCTGCGCGACGACCTTCGCCTGCTGATTATGTCGGCGACGCTGGATAACGAGCGGCTCCGGCAGACGCTCCCCGACGCGCCGATGATTGCCTCCGAAGGACGAGCCTTTCCGGTTGAGCGCCGCTATCAGCCGCTGCCTGCCCATCAGCGCGTTGACGAAGCCGTTGCCATCGCCACCGCCGAACTGCTCCGCCAGGAGCCCGGCTCGCTGCTGCTGTTTTTACCCGGCGTAGGTGAAATCCAGCGCGTACAGGAGCAGCTGGCGTCACGGGTGAGCAGAGATGTCGCGCTTTGTCCGCTGTATGGCGCCCTGTCGTTAAGCGACCAGCGCAAAGCAATCCTTCCCGCCCCGGCGGGGCAGCGCAAAGTGGTGCTGGCGACCAATATTGCCGAAACCAGTTTGACCATCGAAGGCATTCGCCTTGTGGTGGACAGTACGCAGGAGAGGGTAGCCAGCTTTGATCCGCGCACCGGGCTGACCAGGCTGCTGACGCAGCGCATTAGCCAGGCCTCGATGGTGCAGCGCGCAGGGCGAGCCGGGCGTCTTGAGCCGGGTATTTGTCTGCATTTAACCAGCGCCGAGCAGGCGGAGCGTGCGGCACTACAAAGCACGCCTGAAATTTTACAAAGCGATCTCTCCGGGCTGGTGATGGATCTGATGCAGTGGGGCTGCCCGGATCCTGACCAGCTCACCTGGCTTAATCCTCCGCCTGTCGTGAACCTCACCGCCGCGCGCAGCCTGCTGACCCAGCTTGGCGCGCTGGAAGGTGAACGTCTGACGGCGCGCGGCCAGAAAATGGCGGAACTGGGCAACGATCCGCGACTGGCAGCGATGCTGGTGGCCGCGCAGGGCGAAGATGAAATTGCCACGGCGGCAAAACTGGCGGCTATTCTTGAGGAGCCGCCGCGCGCCGGCAGCAGCGATCTGGGGCAGGCCTTTTCACGCAATCAGGGAAACTGGCAGCAGCGGGCACAGCAGCTATGTCATCGTCTGAAGTGCCGGGGAGGATCGCCTGACAGCGATAAAATGACTTCTCTGCTGGCACAGGCTTTTCCGGACAGGATTGCGCGCCGCCGCGGGCTTGACGGCCGCTATCAGCTGGCAAACGGGATGGGCGCGATGCTCGATAGCGATGATGCCCTGACGCGTCATGAATGGCTCATTGCCCCTCTGCTGCTACAGGGCAGCCATTCCCCGGATGCGCGCATCTTGCAGGCGCTTGCCGTGGATATTGACGCCCTGACGCGTGCCTGCCCGCAGCTGCTTCAGCAATCGGACATCGTCGAATGGGATGATGCCCAGGGCACGCTGAAGGCGTTCCGTCGTAGTCAGATTGGTAAACTGACGCTCGGGACGACACCGCTGGCGAAGCCGTCGGAAGAAGAGTTACACCAGGCGATGCTGAACGGCATCCGGGAAAAAGGGCTGAGCGTTCTGAACTGGACACCGGAGGCGGAGCAGTACCGTATTCGTCTGCACTGCGCCGCGAAATGGCTGCCGGAATACGGCTGGCCGGCGGTGGATGACGATACCCTGCTCGCGACGCTTGAACAGTGGCTACTGCCGCAGATGAGCGGCGTGCACTCGCTGCGCGCCCTTAAGGCGCTTGATGTTAAGGCAGCGTTACAGAATTTACTGGACTGGTCGTTACGTCAACGTCTGGATAGTGAACTGCCTGGGCATTACACTGTGCCAACCGGGAGCCGGATTGCTATTCGTTATCATGAGGATAATCCTCCGGCGCTGGCGGTTCGGATGCAGGAGATGTTTGGTGAGGCCACCACGCCGTCGATCGCTGAAGGGCGTGTGCCGTTAGTGCTTGAGCTGCTTTCGCCCGCGCATCGTCCCTTGCAGATCACCCGCGATCTGGGCGCATTCTGGGCGGGCAGTTATCGTGACGTGCAGAAAGAGATGAAAGGGCGGTACCCCAAACACGTCTGGCCGGACGATCCGGCGAATACCGCGCCGACGCGGCGCACGAAGAAATATTCGTGATGAATCGAAAAGGGGAGTGCGGCCTGATGCCCTCACCCCGGCCCTCTCCCACAGGGAGAGGGAGAAACAAACTTTGAGAGATTTCTTCTTTCACTGACCTGTGCAAGATAAGAAAATCTGGCCTTTGCGCCTGAATGTTGCGGAGAAAAAGCATGGCGGGGAATGACCGCGAGCCAATAGGACGTAAGGGAAAGCCAGCGCGTCCGGCGAAAGAAAAGGTAAGCCGTCGTCGCCTCAGAGATGAGGAGTATGACGATGACTATGAAGACGATTATGAGGATGAAGAACCGATGCCGCGTAAAGGGAAAGGCAAAGGGCGTAAGCCTCGTGGGAAGCGCGGCTGGTTCTGGCTGCTGCTGAAGCTGTTCATTGTTTTTGTTGTTCTGATCGCGATTTACGGCGTGTATCTGGATCAGAAGATCCGCAGTCGTATCGACGGGAAAGTCTGGCAATTGCCGGCGGCAGTGTATGGTCGCATGGTGAACCTTGAGCCGGACATGTCCATCAGCAAAAACGAGATGGTGAAACTGCTGCAAGCTACGCAGTATCGTCAGGTCACGAAAATGACCCGTCCGGGCGAATTTACCGTCCAGGCGAAAAGCATTGAGATGATCCGCCGTCCGTTCGACTTCCCGGACAGCAAAGAGGGCCAGGTGCGCGCGCGTCTGACCTTTGACGGCGATCGCCTGGAAACCATTGAGAACATGGATAACGACCGCCAGTTCGGTTTCTTCCGTCTCGATCCGCGCCTGATCACCATGCTGTCGTCCGCAAACGGCGAACAGCGCCTGTTCGTGGCGCGTAACGGCTTCCCGGATCTGCTGGTGGATACCCTGCTGGCAACCGAAGACCGTCACTTCTACGAGCACGACGGTATTAGCCTCTACTCCATTGGCCGTGCGGTGCTGGCGAACCTGACTGCCGGGCGTACGGTGCAGGGGGCGAGTACGCTTACCCAGCAGCTGGTGAAAAACCTGTTCCTCTCCAGCGAACGCTCTTACTGGCGTAAAGCCAACGAAGCGTACATGGCCGTGCTGATGGATGCGCGCTACAGCAAGGATCGTATCCTTGAGCTGTACATGAACGAGGTGTACCTCGGCCAGAGCGGCGATAACGAAATCCGCGGCTTCCCGCTGGCGAGCCTGTACTACTTTGGCCGTCCAGTGGAAGAGCTGAGCCTTGATCAGCAGGCGCTGCTGGTGGGCATGGTTAAAGGGGCGTCAATCTATAACCCATGGCGTAACCCGAAACTGGCGCTGGAGCGTCGTAATCTGGTGCTGCGTCTGCTGCAACAGCAGCAGGTGATTGACCAGGAGCTGTACGACATGCTGAGCGCGCGTCCGCTGGGCGTTCAGCCGCGCGGTGGCGTGATCTCCCCGCAGCCTGCCTTTATGCAGATGGTGCGTCAGGAGCTGCAATCTAAGCTTGGAGATAAAGTAAAAGATCTCTCCGGAGTGAAGATCTTTACCACCTTTGACTCCGTGGCGCAGGATGCGGCTGAAAAAGCGGCGGTGGAAGGTATTCCGGTTCTGAAGAAGCAGCGTAAGCTGAGCGATCTGGAAACCGCGATGGTGGTGGTTGACCGCAACACCGGTGAAGTTCGCGCCATGGTGGGCGGTGCCGAGCCGCAGTATGCGGGCTATAACCGTGCGATGCAGGCGCGTCGTTCGATTGGTTCTCTGGCAAAACCGGCGACCTATCTGACCGCGCTGAGCCAGCCGAACCTCTATCGCCTGAACACCTGGATTGCCGATGCGCCCATCTCCCTGCGCCAGCCTAACGGCCAGGTATGGTCTCCGCAGAACGACGATAAGCAGTTCAGCGGTCAGGTGATGCTGGTGGATGCGTTAACCCGCTCAATGAACGTGCCGACGGTTAACCTCGGGATGGCGCTGGGCCTGCCGGCCATCACCGATACCTGGCAGAAGCTGGGCGTGCCGAAAGATCAGCTGCACCCTGTTCCGGCCATGATCCTGGGGGCGCTTAACCTGACGCCAATCGAAGTGGCCCAGGCGTTCCAGACCATCGCCAGCGGCGGTAATCGTGCTCCGCTTTCCGCCCTGCGTTCGGTGATAGCGGAAGATGGCTCCGTGCTGTATCAAAGCTTCCCGCAGGCTGAGCGCGCGGTTCCGGCGCAGGCAGCCTATATGACGTTATGGACGATGCAGCAGGTTGTACAGCGCGGTACCGGGCGTCAGCTGGGGGCGAAGTATCCGGGTCTGCATCTGGCAGGTAAAACCGGGACCACCAACAACAACGTTGATACCTGGTTTGCCGGTATTGACGGCCGTGAAGTGGTGATCACCTGGGTGGGTCGCGACAACAACCAGCCGACCAAACTGTATGGTGCAAGCGGTGCAATGTCGATTTACCAGCGCTATCTGGCAAATCAGTCTCCGGTGCCGCTGAACCTCGTTGCGCCGGAAGATATCGTCGATATGGGCGTGGACAGCTCAGGTAACTTCATCTGCGGCGGCGGCGTGCGTTCGCTGCCGGTCTGGACGACCAATCCGGATGCGCTGTGCCAGCAAAGCCAGCCTGAGCAGCCAACGGGCAATCCGTTTGACCAGTCTTCTCAGCCTCAGCAGCCGCAGCAGCAACAGCCGCAGCAGCAGGGCGAGAAGAAAGACAGCGACGGCGTCGCCGGCTGGATCAAGGACATGTTCGGCGGAAATTAATTAATTCCCTGAATTTAAAAGCCGCTTTCTCGTAAAGCGGCTTTTTTTATTTCCCTTCGTTGCTTTATTATAATTATTAAATACTGATTGTAGAATTATTAATCTTTTAGCCTGGTTTTATAAATCAGGAGGTTGTAATAATTGTGACCGATTTTACCCTTTTGCACGCTGGACATGATAAAGAATAATCTGATGTAATCCCGCCATGAAATTCATCATTCGTCAGGACATTCTTATTTGGATGGGGTGGAAAATGAATGATGTCTCGCTTTACCTGACATTCTGATGCAAATGCGCTTTGCCGGGAATGGATACCTTCATCAGCAAATATAAGGATATTGTTATGCGTAAATATATTATTACTTCTTTACTGGGCGGAAGCATTTTGGCGGCGCTGTCGCTTCCGGTTTTAGCATCGAATGATTCCGGCACGGTGAACTTTGCCGGGAAAATTGTTGCGGATACCTGCGAAATTAACGTTGATGGCACCGGTACGAATGCCTCGACCGTAACGTTTGCCGATACCTATCCTTCGGATTATAGCGGCGACGGCTCGGTGGGAACGTCAAAAGCGTTCAAAATTGAGGTGAAGAAATGTGACCCGCTGGTCGCAAAACTGAACCTGAAGTTCAGCGGCTCCACCACGGACGCCGCCTACAAACGTCTTCAGAACGATCTGACCGGTGAAGGTAATGCCACCAACGTCGGTATTATCGTCAGCAATGAGAATGGCACGAAAGGGGACGTGATTTTTGACGGATCTACCCCTGACGCGGGCACTGACGTTGCGAACGATGCGACGGGACAGGCTGCTTCCGTCTTTAACTACACCGCGAAGGTTATTCAGGTTGGAGAAGACGCGCCAACGGCGGGTCATTATGCCTCCTCTGCCACGTTCGAGGTTGTTTATCGCTAAAAAAATCGGGCAGCCTGAAAAGGCTGCCTTCTGGAACGCAGGATGAAACATTTAATTAAAGTGTTATGCGGCTGCCTGGTTATTTCCTGCTGTACAGCGCAGGCCAGCGTGGTTCTCGGTGGAACGCGAATCGTTTATCCATCGAATAAGTCTGAAGTGCAAATTGCCCTCAAAAATAAAGATCCTCATACGCGTTATCTGGTACAGAGCTGGGTAAGCTATCCCGATAATGCGAAAGCCCCCTTTGTTATCACGCCTCCCGTGTATAAATTACAGGAAAATCGCCAGACGCTTTTACATATTATTTTTACCGGAGATAAAACAAGCCTGCCTGCGGATCGGGAATCGCTATTTCTGGCTAACGTTAAATCCGTTTCGGCCTTATCGCCGGAATTAAAAGATAAGAATACCCTTCAGTTTGCGATGAAAACGCGTCTGAAGCTGTTCTGGCGCCCTGCGCAGCTGAAAGAAACGGACGCGCTGCACGCCTTTGAAAAAATCACGTTTCGCCGTCAGGGGGACACCCTGATTGCAAAAAATTCCACGCCTTTTTACGTCTCATTTGGCGAACTGGCCGTTGGCGGCAAAAGCGTGCCGGTGGTGGATAACAAAACCACGCCGGGAGCGATTTCCATGATGGTTGCGCCATTCAGCGAGCAGCGTTTCGCCCTGCCCGGATCGGCAAAAGGCGTCGTGACGTGGACGGCAATCAATGATTTCGGCGCGCAAACCCCTCAACGCAGTCAGGCACTGTAAACCGATCATGCTGGTATCGTATGTCATCATCGTCACGGCTCAAACAGGTTCTGAAGGGGATCGCGCTGGCATTGCTGGCCGCGATCCAGCCTGCCGCGGCTGATGACGACTTCAACCTGCGGATTCTGGAGCTGGATACGCCGCTTGAAAATACCGCGACGCTGAAAAACTTCATCAATGATAACGGCCTGCTGCCCGGTAGTTACCAGACCACGATCCTCTGGGACGGGGATGTGCTGGATAAGCGCCCCGTAACGTATGTTCTCTCGGCGGACAAACAGCGTCTGCTGCCTGAGCTGACCAAAGCCGAGCTGCGCGCGCTGGGAGTAAAGGTGGATGCCATTGCCGATATGGCCGGGCTGGACGACGCGGCGCACATCGAAGATATCTCCCGTTTTATAAAAAATGCCCGCTACGAATTTAATCAGGATAATCAAACGCTGACGCTGGTTATTCCCCAGATGTACCGCGATCGGGCGACGGCGGGGGCCATCAGCCCTAAGCTGTGGGATGACGGTGCTCCGGCGGCCTGGACCAGCTATCAGCTTAGCGGTTCGCAGCAGCGCTATAGCGGGGGCAAAACCTCGTCAACCTGGCTGGGCCTGGACTCCGGTATTAACGTGGGCGCATGGCGCCTGCGCAACAACAGTACCTGGAGCGATACCGCCGGCTGGGATGCTATCGGCACCACGCTACAGCGCGACGTTAAGCCGCTGCAAAGCCAGATGGAGATTGGCCAGACCTATACCAACGGTGAACTTTTCGACAGCATTCAAATGACCGGGGTGAAGCTCGAGACCGACACGTCCATGCTTCCCACCGGCCAGCAGGGTTTTGCTCCGGTCATACGCGGCATTGCGAACAGCGACGCGAAGGTCACCGTGAAGCAAAACGGCTACACGATTTACCAGAGCAACGTCTCGCCGGGGCCGTTCGCGATCCGTGATTTGAGCCAGGTGGCGTCGGGCGCCGATCTGGAAGTGACCGTTGAAGAAGCGGATGGCAGCGAGCACAGCTTTATCCAGGCCAGCGCGTCGGTGCCGGTGCTCCAGCGCGAAGGAAACCTGAAATATTCTCTGGCGATGGGGCGCTATCGCGGCAGCGAGGGCGAGGATACGCCTGCGTTTGCCCAGGGAACGGCGATCTATGGCTTTCCGTATGGCATAACGGCCTATACCGGCGTGCTGGGCGCGTCGCTCTATCACGCGGCGCTGGTCGGGGCGGGGGCGGATTTGGGGCGCTTCGGTTCGGCATCGGTGGATGTCACGGGTGCCCGCACCGCTTTTAATGACGGTCGTGATGACGCGAGCGGATTATCCTGGCGCGCGCAATATGCGAAAGATATTCCGGATACGAATACCACCGTCACGCTTGCCAGCTACCGCTACTCCACCGCCGGTTTTTACACCTTTCAGGAGGCAATCGACCAGCGCGACGGTGAGATTGACGACGGGATTTATACCTATCGCCTGACCAACAACCGGCGAAGCCGTATGCAGCTTAACCTTTCTCAGCGCCTTTCGGACTGGGGGTCGGCTTACCTGAACACCTATCAGCAGGATTACTGGGACATGGATGGCCGCGAGCGCAGCGTCAGCGCCGGGCTGAGCTCCAGCTGGCGCGACATCTCCTGGTCATTAAGCTACAGCCTTACCCGGACGCCCGATGCGGATGCTGACCGGCAGATGGCCCTGACGCTGAATATTCCCTTCTCCCACTGGCTGCCCAACGCCTGGGCGAGCTACAGCGTCAACACCGCCAGCGGAGGTTTTGTCTCGCATCAGGTGGGGCTTGGCGGCACCGCGCTTGAGGATAATAAGCTCAGCTACAGCCTTCAGCAGACGTACGCAAATCACGATACCGGCTACGGCGGCAGCCTGTCCGGCCGTTATCGGGGAGCCTCCGGCGATCTGGGACTGGGGTACAGCTATGGCGGCGATAACCGGCAGTGGAACTACAGCGCGCAGGGCTCCGTCGTGGCGCATGAACATGGCGTGACCTTAGGGCAGCCGGTCCGCGACGCGTTCGCCGTTGTACATATCGAGGGCGGCGACAACGTTAAGGTTCAGAACGGCCGGGGGATTTCAACCGATCGCTTTGGCAACGCCGTTGTCCCGTCGCTGACGGCCTACCGGCATAACGTCATCACGGTGAATACCCAGGATCGGGACGATATCGACATTGAGGCAGCGACGCAGGATCTTGTCCCGACGAAAGGGGCGGCGCTGGCCGCAACGTTCGACGCGCGCGTCGGGCGGCGGGCGCTGGTCACGTTGCTTCATCGGGGCAAGGCCGTGCCGTTCGGGGCCGTGCTCGCCCTGCAAAACGCGACCGCCATCGTGGGAGACGAAGGGGAAGTGTATTTAACCGGGCTGCGCGGCAGCACAGCGTTTAACGTGCAGTGGGGAGAAGAGGGGGACGCGCAGTGCCGCGGCACGCTCGACGTACCCGCCGACGGCGCGACAGGCATTTTTAAAACAACGGTGAACTGCCAATAAAATGGGTGAAACAATGCGTCTACGTTTTTCTGTCCCCTCGCTTATCGCCTGCGCGCTGGCGCTGGGCGCGGTTGTCTTTATTCACCCGGCGAGTGCCAGCTGTAGCTTTAGCGGCGGCGAGGGCTATGGCGGGGTCGTCACGTTCCAGCTGCCTGCGGTCATCGCCGTCGCGCCCGACGCGCCGGTGGGCACCGTGATTTATGACGGTAGCGTTGAAAGTCATGAAATTACCGTGGATTGCGGCGGCGCCGACGCCCAGATCCGCCGCGGCTATTTGTCCATCACCAGCGCCGACGCGCGCGAAGACGTCATGCCCGGCGTGTACAGAACCAACGTGCCGGGAATCGGGATCCGCGCTGCCTCATCCACGGAAAAGCACCCCAGCTATACGTCAGGCGATCTCGTGCGCCCATGGGACTTTCTGGGAACCATGCATGGTTATTCGCATCAGGTATTGACCTTCCGCGCCGCCGCGCAGCTGCTGGTGATCGGGAATGTTGAAGAGGGGAACCTCGATACCGGACGATTAACCGCGCAGGATACGCTGGGCGGCGCGGTTATCGGCGAAATGCGCTTCTCGCCCACCAGCGTGCGCATTACGACCAATACCTGTAACCTGGTCGACCGGAATATTTACGTCCCGCTGAAGACCGTTAATACGCAGGATTTCACAGGCCAGTACACCGACGTGCTGACCGACAACAGCTTTAAAATTGAGATAAGCGAGTGTGCGGCAGGCACAAAGGTGGATTATCAGTTTACGAGCACAGGATCGACGGGCGTTACAAACGGGAATACGTTAGGCATTGCCGCCGGGGATCATGCCGCCGCGGGAGTCGGGATCCAGATTCTGGACGGCAATAATACGGTGCTGCAATTCGACCATAGCTATACGGCGATAACAAGCACGCAGGATAACGTGCCCGTGGAAATTCCGCTGAAAGCGCGCTACGTCAAAACGGGAGAGGTGAAAGCCGGCAAGGTTGATGCGGTTGCTACTTTTGAACTTTTTTATCGCTAATCGCCGCCCGCCCGCGCGGGTTTTTACGATCATTTCCCTACACTTTTTAACCCTCTCTTTTCATCTGGTTATTTCTTAAGCCCTCAATTCTTGTAGGGCCGCATATCGCTTGCTATGCCGCCAGCGTTTCGCATATTATTCTGCGGTCATAATAATAATTCTCGTTTACGTTATCATTCACCTTTTTCATCAGAGATCCATCATGGCGCTTTCCAATACTGCTCAGCCAATTAACACGTCGCTGCGTAAAATCGCAGCCGTCGTAGCCACAGCGGTTGCCGGCATGTCTGCTTACGCACAGGCCGCTGAAACCCCCAAGAAAGAAGAAACCATCACCGTGACTGCCGCACCGGCTGCACAGGAAAGTGCCTGGGGTCCTGCACCGACGATTGCGGCAAAACGTACCGCAACGGCGACGAAAACCGATACACCGATTGAGAAAACCCCGCAGTCTATTTCCGTGGTTACACGCGAAGAGATGGACATGAAACAGCCGGGGACGGTTAAACAGGCGTTGGCCTATACCCCAAGCGTTTTCGCAACGCGCGGCTCATCAACAACTTACGATGTGGTTTCGATTCGTGGTTTCACTACCTCCAGCACCGTGAATACCAACCAGTATCTGGATGGTATGAAGTTGCAGGGGGACAACTACTCTGAAGCGTCCATGGATCCGTACTTCCTTGAGCGCGTAGAGCTGCTGCGTGGCCCGACGTCCGTACTGTATGGTAAAAGCCATCCGGGCGGGGTGGTAAGCATGGTCAGCAAGCGTCCGACTACTGAACCGTTGAAAGAAATTCAGTTCAAAATGGGGACGGATAACCTCTGGCAGACCGGGTTTGATTTCAGCGACGCGATTGACGATAACGGTGTATGGTCATACCGTCTGACCGGCCTGGGACGCAGCGAGAACGCGCAGCAGGATATGGTGAAGTCTACTCGTTACGCGATCGCGCCGTCTTTCAGCTGGCGCCCCGATGATAAAACCGACTTCACTTTCCTGAGCAACTTCCAGAGCGATCCGGATGCAGGTTACTACGGCTGGCTGCCGCGTGAAGGTACGGTCGTGCCTTACTATGATGCAGCCGGAAAGGCGCATAAGCTGCCGACCGACTTCAACGAAGGCGATGAAGACAACAAGATCTCTCGCCGTCAGAAAATGGTGGGGTATAGCTTCGCGCATGAATTTAACGACACCTTCACCGTGCGCCAGAACCTGCGGTACACTAAAATCAACACGCTTTACCGTTCAGTTTACGGTAACGGCTATATCGCCCCGGCCCAGATCAGCCGTGCGTATGTACGTTCCGATGAAGACCTGAACTCGTTTACGGTTGATACCCAACTCCAGTCAAAATTCGCGACCGGCGTCGTTGACCATACGCTGCTGACGGGTGTGGATTACCTTCGCATGCGTAATGACATTGATGCTGACTACGGCACTGCCGATCCCATCAGCATGAATAATCCGCAGCACGGCAACGCGAACGTCAATGTGAACTTCCCGTATGCCATGCTCAATCGCCAGGAGCAGACCGGGCTCTATGCGCAGGATCAGGCGGAATGGGATAAGTGGGTACTCACCATGGGTGGCCGCTATGACTTTGCGAAAACGTCTGCCTTTAACCGTAATAACGGGACCACTGCGGAAATCAACGATCGGGCATTCACCTGGCGCGGGGGGATTAACTACCTGTTCGACAACGGGATCACCCCATACTTCAGCTACAGCGAATCCTTCGAGCCTATTTCGGGAACCACCCAGGGCGGCAAACCGTTCGATCCGGCTCGCGGCAAGCAGTATGAAGCGGGCGTGAAGTATGTGCCGAAAGATCTGCCTGTTGTAGTGACGGCAGCGGTATACCAGCTGACCAAAAACAACAACCTGACCGCCGATCCGGCGAACCCGACCAGCGGCTTTAGCGTGCAGGGCGGTGAAATTCGCTCCCGTGGCTTTGAGCTGGAAGCGAAAGCGGCGGTGTCGGCTAACGTGAACGTGACGGCGGCCTACAGCTACACCGATGCGGAATATACCCACGATACCTGGTATGAAGGACGTCGTCCGGCGGAAGTGCCGCGCAACATGGCGTCCCTGTGGGCAGATTACACCTTCCACGAGACCGCGCTGAGCGGCCTGACCGTGGGTGCGGGCGCGCGTTATATCGGTGACACCGTTTCCTACTACTCTTCGGCGTCGCCTAAAGCCTATGAGTCCTTTAACGTTGCGGGCTATGCTCTGGCGGATGCGACGGTGAAATACGATCTGGCACGCTTTGGTCTGCCGGGCTCTTCCGTCGGCGTCAACGTGAACAACATCTTTGACCGCGAGTACGTCTCCAGCTGCTACAGCGAGTATGCATGCTACTGGGGAGCAGGACGCCAGGTTGTCGCCACCGCGACCTTCCGCTTCTAACCTCTTTATGGGCACGGTTCGCCGTGCCCTTTTTATTTAAGTTGGCTGACATGCAGGATAATAAAACGCAATCCGACTCCACCTTCACGCTCAACAATCTCTCCTTCCGCGTACCCGGGCGTACCTTGTTGCATCCGCTCTCTTTGACCTTTCCCGCAGGTAAAGTTACCGGCTTAATCGGCCACAATGGTTCGGGTAAATCGACCCTGCTCAAGATGCTGGGCCGCCATCAGCCGCCGTCCGAGGGCGACATTCTGCTGGATGACCATCCGTTGGCAAGCTGGAGCAGTAAGGCCTTTGCCCGCAAGGTGGCCTATCTGCCGCAGCAGCTGCCGCAGGCGGAGGGGATGACGGTGCGCGAGCTGGTGGCGATTGGACGTTATCCGTGGCACGGTGCGCTCGGGCGTTTTGGCGTCGCTGACAGAGAGAAAGTGGAAGAAGCGATTGCGCTGGTCGGGCTCAAACCGCTGGCGCACCGTCTGGTTGATAGCCTGTCCGGCGGCGAGCGTCAGCGCGCGTGGATCGCGATGCTGGTGGCGCAGGACAGCCGCTGCCTGCTGCTCGACGAACCTACCTCGGCGCTGGATATTGCCCATCAGGTTGACGTGCTGGCGCTGGTGCACCGCTTAAGCCAGCAGCGCGGCCTGACGGTGATTGCCGTTCTGCACGACATCAATATGGCGGCGCGTTATTGCGACTATCTGGTGGCGCTGCGCGGCGGTGAAATGATCGCTCAGGGCACGCCTGACGAGCTGATGCGCAGCGAAACGCTGGAGCATATCTACGGTATTCCAATGGGGATCCTGCCTCACCCTGCCGGGGCCGCTCCCGTGAGCTTTGTTTACTGATGCTGGATTCAACATACATTAGCCGCCGTCGCCTGCTGACGGCCATGGCGCTCTCGCCGCTGCTGTTGAAGATGGCCCCGGCCCGCGCCGCCGCTATCGATCCGCACCGCATCGTGGCGCTGGAGTGGTTACCCGTCGAGCTGATGATGGCCCTGGGTATCACGCCCTACGGCGTGGCCGACATTCCCAACTACACCCTGTGGGTGAATGAACCAAAACTGCCGGACTCCGTCATTGATATCGGTCTGCGCACGGAGCCAAACCTTGAGCTTCTCACGCAGATGAAACCGTCTTATTTGTTCTGGTCTGCGGGGTATGGCCCGTCGGAAGAGATCATGGCGAAGATTGCGCCGGGACGAGGCTTTTCCTTTAGCGACGGTAAAAAGCCGCTGACCATGGCAAAAAAGTCTATCCACGAGATGGCCCAGTTCCTCAACCGGGAAGCGGAAGCAAAACAGCATCTCGATGAGTTTGATGCGCTGATTGAGTCCCTTAAGCCGCGCTTTGCCCGCCGAGGCGATCGGCCTTTGCTGATGGTGACGCTGCTGGACGCCCGCCATATGCTGGTCTTTGGAAAAAACTGCCTGTTCCAGGAGGTGCTCGACAGCTTCGGCATTCGCAACGCCTGGGAAGGCGAGATGACGTTCTGGGGAAGCACCGCCGTGGGCATCGACCGCCTGGCGGCGTTTCGCGACGTCGACGTGCTGTGCTTTGACCACGGCAACGAGCGTGAAATGCAAACCCTGATGGCAACCCCGCTCTGGCAGGCGATGCCGTTCGTTCGCGAGCAGCGCTTCCTGCGCGCTCCTGCGGTATGGTTTTACGGCGCGACGCTGTCGGCAATGCACTTTGCCCGCGTGCTGGACAACGTGATGGGGGGCAAAGCATGAGTACGCGTATTGCCCGTTTCCCGGCGCTGCTGCTGGGGCTGATTTTTCTGGCGGCGCTGGCGCTAACCGGGTTCAACCTCTCCACGGCACTGCCGCGTGAGCAGTGGGCGGCCGCGTTTGCCGCTCCGGATATCGACAATATTCAGCAGATGCTCTTCCACTACAGCCTGCTGCCGCGTCTTAGCATCTCCCTGCTGGTCGGCGCGGGGCTGGGGCTGGTGGGCGTGCTGTTCCAGCAGGTGCTGCGTAACCCGCTGGCGGAGCCCACCACGCTGGGCGTGGCGACGGGCGCACAGCTGGGGATCACCATCACCACTCTCTGGACCCTGCCGGGGGCATTAACCTCGCAGTTTGCCGCGCTGGCAGGCGCCTGCGTCGTGGGCGCGCTGGTCTTTGGCGTGGCCTGGGGAAAACGTCTCTCGCCGGTCACGCTGATCCTCGCCGGGCTGGTCGTCAGCCTCTACTGTGGCGCGATCAACCAGCTGCTGGTGCTGTTTCACCACGACCAGCTGCAAAGCATGTTTATGTGGAGCACCGGCACGCTCACCCAGACCGACTGGAGTATCGTCCAGCGCCTGTGGCCGCAGCTGTTTGGCGGCGTGGTGCTCACGCTGCTGCTGCTGCGCCCGCTCACGCTGATGGGTCTGGATGACGGCGTGGCGCGCAACCTGGGGCTGGCGCTGTCGCTGGCCCGCCTGGCTGCCCTGACGCTGGCGATTGTGCTGAGCGCGCTGCTGGTTAACGCCGTCGGCATCATCGGGTTTATCGGCCTGTTTGCGCCGCTGCTGGCGAAAATGCTCGGCGCGCGCCGTCTTCTGGCGCGCCTGATGCTGGCGCCGCTGATTGGCGCGCTGATCCTCTGGCTTTCCGATCAGCTCATTCTCTGGCTGGCGCGCGTCTGGATGGAGGTCTCCACGGGGTCGGTGACGGCCCTTATCGGCGCGCCGCTGCTGCTCTGGCTGCTGCCGCGCCTGCGCAGCATTAGCGCGCCGGCGATGGATGCCGGGGATAAGGTCTCGGCGGAACGTCAGTCGATAGTGTGGTTCAGCCTTGCCGGGCTGGCGGTGCTGGCGATCGCTTCGTTCGCCGCGCTCTCGCTGGGGCGCGACGCTACCGGCTGGCACTGGGCTACCGGTGATTTACTGAATGAACTTATGCAGTGGCGCTGGCCGCGGATCTTCTCCGCGCTGATTGCGGGCGTGATGCTGGCGGTGGCGGGCTGTATTATCCAGCGTCTGACCGGCAACCCGATGGCAAGCCCGGAAGTTCTGGGGATCAGCTCCGGTGCCGCGTTTGGCGTGGTGTTGATGCTGTTCCTCGTGCCGGGAAATGCGTTCGGCTGGCTGATGCCTGCCGGCAGTATCGGTGCGGCGGCGACGCTGATGATTATCCTGATCGCCTCCGGGCGGGGCGGATTCTCGCCTCATCGTATGCTGCTGGCCGGGATGGCGCTCAGCACCGCGTTTACCATGCTGCTGATGATGTTGCAGGCGAGCGGCGACCCGCGCATGGCGCAGATCCTGACCTGGATTTCCGGTTCAACGTACAACGCCACCGGCAGCCAGGTGGTGCATACGGGGATCGTGATGGTCGTGCTGCTGGCGATAGTTCCGCTGTGCCGTCGCTGGATGACCATTCTGCCGCTGGGCGGTGACACCGCGCGCGCGGTCGGGCTGGCGCTGACGCCAACGCGTATCGCCCTGCTGCTGCTGGCCGCGTGCCTGACGGCGTCGGCCACCATGACTATCGGCCCGCTCAGTTTTGTTGGATTGATGGCACCGCACATCGCCCGTATGATGGGCTTTCGCCGGACAATGCCGCATATCGTCATGTCTGCGCTGACGGGCGGGGCGATCCTGGTCTTTGCTGACTGGTGCGGAAGGATGGTGCTGTTCCCGTATCAGATCCCGGCGGGCCTGCTGTCGACCTTTATCGGCGCGCCGTATTTTATCTATCTGTTGAGAAAGCAGAGTCGGTAGTCAGGTGCGGCCTGATGCCCTCACCCCGTCCCTCTCCCACGGGGAGAGGGAGAACATCGTAGGCCGGGTAAGCGTTAGCGCCACCCGGCAATGCCCTTAAAGCTTCGCAAACGCCTTACGCGCCGCGTCGATGGTGTTATTGATATCTTCTTCGCTGTGCGCCACGGACATAAAGCCCGCTTCAAACGCTGACGGGGCCAGGTATACGCCTTCTTCCAGCATCAGGTGGAAGAAGCGTTTGAAGCGTTCCACGTCGCACTTCACCACGTCCTGATAGCAGGTCACGGTTTTCGCCTCGGTGAAGAAAATCCCGAACATCCCGCCAACGTGGTTCATCACCAGCGGAATACCCGCTTCTTCTGCGGCTTCCAGCAGGCCATTCGCCAGCTGCGTCGTGCGGGCCGTCAGGGTTTCGTGGATGCCTGGCTGGGCGACTTCGGTCAGACAGGCGAAGCCCGCCGCCATCGCAATCGGGTTACCGGAGAGCGTGCCCGCCTGGTAAACCGGACCGGTTGGCGCCAGCGCGTCCATCACGTCCTTACGGCCACCAAACGCGCCGACGGGCATGCCGCCGCCGATGATTTTGCCGAGGCAGGTCAAATCCGGCTCTACGCCGTAATATGACTGCGCGCCCGCCAGCGCTACGCGGAAGCCGGTCATCACTTCGTCGATGATCAGCAGTGCGCCAAACTCATCGCACAGCGCGCGCAGGCCCGGCAGGAAATCTGGCTGCGGTGGAATGCAGTTCATGTTGCCCGCCACCGGCTCAACGATAATGCAGGCGATCTCCTGCGGATACTGCTCGAACGCCGCACGAACGGTGTTCAGATCGTTATAGGTGCAGGTCAGCGTGTGCTTCGCGAAATCAGCCGGTACGCCCGGGGAGTTCGGCTGGCCGAGGGTCAGCGCGCCGGAACCGGCTTTCACCAGCAGGCAGTCGGCGTGGCCATGATAACAGCCTTCGAACTTGATGATTTTGTCACGGCCGGTGAAACCGCGCGCCAGGCGGATAGCGCTCATGGTGGCTTCGGTCCCGGAGTTCACCATACGCACCATGTCCATCGTTGGCACCAGCTCGGTGACCAGCTCCGCCATTTTAACTTCCATCTCGGTTGGCGCGCCGAAGCTCAGGCCGCGCTGAGCGGCTTCAATCACCGCGTTGCGGATAGCCGGGTGGTTATGCCCCAGCACCATCGGACCCCAGGAGCCGACGTAATCGACATAGGCTTTGCCATCCACATCATACAGATACGCGCCGTCCGCACGTTCGATAAACAGCGGGGTGCCGCCCACGCCGGTAAAGGCGCGCACCGGAGAGTTCACGCCGCCCGGGATTAGCTCGCGGGCTGCACTGTAGAGGTTTTCAGACTTGCTCATGGCGTCGTTCCTGGTTCGTAGAAATAAGTTAAGAGGACTATTCTAAGTGATCCAGAAGAGGTTATAAAATTTTTGCCCCTCAACGGGCTTAACAATTGTTAAGTATTTTTCAGGGGACGAGGGGATTGTCTCTGGTAGAATCCTTGCGGCCTTTTGTATGACGAAACAGAACAGGTAATGAACGAGAACACGCCTTCTTTTGAACAACAACAATTTACGCGCGCGAAGCACCGGGTCAGCATCCGGCGGCTGCTCAACCGTGACAAAACCCCGTTAGCCATACTGCTGGCAGCCGCCGTGGTGGGTACGCTGGCCGGGCTGATGGGCGTCGCGTTTGAAAAAGCCGTCAACGCGGTGCTCAACTGGCGCATCGGTACCGTTGCCAGCTTTGCGGATCGGGAATGGCTGGTCTGGGTGTTGGCATTTGGCCTTTCGGCGCTGTTCGCCATGGTGGGGTATTTCCTGGTGCGTAAATTTGCGCCCGAAGCCGGTGGCTCGGGGATCCCCGAAATTGAAGGGGCGCTGGAAGAGCTGCGCCCGGTTCGCTGGTGGCGCGTGCTTCCCGTGAAATTCATCGGCGGGATGGGGACGCTCGGGGCGGGCATGGTGCTGGGTCGCGAAGGGCCAACGGTACAGCTGGGCGGCAACGTCGGGCGGATGGTCGGCGACCTGTTCCGCATGCGCAGCGCTGAAGCGCGCCATACGCTGCTGGCGACGGGGGCGGCGGCGGGGCTGTCTGCCGCGTTTAACGCACCGCTGGCGGGTATCCTGTTCATCATCGAAGAGATGCGCGCCCAGTTCCGCTACAACCTGATCTCCATTAAAGCGGTGTTTACCGGCGTGATTATGTCGAGCATTGTCTTTCGCCTCTTTAACGGCGAAGGGGCGGTGATTGAGGTTGGCAAGCTGACCAATGCCCCGGTCAATACCCTGTGGCTGTATCTGGTTCTTGGGATGATTTTTGGCATCGTCGGCCCGCTTTTCAATACCCTGATTTTACGTGCGCAGGATATGTTTCAGCGCATCCATGGCGGAAATACCACGAAATGGGTGCTGGTGGGAGGCCTGCTTGGCGGCGTGTGCGGGATCCTCGGCTTTATCGAACCGAACGCGGCGGGCGGCGGTTTCGGGCTGATTCCCATTGCCGCGGCGGGGAATTTCAGCGTGGGGCTGCTGCTGTTTATGTTTATCTCGCGGGTGATCACTACCGTGCTGTGCTTCTCCTCCGGCGCGCCGGGCGGCATTTTTGCCCCGATGCTGGCGCTGGGAACGCTGCTGGGCACGGCGTTTGGCATGGCGGCAGCGGTTGGCTTCCCGGCCTATCATCTGGATGCGGGGACGTTTGCGGTGGCTGGAATGGGGGCACTGCTGGCGGCCTCCCTGCGCGCGCCGCTGACCGGGATCGTGCTGGTGCTGGAGATGACCGACAATTACCAGCTCATTTTGCCAATGATCATTACCTGCCTTGGCGCGACACTATTAGCCCAATTCCTGGGTGGAAAACCGCTATACTCCACCATTCTTGCCCGTACCCTGGCAAAACAGGAGGCTGAACAGGCCCTGAAGCAGAATACTTGAATGAATTACCAGGGTATTAGATAATGACAAAAAGAATTGGGTGATTTTTACCCAATAGCAGTCGCAGTATTCATGGGAGCATAAGATGAGTGATGACGTAGCGTTGCCGCTGGAATTTACCGAAGCCGCAGCGAAAAAAGTGAAAACCCTGATTGCCGACGAGGACAATCCGGACCTTAAACTGCGTGTTTATATTACCGGCGGCGGCTGTAGTGGCTTCCAGTATGGTTTTACCTTTGACGACCAGGTCAACGATGGTGATATGACTATCGAGAAACAGGGCGTCGCGCTGGTGGTTGACCCGATGAGCCTGCAATATCTTGTAGGCGGTTCAGTGGACTACACTGAAGGTCTGGAAGGTTCGCGCTTTGTGGTGACGAACCCGAACGCGACCAGCACCTGCGGGTGTGGTTCATCGTTCAGCATTTAAGCCTGAATGCGGATTGTAGGCCCGGTAAGCGCAGCGCCACCGGGCTTATCAACAACCCCTACCTTGAATTTTCATCCAGCGCAAACGTCGGCAGCTTCAGGTGCCAGCGTATCGCCGCTAAACGGATCGCCAGTGTGACCACCATCCCCAGCATCGCCGCGTTTTCCAGCGGGACAGCGAAGGTGTAATACGCCGTGGCGTGAACGATTCCCCCAATGATACAGGCCGTCGCGTAGATCTCCGTTCGCAGTATCATCGGGACTTCTCGCGCCAGAATGTCGCGAATAATCCCCCCGCCCACGCCGGTCAGTACGCCCATGCAGATCGCCACCAGCGGCCCTGTCCCGGCAATAAAGGCTTTGTTGACGCCTATGCCCACAAAGACGGCCAGGCCGACGGCGTCCAGCACCGGCAGCACCCATTTGGGGAGCCTGCGCGGCTGACGCACCAGCACGATGGTCAGCAGGCAGGTGACCATTGCCACCACCAGGTCCGTCGGATCTTTTACCCAGAATACCGGGCCGTTTGCCAGCGCCATATCGCGGATCGTTCCGCCGCCTACCGCCGTAACGACGCCGAGCACCAGCACGCCAAAGGGATCCATGCGCAGTTTTCCGGCAAGCAGAACGCCGGAGATAGCAAAAACGGCTGTGCCAAGAATATCCAGCCAATACACGAGCATCGTTAAATCCTCGAATAGGGTATTTATCTGTTTGAGTGACGCTCTGCCAGTTCGGCGCAGAGTTGTTTTGCGGCGAGGATAATACGCGGGCTGGCGCGTTCAAACCAGTCGCTGTTGAGGGCGATCACCGGAATTTTAAGCTGGTGATGCCAGAATTGTTTAATTTTGGGAATGTCGCTCGCATTTCCGACCACCACGATAGCCTGTGGCTGCCGCGCCAGGACCTGCTCACGGCTGACCTGCGGCCACGGCACCCGGCTTTCGGCAAAGATATTTTCACCTCCACAGGTCTCAAGCACCTGATTCTGGATCGAACCTTTTCCGGTAGTGAACAGCGGCTGGTTGCCAAATTGCAGAAAAACGCGTTGTTTCGGCTGCGTGCCGTACCGGGCTTTTAGCGCGGCAAAATCGTTGAGCATCTGCTGTGCTGCCTGCCCGGCGCGTTGTGGGGTCGGGCTGAAGGGCGCGAGGTCACGCAGGGCTTGCGCCACCTGTTCGATGCTCACCGCATCCACCCATTTCACGGTTATTCCCAGCGATGAGAGCTGGTTCACCTGTCGTTCGGCATTACCGCCGCGCCAGGCGAGGACGAGATCGGGCTTGAGCGCCACAATGCGTTCCAGATTCATTCCCTGCCAGGTGGCAACCTGTTCGATATGGGCGGCCTGCGGGGGGTAATCGGAAAAGCTGCTCACCGCAACGGGCGTGATCCCCGCGGCAAACGCCAGTTCCGTATTGGCAGGGGAGAGGGTAATCACCCGCGGCGCGGCGGTGAGCCAGGCCGGGGCGAGCAGAAGCAGGGCGACCAGCGCCCTGAAGGACACCTTACCCACGCGCCAGTTTCTGCACCAGGGTTTCCACCATCACGGTGGACTGTTTTGCCGCAACGGCCAGGAATTCGTCGAAGCTGATGTGGGACTGCTGGTCCGCCACGTCAGAGATCGCGCGAACGACCACGAACGGCACGCTGAAGTTATGGCACACGTGCGCGATGGCCGTGGCTTCCATCTCAACGGCGACAGCCTGCGGGAAGTTATGACGGATTTTCGCCAGACCGACAGAGCCGTTGATAAAGGCATCGCCGCTGACGATCAGGCCACGTACCGCGTTGAGGTTCAGCTCGTTGATACAGCTTTCAGCGGCGGTAATCAGCTTATCATCCGCCTTAAACCCGGCCGGGCAGCCCGGAAGCTGGCCATATTCGTAGCCAAATGCGGTGACGTCTGCATCGTGGTAACGCGCTTCGTCGGAAACCACGATATCACCCACTTTCAGCGTCGGCGCCAGACCGCCCGCAGAGCCTGTGTTAATGATAACGTCAGGCTTGCAGCGCTCAAGCAGCAGGGTCGCGCCCAGGGCCGCTGCAACTTTACCGATGCCTGATTTCAGCAGAGCCACGTCAACGCCGTTCAGCTGGCCGGTGTAGATCTCACAGCCACCGAGGGAGAGGGTCTGACGGTTCTCAATTTTGTCACGCAGCAGCGTAACTTCTTCTTCCATTGCACCAATAATGCCGATTTTCATAGATTTACTCGCGATGTGCCTTGTTAAGATGCATAGTCTATCATGCGGTTAAGGGGAAACGCATTCTCACGCGGGGGAGCACATGGCACCAATCGATTTTCGCACCAAAATTAACTGGCACCGACGTTTCCGTTCGCCACAGGGCGATAAGAGCGAACATGAGATCCTGCGTATTTTCGAAAGCGATCGCGGACGCATCATCAACTCGCCTGCTATCCGCCGGTTACAGCAAAAAACCCAGGTCTTCCCGCTGGAGCGTAACGCTGCGGTGCGTACGCGGTTAACGCACTCCATGGAAGTGCAGCAGGTGGGGCGCTACATTGCAAAAGAGATCCTCAGCCGTCTCAAAGAGCAACGTCTGCTGGAAACCTACGGGCTGGATGAACTGACCGGGCCGTTCGAAAGCATCGTTGAGATGGCCTGCCTGATGCACGATATCGGCAATCCGCCCTTTGGTCATTTCGGCGAGGCCGCTATAAATGACTGGTTTAAACAGCGGCTTTTTCCCTCTGACGCCATAAGCCAGCCGCTTAGCGATGACCGCTGCGTGGTCCGCGATTTATGCCTGCGCGAGGGCGAAGAGAGCCTGAACGACCTGCGCCGCAAGGTGCGTCAGGATCTGTGTCATTTTGAAGGTAACGCGCAGGGTATTCGCCTGGTGCACTCCCTGATGCGCATGAATCTGACCTGGGCGCAGGTGGGCTGCATTCTTAAATACACGCGTCCCGCGTGGTGGATGGGGGAAACGCCCGCCACCCATAGCTACCTGATGAAAAAACCGGGCTATTACCTGTCGGAAGAAGCGTACGTTGAACGGCTGCGTAAAGAACTTTCGCTGACGCCGAATGGCCGTTTTCCATTGACGTGGATTATGGAAGCCGCCGACGATATTTCCTATTGCGTGGCCGACCTGGAAGATGCGGTTGAAAAAAGAATATTCAGCGTCGAAGAGCTGTATCAGCATCTTCATGATGCCTGGGGGGAGCATGAAAAAGGGTCTCTGTTTGCGCAGGTCGTCGAAAATGCGTGGGAGAAATCGCGTTCAAATACCCTGAGCCGCAGCACCGAAGATCAGTTCTTTATGTATTTGCGGGTCAATACGCTGAATAAACTGGTGCCGTATGCGGCCGCCCGTTTTATTGATAATTTGCCAATGATATATAGTGGGGAATTTAATCACGCTCTGCTGGAAGATGAGAGCAGTTTTAGTCAGCTTCTTGAATTATATAAAAACGTGGCGGTTCGCCATGTTTTCAGCCACCCGGATGTCGAACAGCTCGAGCTGCAAGGATACCGGGTTATCAGTGGGTTGCTGGAGATCTATGGCCCACTGCTCCAGCTGACGGTCGATGAGTTCAGCGAGCTGGTAGAAAATGAGCGTGTTCGCCGTCTGCCAATTGAATCTCGCCTCTATCAGAAACTTTCAACCCGTCACAGGCTGGCATACATTGAAGCCGTCAGTAAAATAGATCGCCATTCTTCACAATGGCCGGTTATGGAATATTATTATCGCTGCCGGCTTATCCAGGACTATATCAGCGGGATGACCGATTTGTATGCCTGGGATGAATACCGCAAGCTGATGGCCGTTGAATAAGCCATGAGTTTTGTAAAGACGACCAATAAATTTTTACTTTTTCCATAAACTTAATCCCGGAACTAAGCGGTATAAAACGAATCTGAGTTACACAGCAATTTTGCGTTATCTGGTAAATCGAGATTGAGAAACATGAAAAAAACCACATTAGCAATGAGTGCACTGGCTCTGAGTTTAGGTTTAGCGCTGTCTCCTCTGGCAGCGACGGCAGCCGAGACAGCTTCCTCGGCAGCGACTGCGCAGCAGATGCCAAGCCTGGCCCCGATGCTCGAAAAAGTGATGCCATCGGTGGTGAGTATTAACGTTGAGGGCAGCACAACCGTCAATACGCCGCGTATGCCGCGTAATTTCCAGCAGTTCTTCGGCGACAATTCGCCATTCTGCCAGGACGGTTCGCCATTCCAGAGCTCCCCGTTCTGTCAGGGCGGCGGTGCAGGGGATGACGGCATGGGCGGCGGCCAGCAGCAGAAATTCATGGCACTTGGCTCGGGCGTGATCATTGATGCAGCCAAAGGCTACGTGGTGACCAATAACCACGTGGTAGATAATGCGAACGTTATTAAAGTGCAGATGAGCGATGGCCGTAAATTCGATGCCAAAGTGGTCGGTAAAGACCCGCGCTCCGACATTGCGCTGATTCAAATTCAGGATCCGAAGAACCTGACGGCGATTAAGCTTGCCGATTCCGACGCGCTGCGCGTCGGTGACTACACCGTCGCCATCGGTAACCCGTTCGGTCTGGGCGAAACCGTGACCTCGGGTATCGTCTCTGCGCTGGGACGCAGTGGCCTGAACGCAGAAAACTATGAAAACTTCATCCAGACGGATGCGGCCATCAACCGCGGTAACTCCGGCGGTGCGCTGGTGAACCTGAACGGCGAGCTGATCGGTATCAACACCGCTATCCTCGCACCGGACGGTGGCAACATCGGTATCGGCTTCGCTATTCCGAGTAACATGGTGAAAAACCTCACTGCGCAGATGGTGCAGTATGGGCAGGTGAAACGCGGTGAGCTGGGTATCATGGGTACCGAATTGAACTCAGAGCTGGCGAAGGCGATGAAGGTGGATGCTCAGCGCGGCGCGTTCGTAAGCCAGGTCATGCCGAACTCCTCGGCGGCGAAGGCCGGTATCAAAGCGGGTGACGTGATCACCTCTCTGAACGGTAAGCCGATCAGCAGCTTTGCCGCCCTGCGTGCCGAAGTCGGTTCTATGCCAATCGGCAGTAAAGTGACCCTCGGCCTGCTGCGTGAAGGTAAGCCGGTCAACGTGAGCCTGGAACTTCAGCAGAGCAGCCAGAATCAGGTGGATTCCAGCACCATCTTCAGCGGTATTGAAGGTGCCGAGATGAGCAACAAAGGGGCAGATAAAGGCGTGGTGGTGAACAACGTGAAAGCGAACTCACCTGCTGCCCGTATCGGCCTGAAAAAAGGTGATGTGATCATGGGCGCTAACCAGCAGCCGGTGAAAAACATTGCTGAACTGCGCAAAATCCTCGACAGCAAGCCTTCCGTGCTGGCGCTGAATATTCAGCGTGGTGATACCTCTATTTATCTCCTGATGCAGTAATCTTCTTAAGCCCCTGTTCGCAGGGGCTTTCTCGTTTCTGTGACCTTTCCCACAACTCCATACATCTCTCTCTGCCTTTGGGCATCTGCACAATGCAGCCTTAGCTGAACTTCCCTATGCTTGAGCTCTGCTCACGGGAGGGTTATATGGCTGGCTGGCATCTGGATACCAAAATGGCGCAGGATATCGTGGCGCGAACCATGCGCATCATCGATACCAATATCAACGTAATGGATGCCCGCGGGCGCATTATCGGCAGCGGCGATCGTGAGCGTATTGGTGAATTGCACGAAGGCGCGTTGCTGGTGCTCTCTCAGGGGCGCGTGGTCGACATTGACGACGCCGTGGCGAAACATCTGCACGGGGTACGTCAGGGGATCAACCTGCCGCTGCGTCTGGAAGGGGAAATTGTTGGCGTTATCGGACTGACCGGCGATCCTGAATCGCTGCGTAAATACGGCGAGCTGGTCTGCATGACGGCGGAGATGATGCTGGAGCAGTCGCGCCTGATGCACCTGCTTGCCCAGGACAGCCGCCTGCGTGAAGAGCTGGTGATGAATTTGATCCAGGCGGAGGAGCATACGCCTGCCCTGAGCGAGTGGGCGCAGCGTCTGGGTATTGACCTGAACCAGCCCCGCGTGGTTGCCGTTATTGAGGTAGATAGCGGTCAGCTTGGCGTAGACAGCGCCATGGTAGAGCTCCAGCAGCTGCAAAACATGCTGGCGACGCCGGAGCGTAACAACCTGGTGGCGATTGTCTCTTTGACGGAAATGGTGGTGCTTAAGCCTGCGCTTAACCAGTTTGGTCGCTGGGACGCGGAAGATCATCGTCGTCGCGTGGAGCTGCTCATCGAGCGCATGAAGGAGAACGGTCAGCTCCGTTTTCGCGTCGCTCTGGGGAATTACTTTACCGGTCCGGGGAGTATCGCCCGTTCATGGCGAACCGCGCGCACCACCATGATGGTAGGTAAACAGCGCATGCCGGAGAGCCGCAGTTATTTCTATCAGGACTTGATGCTGCCGGTCCTGCTCGACAGCCTGCGCGGTGGCTGGCAGGCCAACGAGCTGGCGCGTCCGCTGGTGCGTCTGAAAGCAATGGACAACAACGGTCTGCTGCGCCGCACGTTGCAGGCGTGGTTCCGGCATAACGTGCAGCCGCTGGCAACGTCAAAAGCGTTGTTTATTCATCGTAATACGCTTGAGTATCGGCTAAACCGCATCTCGGAGCTGACGGGGCTGGATTTAGGGAATTTCGACGACCGGCTGCTGCTGTATGTGGCGTTGCAGCTGGATGAGCAGAGATGATGCTGTTTGCCGGGTGGCGGCTTCGCCTTACCCGGCCTACATGCGTTCGTAGGCCCGGTAAGCGAAGCGCCACCGGGCAATAAAACGGCTCATTTGTTACGCGTCAATTTCTCAAGATCTGCTTCAATCTCGCTGATCTTATTGGTGACGACGCTTTCAAGGTGACGAAGATCGTCAAGGATCTTACGTTTTAAATCGATTTCGCTGCGATCGCGCTGGCAGATCTGATCGAGTTCGTCGATCACATAGCGCAGGTTAGGGCTGATTTCCTGTACTTCTTTATATCCCTGACCGATACCGTCAGCGACAACGGTCTTACGCTGGCGTGGGTATTTAAACTTCACGCTTTTGGCGAAAAACTCTCCTTTGTCCTTGTGAAAATAGATTTTCAAAATATCGTTATTCGCTTCCTGGCGGAGACTATAACGATCAATTTCATCAGGATTGGTAATGCCCAGACTTTTCAGATTATCGTACATAGCGGTACCCTTGATCTCAACATAACCTATGAATAATTAACGAAAAAATCTATTTCCGCCACCTTCAGATATAAAAAAAGCGGGGTTGCCCCCGCTTTTTGTTATACCTGATTAATCGATGGTGCGCAGCAGTTCGTTGATACCAACCTTACCGCGGGTTTTCGCGTCCACTTTTTTCACGATAACCGCGCAGTACAGGCTGTATTTACCATCTTTAGACGGCAGGTTGCCGGAGACCACAACGGAACCGGCTGGTACGCGGCCGTAATGGATTTCACCGGTTTCGCGATCGTAAATACGGGTGCTCTGACCGATGTAGACGCCCATGGAGATCACTGAACCTTCTTCGACGATCACGCCTTCAACCACTTCGGAACGCGCGCCGATGAAGCAGTTGTCTTCGATGATGGTTGGGTTAGCCTGAAGTGGCTCCAGAACGCCACCGATGCCCACGCCGCCGGACAGGTGAACGTTTTTACCGATCTGCGCGCAGGAACCGACGGTGGCCCAGGTGTCTACCATGGTACCTTCGTCAACGTAGGCGCCGATGTTCACGTAGGATGGCATCAGCACGGTATTGCGTGCGATGAAGGCACCCTGACGAACCGCCGCCGGTGGCACCACGCGGAAGCCCTCTTTCTGGAAGCGTGCTTCGTCGTAGTCCGCAAATTTCATTGGCACTTTATCGAAGTAGCGGCTTTCTGCTCCGTCGATAACCTGGTTATCGTTGATACGGAAAGAGAGCAGCACAGCTTTCTTCAGCCATTGATGAGTGACCCACTGACCGTCGATTTTTTCTGCCACGCGCAGTGCGCCGGAATCCAGCAGGGAAATAACCTGGTTAACCGCTTCACGGGTCACGGTATCCACATTTGCCGGAGTGATGTCGGCGCGACGCTCAAAAGCGGACTCAATAACGTTCTGTAACTGCTGCATTGTTTACTCTTTCCATTTCACTAAAAAACACGTCACCCTTTATCGTTTGGATTGAGGGCTGCTGTCAACCGTTGTTGCACTTCAAGTTGCAGGTCATTATTAAGGGCACGCCGGTCGGCGGTGGCGATTATAAATAAATCTTCTACTCGCTCGCCAATGGTTGTAATTCGGGCGCCGTGAAGCGAAATTCCCAGATCGGCAAAAACCTGGCCGACGCGGGCGAGCAGCCCTGGCTGGTCGAGCGCGATCAGCTCCAGGAACGATTTACGATCGGTATGGGTCGGCAGGAAATTCACCTCGGTATCGACGGTAAAGTGGCGCAGTTTCGCCGGCTGACGGCGCGGCTGCGGCGGCTGCCAGCTGCGCTGGGTAATCGCCTGTTCCAGACCAAAGCGTATTCCTTCATGACGATCGGCTGAGAGCGGGCTGCCGTCCGGCTCCAGCACAATAAAGGTGTCCATGGCCATGCCGTCGCGGGTGGTAAAAATCTGCGCGTCGTGAACGCTCAGGTTACGCCTGTCCAGCTCTGCACAGACCGCAGCAAATAAATAGGGCCGGTCCGGGCTCCAGATAAAGATCTCCGTCCCGCCGCGCGTGGCCTGCGGGCTGAGCAGGATCATCGGTTTCGTCAGGTCATGCTTCAGCAGATGCCGGGCGTGCCAGGCAAGCTGGTTTGGGCTGTGGCGCACAAAGTAGTTGGCGCGACAGCGCGCCCAAATCTGATGCAGCGCCTCTTCGTTGATGTTATCCATGCGCAGCAGGGCCAGCGCCTGCAACTGGTGGTGACGCACCCGCTCACGCATGTCCGGGGTGTTCTGCATCCCGCGACGCAGCTGTTTTTCGGTGGCGAAGTACAGCTCGCGCAGCAGGCTTTGCTTCCAGCTGTTCCACAGGGTTTCGTTGGTGGCGCAGATATCGGCCACCGTCAGGCAGACCAGATAGCGCAGGCGGTTTTCCGTTTGTACCTCTTCGGCGAACTGCTTGATCACTTCCGGATCCTGAATGTCACGACGCTGAGCGGTAACCGACATCAGCAGATGATGGCGGACCAGCCAGGCC
Source organism: Enterobacter cloacae complex sp. P15RS (assembly GCF_014895905.1). NCBI lineage: Bacteria > Pseudomonadati > Pseudomonadota > Gammaproteobacteria > Enterobacterales > Enterobacteriaceae > Enterobacter > Enterobacter cloacae complex sp. P15RS. The sequence continues at coordinate 35,256 of NZ_JADBQL010000025.1, read as the reverse complement.
ACCAGCTGCGTTTCGCGCGAGTTCAGGCCGTGCAGCTCGGCAAATTTCAGCACGTCCTGGGCACCGAGTACAGAGTGGTCCCCGCCGCGGCCCTTGGCGATGTCGTGGAACAGGGCGGCAATAAGGATCAGCTCCGGGTGCGCCAGACGTGGCCACAAATCAACGCACAGCGGATGGCGGGAGCGCGTTTCTTCTTTAGCGAAACTTTCCAGCTTCAGCATGACGCGGATCGTGTGCTCATCTACCGTATAGGCGTGAAACAGGTCAAACTGCATCTGCCCGACAATATGCGACCACTGCGGCATATAGGCCCACAGCACGCTGTGGCGGTGCATGGGCAGCAGACCGCGGCTGACGGCGCCCGGATGACGAAGCATGCTCAGGAACAGCGAGCGCGCCTCCGGGATGTAGCACAGCGGTTGCTTCAGATGACGCCGTGCATGGCGCAGGTGGCGCAGGGTGGTGGAGTAGATCCCGGTAATCGTGCTGTTGCGCACCATGGTGTAAAACATTCGCAGGATCGCTTCCGGTTCGCGGATGAACAGCGTTTCGTCGCGCAGATCGATCAGCGTGCCGCGCAGCTGAAACTCGTCATCAATCGGACGCGGTTTTTCATCCGCCGTCAGCGCGAGGATCGCCTCATCGAACAGCTGCAACAGCATCTGGTTCAGTTCAGAGACGCGGCGGGTGACGCGGAAGAAATCCTTCATCATCTGCTCAACCGGCTCGTTGCCTTCGCCCTGGTAGTTCAGACGCTGCGCCACGCTGAGCTGGCGGTCAAACAGCAGGCGGTTATCATAGCGGGTGACTTCCAGATGCAGGGCAAAACGGATGCGCCAGAGCAGGTGCAGACACTCATTGAGTTCGTTACGTTCGGCTTCGGTCAGAAAACCGAAACCGACCATTTCGTCCAGCGACGTTGCCCCAAAATGACGACGGGCGACCCATTGCAGCGTGTGGATATCGCGCAGGCCACCGGGGCTGCTTTTGATATCCGGTTCAAGATTATAGCTGGTGCCGTGATAGCGCTGGTGGCGCTGGTTTTGTTCTTCGACTTTTGCGGCGAAGAATTTTTCCGAGGGCCAGAAGCCGTCACTAAATATGTGCTTTTGCAGCTCGAGGAACAGCGCCACGTCGCCAATCAGCAGGCGAGTTTCAATCAGGTTGGTGGCGACGGTCAGGTCAGATAACCCCTCCAGCAGACACTCTTCCAGCGTGCGCACGCTGTGGCCCACCTCCAGCTTTACGTCCCAGAGCAGGGTCAGCAGTTCACCGATTTTTTGCGCCCGATCGTCCGGCAATTTTTTACGGCTTAAGATCAGCAGGTCGATATCAGAGAGCGGATGCAGTTCACCCCGGCCATAACCGCCGACCGCAACCAGCGCGACGTCGCTCACCTGCCCGAAACCGTAGTCGATCCACAGACGTTGCAGGAGCTGGTCGATAAACTCGGTACGCGCTTCAATGAGCTGCTCGGCTGACACGCCTGCGTCAAACGCGCTACCCAGCCAGCGATGGAAAACCGCCATATGGGCTTTGATATGCGCGCAGGTCAGCTCATGCGCCGGCCAGACGCCCGGGTTGTCAGGCTGGTCGGGGAGGGTGGGAAGAGCCGTGTTAGCATACTGTTCGGGTAAAAGATTACTCATCGTGCGCCACCCATAAGAAAAAGCTATCGCCATTAAAAAAGCCGGCATTCGCCGGCTTCTTATCACTCAATGTTCGTCAGTATCGCCGGGATGGTGTCATCCTTGCGCAACGTCATAATTTCGCAGCCGTTGTCTGTTACCACAATAGTATGCTCGTACTGGGCCGACAAGCTTCTGTCCTTGGTTTTTACCGTCCAGCCATCTTTCATGGTGCGGATGCGGTAATCGCCCGCGTTGACCATTGGCTCAATGGTGAAGGTCATGCCTTTTTGCAGGACCACGCCGCCGTCGTCAGCATCGTAATGCAGTACCTGCGGCTCTTCGTGGAACACGCGGCCAATGCCGTGACCGCAGTATTCGCGCACCACGGAGAAACCTTCCGCTTCCACGAACTTCTGAATTGCCGCGCCGATAGTGCGCAGGCGGATGCCCGGCTTCACCATCTTCAGCGCCAGGTAGAGGCTGTCCTGGGTGACCTTGCACAGGCGCTCGCCCAGAATGGTTGGCTTGCCAACGATGAACATCTTAGAGGTGTCACCGTGGTAGTCGTCTTTAATGACGGTCACGTCGATGTTGACGATGTCGCCATCTTTCAGCAATTTCTCGTCATCCGGAATGCCGTGGCAAACCACTTCATTGATAGAGATGCAGACGGATTTCGGGAAACCGTGATAGCCCAGGCAGGCGGAGACCGCGTGCTGCTCGTTGACGATATAGTCGTTACAGATGCGATCCAGTTCGCCAGTGCTGACGCCCGGTTTCACAAACGGTTCGATCATTTCCAGCACGTCCGCGGCCAGACGACCGGCGACGCGCATCTTTTCAATTTCTTCAGGTGTCTTAATAGAGATAGCCATGTAATCTGTCCATCGGTGTCGATTTTTTCGACAATACTAGTGTAAGTGTTGTCAATGGTATCAGTCAGGCGCACCCCGTGCCAAATTGAGAATCATTAACAGCACACTCAGCCAACAACTATTGGTTTCCGACCGTGTTTTATGGTATAAAGCGCGCCGGACTTCCGATCCATCTCAGATATACAGGCTGGACGGGAGCGACAAATCTCACTTTGTGTAACAACACACACGTATCGGCACATATTCCGGGGTGCCCTTCGGGGTCGGTAATATGGGATACGTGGAGGCATAACCCCAACTTTTAATATAGAGGTTTTAAACATGGCAACTGTTTCCATGCGCGACATGCTCAAGGCTGGTGTTCACTTCGGTCACCAGACCCGTTACTGGAACCCGAAAATGAAGCCTTTCATCTTCGGCGCGCGTAACAAAGTTCACATCATCAACCTTGAGAAAACTGTACCAATGTTCAACGAAGCCCTGGCTGAGCTGAACAAGATCTCTTCCCGTAAAGGTAAGATTCTGTTCGTTGGTACCAAGCGCGCTGCAAGCGAAGCTGTGAAAGATGCTGCTAACAGCTGCGACCAGTTCTTCGTGAACCATCGCTGGTTGGGCGGCATGCTGACCAACTGGAAAACTGTTCGTCAGTCCATCAAGCGCCTGAAAGATCTGGAAACCCAGTCTCAGGACGGTACTTTCGATAAGCTGACTAAGAAAGAAGCGCTGATGCGCACTCGTGAGCTGGACAAGCTGGAAAACAGCCTGGGCGGTATCAAAGATATGGGCGGCCTGCCAGACGCGCTGTTCGTAATCGATGCAGACCACGAGCACATCGCAATCAAAGAAGCTAACAACCTGGGTATCCCGGTATTCGCTATCGTTGATACCAACTCCGATCCGGACGGTGTTGACTTCGTTATCCCGGGTAACGACGACGCAATCCGTGCTGTTAGCCTGTACCTGAGCGCTGTAGCTGCTACCGTTCGTGAAGGCCGTTCCCAGGATCTGGCTTCTCAGGCGGAAGAAAGCTTCGTAGAAGCTGAATAATAAGGTTTTACCCCTTATTAGTACCGTGTATGAATAGGGGCCCATTATCGGCCCCTTTTTTCAATTTATACTGTTTGGCTCCCGGCCGGGCAGTTCACATCTCCCGAGGATTTAAGAATGGCTGAAATTACCGCATCCCTGGTAAAAGAGCTGCGTGAGCGTACTGGCGCAGGCATGATGGATTGCAAAAAAGCGCTGACCGAAGCGAACGGCGACATCGAGCTGGCAATCGAAAACATGCGTAAATCCGGTGCGATCAAAGCAGCTAAGAAAGCAGGCAACGTGGCTGCTGACGGCGTGATCATCACCAAAATCGACGGCACCTACGGCATCATTCTGGAAGTTAACTGCCAGACTGACTTCGTTGCTAAAGATGCTGGTTTCCAGGCATTTGCTAACAAAGTTCTGGACGCAGCGGTTGCAGGCAAAATCACTGACGTTGAAGTACTGAAAGCACAGTTCGAAGAAGAGCGTGTTGCGCTGGTTGCTAAGATCGGTGAGAACATCAACATCCGTCGCGTTGCTTCCCTGGAAGGTGACGTTCTGGGCTCTTACCAGCACGGCGCGCGTATCGGTGTTCTGGTTGCGGCTAAAGGTGCTGACGAAGAGCTGGTTAAACAGCTGGCAATGCACATCGCTGCAAGCAAGCCAGAATTCGTTAAGCCAGAAGACGTGTCTGCTGAAGTAGTAGAGAAAGAGTACCAGGTTCAGCTGGACATCGCGATGCAGTCCGGTAAGCCAAAAGAAATCGCAGAGAAAATGGTTGAAGGCCGCATGAAGAAATTCACCGGCGAAGTTTCTCTGACTGGCCAGCCTTTCGTAATGGATCCAAGCAAGTCTGTTGCTCAGCTGCTGAAAGAGCACAACGCTGACGTGACTGGCTTCATCCGCTTCGAAGTGGGCGAAGGCATCGAGAAAGTTGAGACTGACTTCGCAGCAGAAGTTGCTGCAATGTCCAAGCAGTCTTAATGATGCAAAAGGAGCCGCCTGAGGGCGGCTTCTTTTTGTCACCCGTCTCACGAAATCAGACAGGCTCCAGTATCGCTGTGCTGATATGCGACATATCATGTCGCCAGAATTAACCCCATCTTAATCGTTGACAGTCTCAGGAAAGAAACATGGCTACCAATGCAAAACCCGTGTACAAACGCATTCTGCTTAAGCTGAGTGGCGAAGCGCTGCAAGGATCGGAAGGCTTCGGTATTGACGCAAGCATCCTTGATCGCATGGCACAGGAAATCAAAGAACTGGTCGAACTGGGTATTCAGGTTGGCGTGGTCATTGGCGGTGGCAACCTTTTCCGTGGTGCTGGTCTGGCGAAAGCGGGGATGAACCGCGTTGTGGGCGACCACATGGGTATGCTGGCAACCGTGATGAATGGCCTGGCGATGCGTGATGCGCTTCATCGCGCCTATGTGAACGCTCGCCTGATGTCCGCGATTCCTTTGAATGGCGTATGCGATAACTACAGCTGGGCAGAGGCCATCAGCCTGCTGCGCAACAACCGCGTGGTGATCCTCTCCGCCGGTACGGGTAACCCGTTCTTTACCACCGATTCCGCTGCCTGCCTGCGCGGTATCGAAATCGAAGCCGATGTGGTGCTGAAAGCGACCAAAGTGGATGGCGTGTTTACTGCCGATCCGGCAAAAGATCCGTCTGCGACCATGTACGATCAGCTGAGCTACAGCGAAGTGCTGGATAAAGAGCTGAAAGTGATGGATCTTGCCGCCTTTACGCTGGCTCGTGACCACAAACTGCCGATTCGTGTCTTCAACATGAACAAGCCTGGCGCGCTGCGTCGCGTTGTTATGGGCGAAAAAGAAGGCACTTTGATCACGGAATAATTTCCGTCGACGATAAATACAGGTAAGATTCCGCTTTACTTTGTAGTGGTATCTTACCTGGACGCGCCTTTGGCGCTGTCATGATTTAAACGCGACTATACTTAGCACACCTGTAGCGCTGTGCTGGCGGATAGTCTGCCTGAGACAAGTTTTCAAGGATTCGTAACGTGATTAACGACATCAGAAAAGATGCTGAAGTACGCATGGACAAATGCGTAGAAGCGTTCAAAAACCAAATCAGCAAAATCCGTACTGGCCGTGCTTCCCCAAGCCTGCTGGATGGCATCATCGTAGAATACTACGGTACGCCAACGCCACTGCGTCAGCTGGCGAGCGTGACGGTAGAAGATACCCGTACCCTGAAAATCAACGTGTTCGATCGCTCTATGAGCCCGGCCGTTGAAAAAGCCATTATGGCATCTGACCTGGGTCTGAACCCAAGCTCAGCGGGCGCGGACATTCGCGTTCCACTGCCTCCGCTGACGGAAGAGCGTCGTAAAGACCTGATCAAAGTCGTGCGTGGTGAAGCTGAGCAGGGTCGCGTTTCCGTACGTAACGTGCGTCGCGATGCGAACGATAAAGTGAAAGCGCTGCTGAAAGAAAAAGAGATCAGCGAAGACGACGATCGTCGTTCACAGGACGACATTCAGAAAATGACCGACGCGGCGATCAAGAAAATTGATGCGGCGCTGGCAGAAAAAGAAGCGGAACTGATGCAGTTCTGATTTTCGCTGTACACTGATAAACGCCGTTCAGAAGGACATTGAGTCTTGCTGGCGGCGTTTTGCTTTTATCTGGTCTAACTTTTGGGCATCTCATGAAGCATCTCACTCTCCTCGGCTCGACTGGCTCTATCGGTTGCAGCACTCTCGACGTTGTTCGTCATAACCCTGACAGCTATACCGTGACCGCTCTCGTGGCCGGAAAAAACGTGCAGCGAATGGTCGAGCAGTGTCTGGAGTTTACCCCCCGTTTTGCGGTGATGGATGATGAAGAGAGCGCACGGCAGGTGAAAGCGCTGTTACTGGAGAAGGGCAGCCGTACCGAGGTGCTCAGCGGGCAACAGGCGGCCTGCGATATGGCGGCGCTGGATGAGGTTGATCAGGTGATGGCGGCAATCGTCGGGGCGGCGGGTCTTCTGCCGACGCTTGCCGCTATAGATGCGGGAAAAGATGTCCTGCTCGCGAACAAAGAGTCACTGGTTACCTGCGGCCGCCTGTTTATGGAGGCGGTAAAACAGCGTGGGGCGCGTCTATTGCCGGTCGATAGCGAGCACAACGCGATTTTTCAGAGTTTGCCTCAACCTTTTCAGCAGAACCTGGGGTACGCTGACCTCGAGCAGAATGGGGTTGTGTCGATTCTGCTTACCGGGTCTGGTGGCCCGTTCCGTGAAACGCCACTGTCTGAACTGCGCGCAATGACGCCGGATCAGGCGTGTCGCCATCCGAACTGGTCGATGGGGCGTAAGATCTCCGTCGATTCGGCCACCATGATGAATAAAGGTCTGGAATACATTGAAGCTCGCTGGCTGTTTAACGCGTCGGCGAAACAGATGGAAGTGCTGATCCACCCGCAGTCAGTGATTCACTCAATGGTGCGCTATCAGGACGGCAGCGTGCTGGCGCAGTTGGGCGAACCAGATATGCGTACGCCTATTGCTCATTCGATGGCGTGGCCAAACCGCGTGAAATCCGGCGTAAAGCCGCTCGACTTTTGCAAGCTGAGTTCACTGACGTTTAGCGAGCCGGATTACGACCGATATCCGTGCCTGAAGCTGGCGATGACGGCGTTCGATCAGGGGCAGGCGGCGACAACAGCGCTTAATGCAGCCAATGAAGTGACCGTTGAAGCCTTTCTGAATCAGCAGATCCGCTTTACTGATATCGCCGCGTTGAATTTAACCGTGCTGGAGATGATGGATCTGCGTGAGCCACAAAGTGTGGAAGAGGTGCTGGCCGTGGATGCACAGGCACGTATTGTTGCGCGTAAACAGGTGACACGTCTCGCAAGCTGGTGATAAAGCAAGCACTAGTCGTCGTGCTATTTGTTAGCGTTGGGCTTCAGTGATATAGTCTGCGCCACCTGATCGCAGGTATTTGGCTTTAAGTGGTCAGGTAAGCCGTGGTTTGACACGGCTTTTTTATGTATAGGCTTCAGTATTCCTGTGTACCGTTAAATCCTTTCAGGGACTAAAAACGCGTTATGTTGTCTGCGAATCAACCAATAAGCGAAAACTTGCCAGCACATGGCTGTCGCCATGTTGCAATCATCATGGATGGCAATGGCCGCTGGGCGAAAAGACAAGGGAAGATACGAGCCTTTGGGCATAAAGCTGGGGCGAAATCTGTTCGCCGCGCCGTTTCTTTTGCCGCCAATAACGGCATTGATGCGTTAACGCTCTATGCTTTTAGTAGTGAAAACTGGAATCGACCTGCGCAGGAAGTGACTGCGTTGATGGAACTGTTTGTGTGGGCGCTCGATAGCGAAGTAAAAAGCCTGCACCGCCACAACGTCCGCCTGCGTATTATTGGCGAAACCAGTCGTTTTAACTCACGTCTACAGGAACGGATTCGCAAAGCAGAAGCGCTGACGGAAAATAATACCGGCCTGACGCTCAATATCGCGGCGAATTACGGCGGACGCTGGGATATTATCCAGGGGGTTCGGCATTTGGCTGAGCAAGTTCAGGAAGGGCTGCTAAGACCCGACCAGATTGATGAAGAGGCGCTGAGTCAGCAAATCTGCATGAATGAACTGGCACCCGTGGATTTGGTTATAAGGACAGGGGGGGAACATCGAATCAGTAACTTTTTGCTGTGGCAAATTGCCTACGCCGAACTTTACTTTACGGATGTTCTTTGGCCAGATTTTGATGAACAAGACTTTGAAGGTGCGCTGCATGCCTTTGCCAATCGAGAGCGTCGTTTCGGCGGCACCGAGCCTGGTGGCGATAACGCCTGATGGGGGTAGCTTTTGCTGAAGTATCGCCTGATTTCCGCTTTTGTATTAATACCCGTCGTTATCGCAGCGCTGTTTTTACTGCCTCCGGTGGGATTCGCTATTGTTACGCTGGTGGTGTGTATGCTCGCCGCGTGGGAATGGGGGCAGCTTAGCGGCTTTACCTCGCGCACTCAGCGGGTATGGCTGGCGGTACTCTGTGGTTTTTTACTGGCCCTGATGCTGTATACCTTACCTGCATACCATCACGACGTTCACCAGCCGCTGGTGGCCGGATCCTTATGGATATCGCTGGCGTGGTGGATTGCTGCGCTTGTTTTAGTGCTTTTCTATCCGGGCTCTGCGGCAATCTGGCGTAAATCTAAAGTGTTGCGCCTTATTTTTGGCCTGCTCACCATCGTTCCGTTTTTCTGGGGAATGGTTGCGCTGCGCGCCTGGCACTATGACGAAAACCACTACAGCGGCGCGATATGGCTGCTTTATGTCATGATTCTCGTCTGGGGGGCTGACTCCGGAGCCTATATGTTTGGTAAACTGTTTGGCAAACATAAGCTGGCGCCAAAAGTTTCCCCAGGTAAAACCTGGCAAGGCTTCATCGGCGGCCTGTTTACGGCGGCGATCATCTCCTGGGGCTATGGCGTCTGGGCGAATCTTGAGGTTGCCCCCTCAACGCTGCTGATATGTTCGATTTTCGCGGCGCTGGCATCGGTACTGGGTGATTTAACCGAGAGTATGTTTAAGCGTGAAGCAGGGATTAAGGACAGTGGTCACCTGATTCCAGGACACGGCGGAATACTGGATCGCATTGACAGCCTGACAGCGGCTGTTCCAGTGTTTGCTTGCCTGCTTTTACTGGTGTTTGGGACGATATAACGGAAGGTTTTATGCTGAGCATTCTCTGGAATCTGGCGGCGTTCATTGTTGCACTGGGTGTACTGATTACCGTGCATGAATTTGGCCATTTCTGGGTTGCCCGGCGCTGTGGTGTGCGGGTAGAGCGATTCTCGATTGGCTTTGGCAAATCGCTCTGGAAGCGCACCGATAAGCATGGCACCGAGTTTGTCATTGCTCTGATTCCTCTGGGCGGCTACGTCAAAATGCTCGACGAACGCGTTGAGCCCGTCGCCCCGGAACTTCGACATAGCGCGTTTAACAACAAAACGGTTGGACAACGTGCTGCCATCATCGCTGCCGGCCCGGTAGCCAATTTCATCTTCGCTATCTTCGCCTACTGGCTGGTGTTTATCATCGGCGTGCCTGGCGTGCGCCCGGTTGTGGGCGAAATCACCACGGGTTCCATTGCGGCAACGGCGCAAATTGCACCGGGAATGGAACTTAAAGCGATTGATGGTATCGAAACCCCTGATTGGGATGCCGTGAGGTTACAACTGGTCGCCAAAATCGGTGATGAGCAGACAACCGTCAGCGTATCGCCTTTTGGTTCCGACCAGCGGCAGGAAAAAGTGCTGGATTTACGCCACTGGCGCTTCGAGCCTGATAAAGAAGATCCCGTCGCCGCACTGGGGATTCGCCCGCGCGGCGCGCAGATCGAGCCGGTGTTAGCCGAAGTACAGTCTCATTCGGCGGCAAGTAAAGCAGGTTTACAAGCGGGTGACAGGATCGTTAAAGTCGATGGTCAACCATTAACACAATGGATGACCTTTGTTACTCTGGTGCGCGATAATCCAGGCACGCCGCTCGCGCTGGAAGTGGAAAGGCAGGGGAGTTCGCTCTCGCTGACCCTCACCCCGGATACCAAATCGGGCGGCGGTAAGGCGGAAGGGTTTGCCGGCGTTGTGCCGAAAGTGATCCCACTGCCAGATGAGTACAAGACAATACGCCAGTATGGGCCGTTTAGCGCCATCGTTGAGGCCACGGATAAAACATGGCAGCTGATGAAGCTAACGGTCAACATGTTGGGGAAATTGATAACCGGTGATGTCAAACTGAACAACCTCAGTGGGCCAATTTCGATTGCTCAGGGGGCTGGGATGTCAGCGGAGTTCGGGGTGATTTACTATCTCATGTTCCTTGCGCTGATTAGCGTGAACCTGGGGATAATCAACCTGTTCCCGCTTCCCGTATTAGATGGGGGCCATCTGCTGTTTTTAGCGATTGAAAAGCTAAAAGGCGGACCGGTATCCGAGCGAGTTCAAGACTTTAGTTATCGCATTGGCTCGATTTTGCTGGTGCTGTTAATGGGGCTTGCACTTTTCAATGATTTCTCTCGGTTGTAAGAGAGTTAGTTAGGAAGAACGCATAATAACGATGGCGATGAAAAAGTTGCTCATAGCGTCGCTGCTGTTTAGCAGCGCGACCGTATACGGTGCTGACGGGTTCGTAGTGAAAGATATTCATTTCGAAGGCCTTCAGCGTGTCGCCGTTGGTGCGGCCCTCCTCAGTATGCCTGTGCGCCCCGGCGATACGGTTAATGATGAAGATATCAGTAACACCATCCGTGCTCTGTTTGCCACCGGCAACTTTGAGGACGTCCGCGTCCTGCGCGATGGTGATACGCTGGTGGTTCAGGTAAAAGAACGTCCAACTATTGCCAGCATCACTTTCTCCGGTAACAAGTCGGTGAAAGATGACATGCTCAAGCAGAACCTTGAGGCATCGGGTGTTCGTGTGGGGGAATCTCTGGACCGCACAACGCTTGCAGACATTGAAAAAGGTCTGGAAGACTTCTACTACAGCGTCGGTAAGTACAGCGCGAGCGTGAAAGCGGTTGTCACTCCGCTGCCGCGTAACCGTGTTGACCTGAAGCTGGTCTTCCAGGAAGGTGTTTCTGCGAAGATCCAGCAGATCAACATCGTGGGTAACCACGCGTTCAGCACCGACGAACTGATCTCCAACTTCCAGCTGCGTGACGAAGTGCCGTGGTGGAACGTGGTGGGCGATCGTAAATACCAGAAACAGAAGCTGGCGGGTGACCTTGAAACCCTGCGTAGCTACTACCTGGATCGCGGTTACGCCCGTTTCAACATCGATTCAACTCAGGTGAGTCTGACTCCGGACAAGAAAGGTATCTACATTACCGTTAACATCACAGAAGGCGATAAGTACACGCTTTCGGGTGTAGAAGTCAGCGGCAACCTGGCAGGGCATTCAGCTGAAATTGAATCTCTGACCAAAATTCAGCCGGGCGATCTGTACAGCGGTTCTAAAGTGACCAAAATGGAAGACAGCATTAAGAAGCTGCTCGGCCGTTATGGTTATGCGTATCCGCGCGTGCAAACGCAGCCGGAAATTAACGACACGGATAAAACCGTTAAGCTTCACGTTAACGTTGATGCGGGCAACCGTTTCTACGTGCGCAAAATCCGCTTCGAAGGTAACGACACCTCTAAAGATTCCGTTCTGCGCCGTGAAATGCGCCAGATGGAAGGGGCATGGCTGGGAAGCGATCTGGTAGACCAGGGTAAAGAGCGTCTGAACCGTCTGGGCTACTTCGAAACGGTTGATACCGATACGCAGCGTGTACCGGGTCGTCCGGATCAGGTTGATGTTGTCTATAAAGTTAAAGAGCGTAATACCGGTAGCTTCAACTTTGGTATTGGTTACGGTACTGAAAGTGGCGTGAGCTTCCAGGTTGGCGTTCAGCAGGATAACTGGCTGGGTACAGGCTACTCTGTCGGGATCAACGGGACGAAAAACGACTACCAGACCTATTCTGAGTTCTCCGTGACTAACCCTTACTTCACCGTTGACGGTGTAAGCCTGGGCGGTCGTATCTTCTATAACGACTTTAAAGCGGACGACGCGGACCTCTCCTCGTATACCAACAAGAGTTATGGTCTGGATGGTACGCTCGGCTTCCCGGTTAACGAATACAACACCCTGCGTGCAGGTTTAGGGTACGTGCATAACGACCTGTCCAACATGCAACCGCAGGTGGCGATGTGGCGTTATCTGGATTCCATCGGCCAGTCGGCGAGTACGTCCAGCGATGACAACGGTTTCGCCGCGGATGACTTCACCTTCAACTACGGTTGGACCTACAACCGTCTTGACCGTGGCTTCTTCCCAACGGAAGGTTCACGCGTCAACCTGAACGGTAAAGTGACGATCCCGGGCTCCGATAACGAGTTCTATAAGGTCACGCTGGATACGGCGTCCTACTTCCCAATTGATGACGACCACAAGTGGGTCGTGCTGGGTCGTACCCGCTGGGGCTATGGTGACGGTATCGGAAGCAAAGAGCTGCCGTTCTATGAGAACTTCTACGCCGGTGGTTCAAGCACCGTTCGTGGCTTCCAGTCCAATAACATTGGTCCGAAAGCGGTTTACTACGGCGGTAATGACGAAGATAACTGCGCAAGCCGCGATCCGAAACAGGTCTGTAGCTCTGATGATGCGGTAGGCGGTAACGCCATGGCCGTGGCGAGCCTTGAGTTCATCACGCCGACGCCGTTTATCAGCGATAAGTACGCGAACTCTGTCCGTACCTCCTTCTTTATGGATGCAGGTACGGTGTGGGATACCAACTGGGAGAACACCGCCCAGATGCGTGCAGCGGGCGTTCCGGACTACAGCGATCCGGGCAACATTCGCATGTCCGCAGGTATCGCATTACAATGGATGTCACCGCTGGGGCCGTTGGTCTTCTCATACGCCCAGCCGTTCAAGAAATACGATGGAGACAAAGCGGAGCAGTTCCAGTTTAACATTGGTAAAACCTGGTAATAATCCGCTGCAATGGAATGCGTTGGCAGTGTAGCGCTGACAACCGGCGATCGGTAAAACGGTCGCCTTGCCACGCAAAGAACGGCACCCCACGGGTGCCAATGGGATGGTAAGGAGTTAATTGTGAAAAAGTGGTTATTAGCTGCAGGTCTCGGTTTAGCGATGGCAACTTCTGCTCAGGCAGCGGACAAAATTGCAATCGTCAACATGGGTAATTTGTTCCAGCAGGTCGCGCAGAAAACCGGTGTTTCTGCAACTCTGGAAAACGAATTCAAAGGCCGTGCGAGCGAACTGCAACGTATGGAAGGTGATCTTCAGTCCAAGATGCAGCGTTTACAGCGTGATGGTTCTACCATGAAAGCGAGCGAGCGCAGCAAACTGGAAAAAGACGTCATGTCTCAGCGCCAGACCTTCTCTCAGAAAGCGCAGGCTTTCGAGCAGGATCGTCAGCGTCGTTCTAACGAAGAGCGTGGCAAGCTGGTGACTCGCATTCAGTCTGCCGTTAAAGCAGTAGCAGCCGATCAGAGCATCGATCTGGTTGTTGATGCGAACGCCGTTGCATTCAACAGCAGCGATGTTAAAGACATCACCGCTGATGTTCTGAAACAGGTTAAATAAGTAATGCCTTTAATTCGACTGGCTGATTTAGCTCAGCAGTTGGATGCAGAATTACACGGTGATGGCGATATCGTCATCACCGCTGTTGCGTCCATGCAATCAGCTAAAGCAGGCACTATTACCTTCATGGTAAGCCCTAAGTACCGTGAACACCTGGCCCAGTGCCAGGCGTCTGCCGTTGTTCTGACGCAGGACGATCTTCCGTTTGCCGCTTGCGCTGCGCTGGTAGTGAAAAACCCCTACCTGACGTATGCACGTATGGCCCAAATTCTTGATACCACGCCGCAGCCGGCACAGAACATTGCAGCCAGTGCTGCGATTGATCCGACGGCGCAGTTGGGTAACAACGTAGCAGTCGGCGCAAACGCCGTTATCGAGTCCGGCGTTGTGCTGGGCGATAACGTGGTGATTGGCCCTGGCTGCTTTGTTGGAAAAAATACGAAAATTGGCGCAGGGACTCGTCTGTGGGCCAATGTTTCTGTCTACCATGAGGTTGAGATTGGCGAGCATTGTCTCGTTCAGTCCAGCACGGTGATTGGTTCTGACGGATTTGGTTACGCCAACGATCGGGGTAACTGGGTTAAGATCCCTCAGCTGGGTCGCGTGATTATTGGCGATCGCGTTGAGATCGGCGCGTGCACAACCATTGACCGTGGTGCGCTTGACGACACCATTATTGGTAACGGTGTTATCATTGATAACCAGTGCCAGATTGCACATAACGTTGTGATTGGCGACAATACCGCAGTTGCGGGTGGTGTTATCATGGCAGGCAGCCTGAAAATTGGCCGCTACTGCATGATTGGCGGTGCCAGCGTGATCAATGGCCATATGGAAATATGCGACAAAGTCACGGTGACGGGGATGGGCATGGTGATGCGTCCTATCACTGAGCCCGGCGTTTACTCCTCGGGAATTCCGCTGCAACCGAACAAGGTCTGGCGTAAAACAGCTGCTCTGGTGATGAATATTGATGATATGAGCAAGCGACTCAAAGCGATTGAGCGCAAAATCGATCAACAAGACTAAGCGTTCATCCGTTTAACGCTAAATTTCCCGGCCTGTCGGCTTTGTTTATAAACCGGCAGGCCGTGTTATTATTGCTACTTAGTACATTTGACAGGAAGAGTATTTTGACTACTGACACTCATACTCTGCATATTGAAGAGATTTTAGAACTTCTGCCGCACCGCTACCCGTTTTTGCTGGTAGACCGTGTGCTGGATTTTGAAGAAGGTCGTTTTCTGCGCGCAGTGAAAAATGTCTCCGTTAACGAGCCGTTCTTCCAGGGGCACTTCCCTGGTAAGCCTATCTTCCCGGGTGTGTTGATCCTGGAAGCAATGGCACAGGCTACTGGTATTCTGGCGTTTAAAAGCGTAGGTAAACTGGAGCCGGGTGAACTCTATTACTTCGCGGGTATCGATGAAGCGCGCTTCAAGCGTCCGGTCGTGCCTGGTGATCAAATGATCATGGAAGTCACTTTTGAAAAAACGCGTCGCGGCCTGACTCGCTTTAAAGGCGTAGCTATGGTTGACGGCAAAGTTGTTTGCGAAGCGACAATGATGTGTGCGCGTAGCCGGGAGGCCTGATACGTGATTGATAAATCCGCCTTTATTCATCCTACCGCCATTGTGGAAACGGGTGCCATCATTGGCGCAAACGTCCACATTGGCCCGTTTTGTATCGTTGGACCCCAAGTCGAAATTGGTGAGGGTACAGTACTGAAATCTCACGTTGTGGTGAATGGTCATACGACCATTGGCTGCAATAATGAGATCTATCAGTTCGCCTCCATCGGCGAAGTTAACCAGGATCTTAAGTATGCTGGCGAACCGACCCGTGTGGAAATCGGCGATCGTAACCGCATTCGCGAAAGCGTCACCATTCATCGTGGTACAACGCAAGGCGGTGGATTGACGAAGGTGGGCAGCGACAACCTGTTTATGGTTAATGCGCATATTGCACATGACTGTACCGTGGGTGACCGCTGTATTCTCGCCAACAACGCAACGCTGGCGGGACACGTATCGGTTGATGACTTCGCAATTATCGGCGGCATGACCGCAGTCCATCAGTTCTGCATCATTGGTGCGCACGTGATGGTTGGCGGATGCTCCGGTGTGGCGCAGGACGTCCCACCGTTTGTGATTGCGCAGGGCAACCATGCCACGCCGTTTGGCGTGAACATCGAAGGCCTCAAGCGTCGTGGCTTCAGCCGCGAAGCGATTACAGCGATCCGCAACGCGTACAAATTGCTGTACCGTAGCGGTAAAACGCTGGAAGAGGCGAAGCCGGAAATTGCCGAACTGGCGAATAAGCACGATGAAGTGAAGGCGTTCATGGAATTCTTTGAACGTTCCACGCGTGGTCTGATTCGTTAATGGTCGACAGTCGTCCGCTTACCATCGCCCTGGTCGCCGGAGAAACCTCCGGCGATATTCTTGGTGCAGGTCTTATCCGCGCGCTGAAAGCCCGCGTACCCAACGCCCGCTTTGTTGGCGTGGCTGGCCCGCTGATGCAGGCCGAGGGCTGTGAAGCCTGGTACGAAATGGAAGAGCTGGCCGTGATGGGCATCGTCGAGGTGCTGGGTCGCCTGCGTCGTCTGCTGCATATCCGCGCCGATCTTACCCGCCGTTTTACCGACCTCAAACCCGATGTGTTTGTCGGTATTGATGCGCCTGATTTCAATATTACCCTTGAAGGGAACCTGAAAAAGCAGGGTATCAAAACTATCCATTATGTCAGTCCGTCCGTCTGGGCGTGGCGACAGAAACGCGTTTTCAAAATCGGACGGTCCACCAATCTGGTGTTGGCTTTTCTGCCTTTCGAAAAAGCGTTTTACGACAGATTTAACGTCCCGTGCCGTTTTATCGGCCATACCATGGCGGATGCCATGCCGCTGGATCCGGATAAAAACGCCGCGCGTGACGAGCTGGGCATCCCGCACGATGTTCACTGTCTGGCGCTGCTGCCGGGAAGCCGGGGCGCGGAAGTGGAAATGCTCAGCGCTGATTTCCTGAAAACGGCGCAAATTCTTCGCAAGACTTACCCCGATCTTGAAGTGGTGGTGCCGCTGGTGAATGCCAAACGCCGCGAGCAGTTTGAGCGTATCAAAGCCGACGTTGCTCCGGATCTTCACGTCCGCCTGCTGGACGGGAAAGGGCGTGAGGCCATGTTTGCGAGCGATGCCGCACTGCTGGCTTCCGGCACGGCTGCGCTGGAGTGTATGCTGGCAAAATGCCCAATGGTGGTCGGTTATCGCATGAAGCCGTTTACCTTCTGGCTGGCAAAACGTCTGGTTAAAACGGATTACGTATCTCTGCCAAACCTGCTTGCGGGTCGCGAGCTGGTGAAAGAGCTGTTGCAGGATGAATGCCAGCCGCAGGCGCTGGCTGATGCATTACTGCCGCTGCTGGCCAACGGTAAAACCAGCCACCAGATGCACGATACGTTCCGTGAGCTGCATCAACTGATCCGCTGTAATGCTGATGAGCAGGCAGCCGATGCGGTGCTGGAGTTAGCACAATGATGGAATTTATCTATCCCCATACCCACCTTGTTGCCGGTGTGGATGAAGTCGGCCGTGGCCCGTTAGTGGGTGCGGTCGTGACCGCGGCGGTGATCCTCGATCCCGCCCGCCCGATCGTGGGCCTGAACGACTCGAAAAAACTGAGCGAAAAGCGTCGCCTGGCGCTGTTCGATGAAATTAAAGAGAAGGCGCTGGCCTGGAGTCTCGGGCGCGCAGAGCCGGAAGAGATCGACGATCTGAACATTCTGCATGCCACCATGCTGGCGATGCAGCGTGCCGTTGCGGGCCTGAAGGTTGTGCCCGAGTATGTGCTGATTGACGGTAACCGTTGCCCGGCGCTGCCGATGCCTTCAATGGCTGTTGTTAAAGGCGATAGCCGCGTCGCAGAAATCAGCGCGGCGTCAATCATTGCCAAAGTGACGCGCGACGCCGAAATGGCCGCGCTGGACCTCACCTATCCCGCGTATGGTTTCGCCCAGCATAAGGGATATCCAACGGCTTTCCATCTGGAAAAGCTGGCTGAACATGGCGCAACTGAACATCATCGGCGCAGTTTTGGCCCGGTGAAACGCGCGCTGGGACTGGTGTCCTGAATCAAGACGCAAGCAATTAAGTAACGCGGGATTTGAAGATGGCTGAACCACGTTTCGTACACCTGCGGGTGCATAGCGACTACTCCATGATCGATGGGCTGGCTAAGACCGGGCCGCTGGTAAAAAAGGCGGCCTCGCTTGGCATGCCTGCGCTGGCGATCACCGATTTTACCAACCTGTGTGGCCTGGTGAAGTTCTACGGAACGGCGCATGGCGCAGGATTAAAGCCCATCGTCGGCGCGGATTTTCACGTGCAGAGCGACCTGCTCGGCGATGAGATGACGCAAATATCCGTGTTAGCCATGAATAACACGGGTTATCAGAACCTCACTCTGCTGATTTCAAAAGCGTACCAGCGCGGCTACGGCGCGCTGGGGCCGTGGATTGACCGCGACTGGCTGGCGGAGCTGAACGAAGGCCTGCTGCTGATCTCCGGCGGTCGTATGGGCGATGTCGGCAAAAGCCTGCTGCGCGGTAACAGCGCGCTGGTGGATCAGTGCGTCTCGTTCTACGAAGAGTATTTCCCGGATCGCTATTATCTGGAGCTGATCCGTACCGGGCGCGCGGACGAAGAGAGCTATCTGCATGCGGCAGTCGCCCTCGCGGAAGCGCGTGGCCTGCCTGTGGTGGCCACCAACGACGTGCGCTTCCTCGAGGCGGGCGATTTTGACGCGCACGAAATCCGCGTTGCGATCCATGACGGCTTTACCCTCGACGATCCGAAACGCCCGCGCAACTACTCCTCGCAGCAGTACATGCGCAGCGAAGAAGAGATGTGCGAGCTTTTCTCGGACATCCCGGAAGCGCTGGAAAACAGCGTAGAAATTGCCAAGCGCTGTAACGTCACCGTACGTCTCGGCGAATACTTCCTGCCGCAGTTCCCGACGGGCGACATGACCACGGAAGATTTCCTGGTCATGAAATCGAAAGAGGGCCTTGAAGAGCGTCTGGAATTCCTCTTCCCGGATGAAGCGGTCCGTAAAGAGAAGCGTCCTGAATATGACGAGCGCCTGGATATTGAACTCCAGGTGATCAACCAGATGGGGTTCCCGGGCTACTTCCTGATCGTGATGGAGTTCATCCAGTGGTCGAAGGATAACGGCGTGCCGGTAGGCCCGGGCCGTGGTTCCGGTGCCGGCTCGCTGGTGGCGTATGCGCTGAAAATCACCGACCTCGATCCGCTGGAATTTGACCTGCTGTTCGAACGTTTCCTTAACCCGGAACGTGTCTCCATGCCCGACTTCGACGTCGACTTCTGCATGGAAAAACGCGACCAGGTGATTGAGCACGTGGCCGATATGTACGGTCGTGATGCGGTTTCGCAGATCATTACCTTCGGTACGATGGCGGCGAAAGCGGTTATCCGCGACGTGGGCCGCGTGCTGGGCCACCCGTACGGTTTCGTCGATCGTATCTCGAAGCTGGTGCCGCCCGATCCGGGCATGACCCTGGCGAAAGCCTTTGAAGCCGAACCTCAGCTGCCGGAAATCTACGACGCCGACGAAGAGGTGAAAGCGCTCATCGACATGGCGCGCAAGCTCGAAGGCGTGACGCGAAATGCCGGTAAGCATGCGGGGGGCGTGGTTATCGCCCCGACCAAAATCACTGACTTCGCGCCGCTGTACTGCGACGAAGCGGGCCAGCATCCGGTAACCCAGTTCGACAAGAACGACGTGGAATACGCCGGGCTGGTGAAGTTCGACTTCCTCGGCCTGCGTACGCTCACCATCATCAACTGGGCGCTGGAGATGATCAACGCCCGCCGTGAGAAGAACGGCGAGCCGCCGCTGGATATCGCGGCTATCCCGCTTGATGACAAGAAAAGTTTCGACATGCTGCAACGCTCGGAGACGACAGCCGTCTTCCAGCTTGAATCCCGCGGCATGAAAGATTTGATTAAGCGTCTGCAACCAGACTGCTTCGAAGATATGATCGCGCTGGTGGCCCTGTTCCGTCCGGGCCCGTTGCAGTCGGGGATGGTGGATAACTTCATCGACCGTAAACACGGGCGCGAAGAGATTTCCTACCCGGACGTGCAGTGGCAGCATGAAAGCCTGAAACCGGTACTGGAGCCGACCTACGGCATCATTCTGTATCAGGAACAGGTCATGCAGATCGCCCAGGTGCTTTCTGGTTACACCCTTGGCGGCGCGGACATGCTGCGTCGTGCGATGGGTAAGAAAAAGCCGGAAGAGATGGCCAAGCAGCGTTCCATCTTTGAAGATGGGGCGAAGAAAAACGGCGTAGATGGCGAACTGGCGATGAAAATCTTCGACCTGGTGGAGAAATTCGCCGGGTACGGATTTAACAAATCCCACTCCGCCGCCTATGCTTTGGTGTCGTATCAAACGCTGTGGCTCAAGGCCCATTATCCCGCTGAGTTTATGGCGGCGGTCATGACCGCCGATATGGACAACACCGAGAAGGTGGTTGGCCTGGTGGACGAGTGCTGGCGCATGGGGCTGAAGATCCTGCCGCCGGATATTAACTCGGGTCTGTACCATTTCCACGTTAACGATGACGGGGAAATCGTCTACGGGATCGGCGCGATCAAAGGCGTGGGTGAGGGGCCGATCGAGGCGATCATCGAAGCGCGTAACAACGGCGGCTACTTCCGTGAGCTGTTCGATCTGTGCGCCCGTACCGATACCAAAAAACTGAACCGCCGCGTGCTGGAAAAACTGATCATGTCCGGCGCATTTGACAGGCTGGGGCCGCACCGCGCCGCGCTGATGAACTCGCTCGGCGATGCGTTGAAGGCGGCCGATCAGCATGCGAAAGCGGAAGCCATTGGCCAGGCGGATATGTTCGGCGTGCTGGCGGAAGAGCCAGAGCAGATCGAGCAGTCCTATTCCAACTGCCAGCCGTGGCCAGAACAGGTAGTGCTGGATGGAGAGCGGGAAACGTTAGGTCTGTACCTGACGGGGCACCCGATCAACCAGTATCTTAAAGAAATTGAGCGCTATGTCGGCGGCCACAGGCTTAAAGACATGCATCCGACAGAACGTGGTAAAATCACCACGGCTGCGGGGCTCGTGATTGCTGCAAGGGTAATGGTCACCAAGCGCGGCAATCGTATCGGCATCTGTACCCTGGATGACCGTTCCGGGCGTCTGGAGGTGATGTTGTTCACCGACGCGCTGGATAAATACCAGCAATTGCTGGAAAAAGACCGCATACTTATCGTCAGCGGACAGGTCAGCTTTGATGACTTCAGCGGGGGGCTTAAAATGACCGCCCGCGAAGTGATGGACATTGACGAAGCCCGGGAAAAATATGCTCGCGGGCTTGCTATCTCGCTGACGGACAGGCAAATTGATGACCAGCTTTTAAACCGACTCCGTCAGTCTCTGGAACCCCACCGCTCGGGGACCATTCCAGTACATCTCTACTATCAGAGGGCGGATGCACGTGCGCGGTTGCGCTTTGGTGCAACGTGGCGTGTCTCTCCGAGCGATCGTTTACTGAACGATCTCCGTGGCCTCATTGGTTCGGAGCAGGTGGAACTGGAGTTTGACTAATACAGGAATACTATGAGTCTGAATTTCCTTGATTTCGAACAGCCGATTGCAGAGCTGGAAGCGAAAATCGATTCTCTGACAGCAGTTAGCCGTCAGGATGAAAAACTGGATATTAACATCGACGAAGAAGTGCATCGTCTGCGCGAAAAAAGCGTAGAGCTGACGCGCAAAATCTTTGCCGATCTCGGCGCATGGCAGATCGCCCAGCTGGCGCGTCATCCACAGCGTCCGTACACCCTGGATTATGTCCGCCTGGCGTTTGACGAATTTGACGAACTGGCAGGCGACCGCGCATACGCTGACGATAAAGCTATCGTTGGCGGTATCGCGCGTCTGGATGGACGTCCGGTGATGATCATTGGTCACCAGAAAGGCCGTGAAACCAAAGAGAAGATCCGTCGTAACTTCGGTATGCCAGCACCAGAAGGCTACCGTAAGGCCCTGCGTCTGATGGAGATGGCTGAGCGTTTCAATATGCCAATCATCACCTTCATCGACACGCCGGGTGCTTATCCGGGTGTTGGCGCGGAAGAGCGCGGTCAGTCTGAAGCCATCGCACGCAACCTGCGTGAGATGTCTCGCCTGAGCGTACCGGTCATCTGTACCGTTATCGGTGAGGGTGGTTCCGGCGGTGCGCTGGCAATTGGCGTGGGCGATAAAGTGAATATGCTTCAGTACAGCACCTATTCCGTTATCTCTCCGGAAGGCTGTGCCTCCATTCTGTGGAAAAGCGCCGACAAAGCGCCGCTGGCTGCGGAAGCGATGGGTATCATTGCCCCGCGTCTGAAAGAGCTGAAGCTGATCGACACCGTCATCCCTGAACCGCTGGGTGGCGCACACCGTAAGCCAGAAGTGATGGCCGCGTCCCTGAAAGCGCAGCTGCTGGCAGACCTGGCAGACCTGGACGTGCTGAGCAAAGAAGATCTGCTCAACCGTCGTTACCAGCGTCTGATGACCTACGGTTACGCATAAGCCTCACAATTATCCCAAAAGCCGCACATTGTTGCGGCTTTTTTTATACCTGCCGTTTACCTTAACTATGCTTATCTGATGTTTTTCAAGGAGGTAAACCATGAACATCATCGCCATCATGGGGCCACACGGCGTCTTTTATAAAGACGAACCCATCAAGGAGCTTGAACAGGCCCTTAAGGCACGCGGTTATCAGCTGATCTGGCCGCAAAACAGCGCCGACCTGCTGAAATTCATCGAACATAATCCGCGCATCTGTGGCGTGATATTCGACTGGGACGAATACGACATGGAGTTGTGCAGCGAGATCAATAAGCTCAACGAATATCTTCCGCTGTACGCCTTTATCAACACCCACTCGACCATGGACGTGAGCGCGCACGATATGCGCATGGCGCTGTGGTTCTTCGAGTACGCGCTCGGCGTGGCTGAGGACATTGCGACCCGCATTCAGCAGTACACCGGTGAATATCTGGATAACATCACGCCGCCGTTTACACGCGCGTTATTCACCTATGTGAAAGAAGGAAAGTACACCTTCTGTACGCCAGGCCATATGGCGGGGACGGCCTATCAAAAAAGCCCGGTAGGGTGCCTGTTCTACGATTTCTTTGGCGGCAATACGCTGAAGGCGGACGTGTCGATTTCAGTGACCGAGCTGGGCTCGCTGCTGGATCATACCGGCCCGCATCTGGAAGCTGAAGAGTACATCGCTCGCACCTTTGGCGCCGAGCAAAGCTACATGGTGACCAACGGTACCTCGACGTCGAACAAAATCGTCGGGATGTACGCCGCGCCTGCCGGCAGCACGTTGCTGATTGACCGGAACTGCCACAAGTCGCTGGCACATTTGCTGATGATGAGTGACGTGGTGCCGCTCTGGCTGTCGCCCACGCGTAACGCGCTGGGAATTCTCGGCGGCATTCCTCGCCGCGAGTTCACCCATGCCGCCATCGAAAATAAGGTCGCGGCGACCCCTGAGGCAAGCTGGCCCGTTCACGCGGTGATCACCAACTCCACCTATGACGGGCTGCTGTATAACACTAACTGGATCAAGCAGACGCTGGACGTGCCGTCGATCCACTTTGATTCCGCGTGGGTGCCTTATACCAACTTCCATCCGATTTACTCGGGCAAAAGCGGGATGAGCGGCGAGCGCGTGCCGGGCAAGGTCTTTTTCGAAACGCAGTCGACGCACAAAATGCTGGCCGCGTTTTCCCAGGCGTCTCTTATTCACATCAAGGGCGAGTACGACGAGGATACCTTCAACGAAGCCTTTATGATGCACACCACCACCTCACCGAGCTATCCGCTGGTAGCGTCCATCGAAACGGCGGCGGCGATGCTGCGCGGAAATCCGGGTAAACGCCTGATCAACCGTTCGGTGGAGCGGGCGCTGCATTTCCGCAAAGAAGTTCAGCGGCTCAAAGATGAAGCGGACGGCTGGTTCTTTGATATCTGGCAGCCTGAAGAGATCGACGAGGCGGAGTGCTGGCCCGTCGCGCCGGGGGAGAGCTGGCACGGCTTCCGGGATGCCGATGCGGACCATATGTTCCTCGATCCGGTTAAGGTGACGATCCTGACGCCGGGCATGGACGAGCAGGGCGTGATGGGCGATGAGGGGATCCCCGCCGCGCTGGTGGCGAAGTTCCTCGACGAGCGCGGCGTGGTGGTGGAAAAAACCGGCCCTTACAATCTGCTGTTCCTGTTCAGTATCGGGATCGATAAAACCCGCGCGATGGGTCTGCTCCGCGGGCTAATGGAGTTTAAGCGCGCGTACGATCTGAACCTGCGCGTGAAGAACATGCTGCCGGATCTCTACGCGGAAGATCCTGACTTTTACCGCAATATGCGCATTCAGGATCTGGCGCAGGGGATCCACAGACTGATCCGCCAGCACGATCTGCCGCGCCTGATGCTCCAGGCTTTTGACGTGCTGCCGGAAATGAAGCTGACGCCGCACAAGGCGTGGCAGCAGCAGGTGAAAGGGGAGGTGGAAACGGTTGAGCTGGAAAACCTGGTGGGACGGGTATCGGCCAACATGATCCTGCCTTATCCGCCGGGCGTGCCGCTGCTGATGCCGGGCGAGATGATCACCGAGAAGAGCCGGTCAGTGCTCGATTTCCTGCTGATGCTCTGTTCGGTGGGGCGCCACTATCCGGGCTTTGAGACGGATATCCACGGCGCGAAACGCGATGATAACGGCGTGTACTGGGTGAGAGTCCTAAAATAAAAGGGGCCGCTTGCCAGGGGCCGGCTGTCGGTTGTAACGTTCAGGGCATCATAAAAAGGAGAAGCTATGCTGGGTTTAAAAGCTGTTCATCATATTGCGATTATCGCCACCGATTACGCGAAAAGTAAGGCATTCTACTGTGACGTACTCGGCTTCACGCTGTTAAGCGAGGCCTACCGTGAGGAACGCGACTCCTGGAAAGGCGATCTGGCGCTGAACGGGCAATATGTGATTGAGCTGTTCTCTTTTCCTTTCCCGCCCGCTCGTCCTTCGCGCCCGGAAGCCTGCGGCCTGCGCCATCTGGCCTTCAACGTCGACGATCTGGACAGCGCGGTAAAACATCTGGAAGCCCACGGCGTGGCCTGTGAAGCGATTCGCGTCGATCCCTTTACCGATAAGCGTTTCACATTTTTCAACGATCCGGACGGCCTGCCGCTGGAGCTTTACCAGCAGTAATCGCCGTCATGTGTGATAATGCCCGTTCATTTCGGGCATTTTTTATGTGTGATTTCCTATGACCTTACCCGCTATCGCGCACGCCGTTTCGCCCTACCGCCAGCTGCTGGTGGGGTTCAGCGGTGGCCTGGATTCCACCGTTTTGCTTCATCGCCTTAAGCTCTGGCGCGACCGCGAGCCTGACGTCCAGCTGCGGGCGATGCATATCCATCACGGCCTGAGTCCCCATGCTGATGACTGGGTGGCGCACTGTGAAGCGGTGTGCGAAGCGTGGGCAATCCCGCTGATCGTGGAACGGGTCACGCTGGAGGAGGAAGGGCTGGGCGTTGAAGCGCAGGCGCGAAAAGCCCGCTACGCTGCGTTTTCCGGCGCATTGCGGTCTGGAGAAGCGTTGGTTACCGCCCAGCATCTGGACGATCAGTGTGAAACTTTCTTACTGGCGCTCAAGCGGGGGAGTGGGCCCGCGGGCTTATCCGCCATGCCTGAGCGCGCTGATTTTGCCGGAACAGAGCTCATCCGCCCGCTGCTGAACGAGACGCGCGCGTCACTGGAGGCCTGGGCCCATCACTATCATCTGCGCTGGATAGAAGACGAAAGCAATCAGGACGACAGTTATGACCGTAACTTCCTGCGTTTGCGCGTTTTACCGCTTCTGACCGAGCGCTGGGCACATTTTTCCGAAGCGGCAGCCAGAAGCGCCATACTGTGTGCTGAACAGGAAAGCTTGCTGGATGAGCTGCTGAGCGAGGAGCTGACTGCGCTGATTACCGCTGACGGCGCGCTGGATATTGCGCCGTTGAAGATGATGAGCCCCGCGCGTCGGGCTGCCCTGATCCGTCGCTGGCTGGCTTTTCACCGTGCGGCTATGCCGTCCCGGGCGATGCTCAACCGTATCTGGGACGAGGTCGCCCAGGCAAGGGAAGATGCCGCGCCGTGTATACACCTGAACGGTTTTGACGTCAGGCGCTACCAGGACCGGCTCTGGTGGGTAAAATCCGCACCGTCGCTGGCTGACGTTGTGCTCGACTGGCCGTCGCCGGAGAAAGCATTAACGCTACCGTTGAATGCGGGCGTGGTTGCGTTGAGCCGTCCGGGTAACGTGCGTTTACCCGAGCCGGACGAGAAGGTCACCGTTCGCTTCAGGGCCAGCGGCATGCTGCATATCGTCGGGCGTAACGGCGGGCGTAAGCTGAAGAAAATCTGGCAGGAGAATAACGTTCCGCCCTGGAAGCGTGATACCACGCCGCTCCTGTTTTACGGCGATACGCTCGTGGCGGCGGCAGGGGTGTTCATCACGGAAGAGGGGTGGGCTGAAGCGGGTGTGAATTTTGAGTGGAAAGCGTAACGGGCAGCCTGGCTGCCCGTTGGTTATCAGGATTCGCTCACCACGACAGTGCCGATTTCCGGATGGCTGAAACTGGCAATCCTGTCGAGGCGCAGCTCGCGGGTTGCACCTGCATCTTCTACAACCAGATATTCCACGTTTTTACGGGAAACCAGGTCGCTGGCCTTTGCCTTTAGCACTTCGCCATCTTTGAGTTCCAGCGTCAGTATTAAATGATGCTGGCAGGCGAGTTCGAGGTTGTCATAGTCATCACAATTGATGGGTTGATAGGTATCATTCATCGACATAATCGCTCACCAGTAAATTCGCCGCAGCATACGCTGCTTTTTCCCTGACCGATTCAGAAAGGCTCTCATCAGAGGCCACTTCATTTAGCACGTTCAATACACAGCCCAACGCATCCGGGATATACCCCAGATCTCCGCTGGCGATTTCCGCATACCGTCTGCGAATCAACTCACAATAATTATTCACATCCCCTCCTGCCAGCGCACTGACTTACTGTGAGATATCATTAAGCCTACGAAGTTAAACTCGGTTTAGCAAGGTGACTATACCATACTCATTTAAGCATTATCAGCGCCTTGATAAGGGGGATTCGCCACCTCATAACAGCCTTTTGCTGCGGTTT
The DNA here is from genome assembly GCF_014895905.1 of Enterobacter cloacae complex sp. P15RS. Taxonomy (NCBI): domain Bacteria; kingdom Pseudomonadati; phylum Pseudomonadota; class Gammaproteobacteria; order Enterobacterales; family Enterobacteriaceae; genus Enterobacter; species Enterobacter cloacae complex sp. P15RS. Next base: position 8,317 of record NZ_JADBQL010000025.1, on the reverse strand, counting down.
TCGCTACAATGTACGCCTGATTCGAAAGGAGTTCTCTCATGGCGCTGAAAGCGACAATTTATAAAGCTGTGGTCAACGTGGCAGATCTTGACCGTAACCAGTTTCTGGATGCGTCATTGACGCTGGCGCGTCACCCCTCTGAAACCCAGGAGCGCATGATGCTGCGCCTGCTGGCGTGGATTAAATATGCCGATGACCGCCTGCAATTTACCCGTGGCTTAAGCGCGGAAGATGAACCGGAAGCCTGGTTACGCAACGATCATCTGGGTATCGACTTATGGATTGAGCTTGGCCTTCCGGATGAACGCCGGATCAAAAAGGCATGCACCCAGTCCGCAGAGGTGGCGCTGTTTGCCTACAACCAGCGCGCCGCGGAGATCTGGTGGCAACAAAACAAAAATAAGTGTGCGCAGTTCAAAAATCTTACCGTCTGGTATCTGGATGATGAACAGCTGGCACAGCTGAGCGCGTTCGCCAGCCGGACAATGGCGCTCCAGGCAACCATTCAGGACGGCGCTATCTGGCTTTCAGATTCTCAGAATAATCTGGAAATTCATCTTACGGCCTGGCAGCCCGCATCATGATTGTGTTGTCCCGAAACGTCAGCATTCCTGATAACGAGCTGGAGATCACCGCCATCCGGGCTCAGGGAGCAGGGGGCCAGCACGTTAACAAGGCCTCAACGGCTATCCATTTGCGCTTTGACATTCGGGCCTCCAGCCTGCCAGAGTATTATAAAGAAAGTCTGCTTGCCGCCAGCCATCACCTGATCACCAGCGAGGGGGTGATCGTGATCAAAGCGCAGGAATATCGCAGCCAGGAAATGAACCGGGAAGCGGCACTTTCCAGACTGGCGGCGGTCATAAAAGAATTAACAACCGTGCAAAAAAGCCGCCGGGCAACGCGTCCAACGCGGGCATCGAAAGAACGTCGATTGTCATCGAAGGCGCAAAAATCCACCGTAAAATCACTGCGTGGCAAAGTCCGTCACCCGTAACGTGACGAAAGGGACACCCTTTTTCATAAGGAATGTATTGTGAAAAAAGCATTATTATCAGCGCTGGCCGTGACGAGCCTGTTCGCGCTTTTTGGCTGTAACAACCGTTCGGAAACACAGGTATTACCGCCAACGCAAAATGAAGAATTAAAGCCGATGCAGCAGAGCTGGCGCGGCGTATTGCCATGTGCAGATTGTGAAGGCATCGAAACTTCCCTGTTCCTGCAAAAAGATGGCACCTGGGTAATGAACCAGCGATATCAAGGAGCGAAAGAGCCGTCATCTTTTGCAACTTACGGAACGTGGGCGCGTACGGCTGAGAAGCTGGTATTGACCGATACCACGGGCGATAAAACCTATTTTCGCGCCAAAGGCGAGGGGATGGAGATGCTCGATCGCGAAGGCAACCCGATTGAATCCCAGTTCAATTACACGCTGGCCCCGGTGAAAGCGTCCCTGCCTGCAACCCCAATGGCGATGCGAGGGATGTATTTCTACATGGCGGATGCGGCGATCTTCACGGACTGCGCAACCGGTAAGAAAGTCAGCGTGGCGAACAATGCCCAGCTGGAGCGTGACTATGCCGTCGCGCGCGGCAATGACAGTAAGCCCGTGTTGCTGACGGTTGAAGGGCACTTTACGCTGGAGCCAAACCCGGATAGCGGCGAGCTGGTGAAAACGCTGGTTGCTGATAAAGACGCGAAGTTTGCTGCGGGTAAAAACTGCGAAAGCAAATAGGATTTAGCCATTAAAAAACCCCGCGCTTGCGGGGTTTTTTGTTTCTTAACCTTTGATGGCTTTCACCAGGTAATCAAGAATGTCGCCCGTCTTGATCATCTGTTTTTCGCCGTTGCGACGGTACTTGTATTCAATCTCGTCGCTGTCGAGGTTACGGTCGCCGATGACGACGGTGTGCGGAATACCGATCAGTTCCATGTCAGCAAACATCACGCCAGGACGCTCTTTACGGTCATCCATCAGTACGTCGATACCTTTCGCGCTCAGCTCAGCGTAAAGTTTTTCGGCCAGCTCCTGCACGCGGTAAGACTTGTGCATGTTCATTGGCAGGATCGCCACCTGGAACGGTGCGATGTTATCCGGCCAGACGATACCGCGCTCGTCATAGTTCTGCTCAATAGCGGCAGCAACCACGCGGGTTACGCCAATGCCGTAGCAACCCATGGTCAGAACCTGATTACGACCATCTTCGCCCTGAACCGCCGCGTTCATTGCGCGCGAGTACTTATCGCCCAGCTGGAAGATGTGACCTACTTCGATACCGCGTTTGATCATCAGGGTACCCTTGCCGTCCGGGCTTGGATCGCCTGCGACCACGTTACGGATGTCAGCCACTTCCGGCGTCGCCACGTCACGATCCCAGTTGATGCCGAAGTAGTGTTTCCCGTCAATGTTTGCGCCCGCAGAGAAGTCGCTCATTGCCGCAACGGTGCGGTCAATCACCACAGGAACAGGCATATTCACCGGACCCAAAGAACCTGGGCCTGCGTTCACCACGGCGCGGATTTCGGCTTCCGTCGCGAAGGTCAGCGGGCTGGCAACCTGCGGCAGCTTCTCGGCCTTCACTTCGTTCAGCTCGTGATCGCCACGGACCAGCAGGGCAACCAGCGGGTAAGCGCTGCCTTCAGCAGCTTTCACCAGCAGCGTTTTAACCGTTTTTTCGATCGGCAGAGTAAACTGCTCAACCAGCTCGGCGATGGTTTTCGCGTTTGGCGTATCAACCAGCGTCATCTCTTGGGTTGCTGCCGCACGAGGTTCTTTTGGTGCCAGCGCTTCTGCGAACTCAATGTTGGCGGCGTAATCAGAGGAGTCAGAGAAAATGACATCGTCTTCGCCGCTCTGCGCCAGAACCTGGAATTCATGAGAGGCGCTGCCGCCGATTGAACCGGTATCAGCCTGTACAGCACGGAAATCCAGCCCCATGCGGGAGAAGATTTTGCTGTAAGCCACGTACATTTTGTCGTAGGTCTCTTGCAGAGATTCCTGAGAGGTATGGAAAGAGTAAGCGTCTTTCATCAGGAATTCGCGAGAGCGCATAACGCCAAAGCGTGGGCGCACTTCGTCACGGAACTTGGTCTGGATCTGGAAGAAGTTCAGCGGCAGCTGTTTGTAAGAGCTCAGCTCGTTACGGATCAGATCGGTGATCACTTCTTCATGCGTTGGGCCGAGAACAAATGGACGATCGCCACGATCGGCAATACGCAGCAGCTCAGGGCCGTACTGCTCCCAGCGACCGCTCTCCTGCCACAGTTCAGAAGGCTGAACCACCGGCATTAACACCTCGATTGCACCGGCGTTGTTCATCTCTTCACGCACGATGTTTTCGACTTTTTTCAGGACGCGCACGCCGGTCGGCAGCCAGGTGTATAACCCGGAGGCCAGCTTGCGGATCATCCCGGCGCGCAGCATCAGCTGGTGGCTGATCACCTCGGCGTCGGCAGGTGTCTCCTTCAGAGTGGAGAGCAGATATTGGCTAGTACGCATGTTGTTACGGTTCCATTTCGACGATTGGAACAGGCTGAAACGCCAGCCTGACACAAAAAAGTGGTTTAGTTTACCAGTGTGGCAAAGATGCCAAAAGAGAGGAGAACAAAATTACCTGGGTTCCAGGGCAAACACTTCAAAACCCGCTTCAGTCACGCGCCAGCGCACGTTAAAGTCCAGCAGCCAGACGGCGTACGTTTTTCCGGCGTCTTCCTCTTTGCGGTAGGCGGGACGAGGGTCCTGCGCCAACACTTCAACGATAAAGTCACGCAGACGGGGATAGCGTTTTTCCAGCTGGCCGATTTGCGTCGTTATTTCAGACGTAAAGTGAACCGGCATATCGGCCTGCGGCGCGTCCTGAGCATAGCTTGCACGGGCATTCGGCAGCGCTTCGGCAAAGGGCAGGTAAGGCTTAATATCAATGACCGGCGTGCCGTCTACCAGGTCAAGGCTGCCTAACTCCAGGATCACCCGATCTTTCTGACAGCGTATCCCTTTCAGTTCGACCAGCGACATCCCAACTGGATTCGGTCGGAACGTTGAGCGGGTGGCAAAAACCCCCATTCTGGCATTACCGCCCAGACGAGGCGGGCGCACGGTCGGACGCCAGCCGCCTTCCATGGTCTGGTGAAAGACAAAAACCACCCATAAATGGCTGAACGCCTCAAGCCCGCGCACCGCATCGGCCTGATTGTAGGGCGCGACGAGATGCAGCTCGCCGCCGCCGTTAATGACCAGACCCGGCTGACGCGGCACGGCGAACTTTTCTTTATAAGGAGAGCGGATAACGCCTATCTGCTCGAACTGAAATGCACTCATTTCGCCGTGATGTTAAGCGCAGAACCGATGCATACCGCCTGACGGTAGCAGCCTGGCGTACCGCTGGTGACTTCACAGCTGTGCAACAGCACCGCGTTGGCTTTCATTTTCGACGCGTTGATTTGCATACGCTTGCGGGCTGTTGGGATATTTGGAGGGGAGTCCTGATTCGTTGCCTGACAGGATTCGCCGCTCACTTCGCCCAGTTCACGGAATGGCTTACCGACCAGCTCGTCGGCTTTGGTAATAATACGTACCGGCGCAGCGCGAGGCGCTTTCGGTTTTGCTGGCTCCGCTTTTGGCGGGGTTGCAGTGCTTTGAACGGGTTCAACAGGAGATCTGCTTAGCATAGAACAGCCGCTCAGCATCAGTGCTAAAAGACAGATCGGTAAAGCACGCATAATAATTCCTCAGTGGATAATCAAAACGTCAGATATTGAAGCAGTTGACCGCACAAATGACAAGACGGGCAAATGCCCGTCTTGATGATATTACACTGAGGTGAGATTACCAGCCTTTAACAGCGCCGCCGTTAAACACCTTATTGGCTTCCTGGTAAACTTCTTCAGACTGATATGCCTGAAGGAATTTCTTCACGTTTTCCGCGTCTTTGTTGTCTTCGCGAGTCACGATCAGGTTGACGTACGGGGAATCTTTGTCTTCAACGAAGATGCCATCTTTCGCAGGGGTCAGACCGATCTGGCTGGCGTAAGTGGTGTTGATAACGGCCAGCGCGATCTGTGCATCGTCCAGAGAACGTGGCAGCTGAGGAGCTTCCAGTTCAACAATTTTCAGATTTTTCGGGTTTTCGGTGACGTCCAGAACGGTCGGCAACAGGCCAACACCTTCTTTCAGTTTAATCAGGCCCACTTTCTGGAGCAGAAGCAGCGAACGGCCAAGGTTGGTTGGGTCGTTAGGGACGGCAACCTGTGAACCCGGCTGGAGTTCATCCAGAGATTTAATTTTCTTGGAATAACCGGCAATCGGGTAAACGAAGGTGTTACCGACAGCAACCAGCTTGTAGCCGCGATCTTTGATCTGCTGATCCAGGTACGGTTTATGCTGGAAGGCGTTAGCGTCAATGTCGCCTTTGCTCAGCGCTTCGTTCGGCAGAACGTAATCGTTGAAAGTCACCAGCTCAACGTCCAGGCCGTATTTTTCTTTCGCGATTTTCTGCGCGGCCTCAGCAACCTGCTGCTCTGCACCGACGATAACGCCTACCTTGATGTGGTTTGGATCTTTTTCGTCCTGACCGCAACCCACCAGTGCCAGCGAACCAATCAGTGCGCCTACTGCTGCAAAGGTCTTAAATTTAAACGCCATGTTATATCCTTAACTCGTCGAGTTTGTGTTGTTTGTAACGTTATTTATGCGTAACAGCCCGGACGATACGATCGCCAGAGAATTGGATTAAGTAAACCAGCACAACCAGCAATACCAGAACGGTATTCATTACGGTAGCGTTATAGCCAATATAGCCGTACTGATACCCAATCTGGCCTAAACCGCCGGCACCCACGGCACCGCCCATCGCGGAATAACCGACCAGCGTGATAAGCGTGATGGTTGCTGCATTCACCAGCCCAGGTAACGCCTCAGGCAGCAGTACTTTACGAACGATCTGCATTGGCGTTGCACCCATCGCGCGGGAAGCTTCAATCAGGCCCGTTGGGATTTCCAGCAGGGCGTTTTCCACCATGCGGGCAATAAACGGCGCGGCGCCTACGGTTAGCGGGACGATTGCCGCCTGTAAACCAATCGACGTTCCGACAATCACGCGGGTAAACGGAATCATCCACACCAGCAGAATAATGAACGGTATAGAACGGAAAATGTTGACCAGCGCAGAAAGCGTGCGATACAGCTTCGCGTTTTCAATAATTTGACCCGGGCGCGTGACGTACAGCAGCACGCCGACCGGCAGCCCAATCACAAAACCAAAAAAGCCCGATACGAAGGTCATTGCCAGCGTTTCCCAAACGCCGCGAACCAGTAGCCACATCATCGGCTCAGACATAACCCAGTACCTCTACTTTTACATGATGTTCTTGCAGCCAGGCAATTGCCGCCTGGGTTTCTTCCTGCGTGCCGTGCATTTCCGTCAGCATGATGCCGAACTTCACGCCGCCAGCGTAATCCATCTGCGCGCTAATAATGTTGTTGTTCACGTTAAAGCGACGCGCGGTTTCGGAAAGCAGCGGGGCGTCTACGGACTGGCCCGTAAATTCCATGCGCAGCATTGGGACGCTGTCCGCCGCAGCGTCTGTTTTCAGACGTTCCAGATAATCTTCCGGAATATCCAGATGCAGCGTGGACTGAATGAACTGCTGAGCCAGCGGCGTCTTAGGATGTGAAAACACTTCGCTGACCGTGTCCTGCTCGATCAGCTCACCGTTGCTGATGACGGCGACACAGTCGCAGATACGCTTCACCACGTCCATTTCGTGCGTAATAAGGAGGATAGTCAGGCCCAGACGACGGTTAATGTCCTTCAGCAGTTCCAGGATAGAACGCGTGGTGGCCGGATCCAGTGCGCTGGTGGCTTCATCACACAGCAGCACTTTTGGGTTACTTGCCAGCGCGCGCGCAATCGCCACGCGCTGCTTTTGACCGCCGGAGAGATTAGCCGGGTAGCTGTCATGCTTATCACCCAGCCCAACCAGATCCAGCAGCTCGGTGACGCGACGCGTAACTTCTTCCTTCGGCGTGTTGTCCAGCTCCAGCGGCAACGCCACGTTTCCGAAAACGGTGCGTGAGGCCAGCAGGTTAAAGTGCTGGAAAATCATGCCGATCTGACGACGTGCTTTCGTGAGTTCTTTTTCGGAGAGCGCCGTAAGCTCCTGGCCGCCAACTTCTACGCTGCCCTGGGTTGGGCGCTCAAGCAGGTTAACACACCGGATCAGCGTACTTTTACCTGCACCCGATGCGCCAATGACGCCATAAATTTGACCAGCAGGCACATGCAGGCTGACGTTGTTCAGCGCCTGAATGGTACGGTTCCCCTGCTGGAACACTTTGGTGATATTGGAAAGTTTAATCATTAGATTATTTTTATCGTAAGTAAGTTAGCCGTGGCATTTTCTTCTGCCAGATACGGGGTATGACCGTAAACAAAATGGATGTTAAGGCATCCAGACGTCTAAATCAATCCAACTCTGTGCGATGAGCACTTTATTGCGCTGCGATTCATGAGATACTAGCTGAACAAGCCTTTTTCAGGAGCAAACCGGTGGCAAAATCTGTACCCGCAATTTTTCTAGATCGTGATGGCACTATTAATGTGGATCACGGTTACGTCCATGAGATTGATGAGTTCGAATTTATTGAGGGCGTAATAGATGCCATGCGCCAGCTGAAAGAGATGGGTTACGCGCTGGTGGTGGTAACTAATCAATCCGGTATCGCCCGGGGGAAATTCACCGAAGCACAGTTTGAAACGCTGACGGAATGGATGGATTGGTCTCTGGCCGATCGCGGCGTCGATCTTGATGGCATCTATTATTGTCCGCATCATCCACAGGGAACCGTAGAAGCGTATCGTCAGACCTGTGATTGCCGTAAGCCACACCCGGGCATGTTTATCTCTGCCCAGGAATTCCTGCACATTGATATGGCCGCGTCTTATATGGTGGGCGATAAACTGGAAGATATGCAGGCAGCAGCGGCGGCAGGTGTGGGAACCAAAGTATTAGTGCGGACCGGTAAACCTGTCACCCCAGAAGCAGAAAATGCATCCGACTGGGTGATAAATAGTCTGGCTGATCTGCCAAAAGAGATTAAAAAGCACCAAAAATAGACGTTTTGGTGAAAAGGTGAGCGGTTGAAATAAAAATGCATTTTTCCGCTTGTCATTCCTCGGCGGCTCCCTATAATGCGCCTCCATCGACACGGCGGATGTGAATCACTTCACAGACAACCCGGTCGGTTGAAGAGAAAAAATCCTGAAATAACGGGTTGACTCTGAAAGAGGAAAGCGTAATATACGCCACCTCGCGACAG
>NZ_JADBQL010000024.1:0-154577 GCF_014895905.1 Enterobacter cloacae complex sp. P15RS | reverse complement strand
GTGCTTGTATCTATATAGGTTCAAGTGAATAGCATAATAGTTCAATTTTATCCGCCGAATTACTTAAGTTGACACTTCTTTGAAAATCTTTGTGTCTGATTCGAGATGAAATTAACGCAAAAATGTACATCAGGCCATTTCGGAATTTTCCTTTAATTACAGGGGTTTTATAAGTTTCATTTAAAACGCGTCTTATAGCGTTTTGTCCAGAAACCCCATCTTTTTTCTTGTTTGCAACACCACGTTAACATTGCGGGTGTGGTTGCACATATCACATTTTGTTATGCTGCAAATCAATTAATTTTTAAGTAAATTCTTAAAATAAAATAGACGTAGTACGGCTCTCATCTCAAATGAAATGGGTATGGGGAACTATTACCTGAATTTATCAAACAGGAGTGGGGGAATATTTGAAAAAATATTTATACCTCTTCATGGGTAATTATTTAGCCATTACCTGGAGTCGGAGGAGATAATGAAGATGAAATGCAATAACAGGTTGCTTAAATTATCTGCTTCACTGACCTTCATTTCGCTGGTGGTGACTGCGGCGCATGCAAATAACGGCCCGGTGGGAATATCGCCCGTTGCGGCAATGACAATGAAAGAAAGTATTCTTTTCGCACTGGACCGCGATCCGTCGGTGAGCCAGCAGGCGGCACAGCTGGGGATCGGCCAGGCGCAAATAGATGAAGCGCGCAGTGCCTGGATGCCACAAATTGCTCTGAACGGGAGCACCGGTCACAGCCAGACCACCGATTCGAGCGGCTCGTTGCGAAATTCCGCTGCCTGGGGCCTGAGCCTGACGCAGCTGGTGTACGATTTTGGCAAGACCAACAACAGCATCAGCCAGTCTTCAGCGCAGCGTGACAGCTATCGCTATCAGCTGATGGGCACGATGTCTGCCGTCGCGGAAAAAACGGCCCTCAGCTATGTAGAGGTCAAGCGCTACAGCGATCTGTTGCAGGCGGCAACAGAGAACGTGCAGGCGCTTAAAAACGTTGAGCAACTGGCAAAACTCCGCGCCGATGCTGGCGTAAGCTCCACCTCTGACGAGCTTCAGACCCGTACCCGTATCGCCGGTATGCAGGCCACGGTAGAGCAGTACAATGCATCCCTGAACAGCGCCCGCGCGCGGCTGGCGGTATTAACCGGCATACAGGCTGAACGCTATTCACCGGTACCTGGAAGTCTGGCCGTGGAACCGGGTTCTCTCAATCGTATTGATTATTCACTGATTCCTGCGGTGATGGCCGCACAGAACATGGAGCGTTCCGCTCAGTATGGGGTCGAAACCGCGAAGTCTCAGCACTGGCCGACCTTGAGCCTGAAAGGGGGCCGTACCCGGTATGAGTCGGATAATCGCGCCTACTGGGATGACCAGATCCAGCTCAATATTGACGCACCGCTTTATCAGGGCGGCGCGGTCTCGGCGCGCGTGCGTCAGGCTGAAGGGGCAAGGGCGATGGCATCGACTCAGGTCGATCAGGCCCGTTTTGATGTCCTGCAAAAAGCCTCCGTCGCGCAGGCCGACTGGACCGGAGCGCGAGGACGAATGGAGGCCGGGAAACGACAGCTGGAAAATGCGCTGCGCGCCCGCGACGTCTACAAAAATGAATATACCCTGAGCAAGCGCAGCATTAACGATCTGCTCAGCGTGGAACAGGATGTCTGGGCTGCTACCTCAGCAAAAATAATGGCTGAATACGATGGCTGGAGTGCGGCGATTAATTACGCATCCGCAGTGGATAATCTCATGCCGCTTATCGGAATCGAGAAAAACGCTGCCGCGAAGCTACCTGATTTGAGTTAAAAAAAGGCGCGCCTTTCTGCGCGAAATAAGTAAGACAATAATGGGTGATTTTTCCCAGGGATAGCTACATCCATCTGGTGGACATATCCACAGGAATACGCGCACCTGCAAGGAGAAGAATATGAGTAACGCAAAAGTTGTTGATGTCATCATTCGAAAAACGGCAGAAAAAACAAAATTAACCGGTGAAGGAAATCTGTCTGTCTCTATTTCATCGCCGAGCGTAATTGAAATTCAGGGCTCTGCTCAGGACGTGGTGCGGTATGTCCGCCAGGGGAATGACCTCCTCATTTATATGAAAGATGGCAGCGTGATTCGCTGCAATAATTATTTTGTGGAAGATCCTGAGACGCAAAACCACTCAGAGCTGGTCTTCAACGATAATCAGGAACTGACGCACATTTCTTTCGCCGATGCCGGTGAAGCATCGGGCGTTGCCGTCACGGAATTAACCGCGCAGGCGACACCTATCAGCAGCATTGAGCCTTTCCTGGAGCAGGGAGGCATCTTAAGCGATGCGCCGTGGGGCTGGATTGCCGGGGCGGCGTTAGGGGGCGGGGCCATCGGTGCGCTGCTTTCTCACGGCGGTGACGGCGAAACCAAAACAAAAGTTATTGATAATACAAAAGAAGTAGAGAGCGCTACGCCAACATTTTTGCTGACGGATAAAGCGGGTGACAAGCAGGGTGTGCTGAGTGCAAAAGAGGTCACGGATGATAACACCCCAACCTTCAGCGGTACCGGGCAGCCGGGCGCGACCATTCAGATTAAGGACGGTAGCGGCAGCACCATCGCCAGCACCATGGTCGCGAAAGACGGCACCTGGACCGTAAAACTCCCGACCCAGGCGGACGGCGAGCATACCTGGTCTGTCGTGCAGATCGACGGCAGTAAAACGACCTCTGCGGGCAGCATCACCGTTACCGTATCCACGGCAGATGCCACCGTTACGCTTGCCACGACGGCGGGCGATAACGTGATCAACGCCAGCGAACAGTCTGCGGGCTTTACGCTCTCGGGTGCCAGCAAAAATCTGGCGCAGGGCACCGAACTGACCGTTACGCTGAACGGCAAATCCTATACGGCTGAAGTGGGCGCAAACGGCGCTTGGAGCGTGAAGGTGCCTGCCGCAGATGCGCAGGCGCTGGGCGATGGCACCTGGACGGTGAACGTCAGCGGTAAGGATGCGGCGGGGAATACCGTGAGCGGCAGCCAGACCATTGGCGTTGATACCGCTGCGCCAGCGATCACTGTCAACACGATCGCGCAGGATAACGTCATCAATGCGGCTGAACACAATCAGCCCCTGACGCTGACCGGTAAAACGGATGCCGAAGCGGGGCAAATTGTCACCGTGACACTCAACGGCAAAAATCATACCGCGACGGTGGGCAGCGACGGCTCATGGTCCGTCACGCTGCCGGCCAGCGAGGTACAGGCGCTGGCAAATGGCGAGCATACCCTGACGGTTAACGTCAGCGACAAAGCCGGAAACGGTTCATCCGCGACTGCCGATTTCACCGTGGATACCGCCGCGCCGGTTGTGACTATTAATACCGTTGCGGGCGACGATATCCTGAACACCAGCGAGCAGGGGCAGGCGCAGATCGTTTCCGGCCATGCGAAAGGCGCGGCAGCGGGTGATGTCGTTACCGTGACCGTCGGCGGCCAGACCTTTACCGGTGTTGTCCAGGCGGACGGCAGCTGGAGCGTAGGGGTACCTGCCTCTGTTATCGGTACGTTGGGTGAGGGGAGCCATACTGTTTCTGTCTCCGTCACCGATGCGGCGGGCAATACCGGCAGCGCGACGCACGGTATTACGCTCAGCGGCAACCCGCCAGAATTCACGATTGACGCCATCGGCCAGGATAACGTCCTGAATGCGCAGGAGGCTATGCAGCCGCTGAGCCTCAGCGGAACCAGTAATCTGCCGAACGGCAGCGCCGTCACCGTGACCCTGAATAACGTGAGCTATCAGGCCACCGTTGAGAGCGGCACCTGGTCCGTTCAGGTGCCGGTTTCCGACGTGCTGGGCCTGGCAAATACCCTTTACACCGTCAGCGTCAGCGGCACCGACAGCGTGGGTAATAGCGGCTCCGCCGAGGCGAATCTGCTGGTCGATACCGTGCTGCCGAAGGTGATCATTAACACCTTTGCGGGGGATAACCTGGTCAATAACGCCGAAGCGGCGGTGGACCAGACCCTTAGCGGACGCGTGACCGGCGCGGCGGCGGGCGATACCGTCGCAATCAGCGTGGGTGGCAAAAGCTACACCGCGACGGTTGGCGGCGATCTGACCTGGAGCGTGACGATCCCATCCGCAGACATTCAGGCGTTTGGCGACGGCGGGTTAACCTTCAGTGCCTCCGTTACCAATGCGCACGGCAATACCGGCACCGGCGAGCGTGATATCAACATCAACACCGGGCTTCCGGGCCTGCGCGTCAATATCATCTCTGGCGATGACGTGATCAACGCCATCGAACAGCAGCAGGATCTGACCGTGACCGGCTCCAGCACCCATCTGGCTGCCGGCACGCCGATCGTCGTCACCCTTAATAATGTTGAGTACGCCGCCGTGATTACCGCCAGCGGCAGCTGGCAGATTGGCGTGCCCGCGTCTGACCTTAAGGCATGGACCGCGGGCGGCATGACCGTCAGCGTCAGCGCTGAAGACGCCTGGGGCAACACCGTTGTGGCTGAACACCCAATTGAGCTTGATCTGAACGCCGTGGCCGTCACCATCAATACGGTAACCGCTGACGATATGCTCAACGCTGCGGAAAAAGGGGCGGATTTAACGCTTTCCGGCCAGACGCAGGGCGTAGAGGCGGGCCAGACCGTGGTGGTGAATTTCGCGGATCGGACCTTTACCGCGCAGGTGCAGCAGGACGGATCATGGAGCCTGACCGTCCCGGCGAACGCCATGGAAACGCTGATCGACGGGCGGGCGCAGGTGAGCGTCAGCGTGACCAACGTCAGCGGCAACAGCGCGAACGCCTCACGCGTGGTGACCGTCGATACGCAGCCGCCGGCCATTACGCTCGATAACCTGACCGACGACAACATCATCAATGCGGCAGAAGCGCAGCAGGATTTGGTGCTCAGCGGCAGTACCACCGCTGAAGTGGGTCAGACGGTCACCGTGACGCTGAACGGCAAAAACTATCAAACCACCGTACAGGCTGATGGCACCTGGACGCTGAACGTGCCTGCCGCAGACGTTGGCGCGCTAACCGATGGCCCGATCACCGTTACGGCCACCGTCAGCGACGTGGCGGGTAACAGCAGCAGCGCGGATCGCGTTGGGCTGGTGGATGCCACCGTGCCGCAGGTGACCATTAATGACTTTGTCACCGACACCAACACCGTTAACCAGCTGGCCCATTCTCAGGCGCAGATCCTGAGCGGCTCCGTCACCGGCGCGGCGGCGGGCGATTTGGTCACCATCACTATTAATAACGTGGACTACACTACCGCGGTGGACGCGGCGGGCAACTGGAGCCTCGGCCTGCCTGCATCCGTCGTTCAGGGGCTGACGGACGGTACCTGGACCATTAACGTCTCCGTGACCGATCGGTCCGGCAACACCGGCAGCAATTCTCTGGATGTGGTGGTGAATACCGTGACGCCTGTTATCGGTATTAACACGCTGGCCGTAGATGACGTGATCAATGCGGCAGAGAAGGGCGAAGATCTGCGGCTTTCCGGTACCAGCAATCAGCCGGAAGGGACCACCATCACCGTAAACCTGAACGGTATCAACTACACCGCCACCACTAACGCCAGCGGCGGCTGGAGCGTCACCGTGCCCGCCTCTGCGGTGAGCGCGCTGGGCGAAGCCAGTTACACCGTGACGGCGAGCGTGACCGACAATGTGGGTAACAGCGCCTCAACCTCGCACGATGTGCTGGTAGACAGCTCGCTGCCGGTAGTCACTATCAACACTTTCGCAACCGACAATATCGTCAACGCGGCGGAAGTGGCCGCAGGGCAAACCCTGACCGGGAAGGTCTCTAACGCGGCATCGGGCGATACCGTCACGATTATCCTCGGCGGGCAAACATATACGGCTACCGTGCAGGACGATCTCACCTGGAGCCTGCCGCTAACCCAGAGCCAGTTAACCGCGCTTGGCAATGGCGATCTGACCGTATCGGCCAGCGTCACCAACGCGCACGGCAATACCGGTTCGTCTTCTCTGGACGTCACCATCGACGCCCAGCTGCCCGGCCTGCGCATTGATATGGTCGCCGGTGACGGCGTGATTAACGTCATCGAACACGCTCAGAACCTGGTTATCTCCGGCACCAGTACTGACCTGGCGGCGGGCAGCACCGTAACCGTGACCATTAACGGCAAGAATTATTCTGCCTCGGTACTGGCGGACGGTACCTGGCAGGCAGCGGTTCCGGCGGCAGACGTCTCCCAATGGGCGGACGGTTCGCTCACCATTAGCGCCCGCGCGCAGGATGCCTCCGGCAACCCGGTGAACATCGGCACCGTTGTGGATGTCGATCTCGCCCCGGTGGCGATTAGTATCAACAGCGTGACGGACGACAACGTGCTTAACGCGGCGGAAAAAGGCCAGGATCTGGTGCTTTCCGGCTCTTCCTCAAACGTTGAAGCGGGCCAGACCGTTACCGTCAGCGTCGCGGGTAAAACGTATACCACGACGGTCGATGCCAACGGCGACTGGCGCTACACCGTTCCGGCTGCCGATCTGAACGGCCTGAAGGACGGCGATGCCAGCGTGCAGGTCAGCGTGACCAACGTGAACGGCAACGTGGCCTCCTCCTCGCAGGCCTTCAGCGTCGACACCGCCGCGCCAGTGGTGACCATCAATACCATCAGCGGCGACAACATGCTGAATGCGGCTGAGGCAGCGCAGGATCTGACCCTGAGCGGGACGTCCACTGCCGAAGCAGGCCAGACGGTTACCGTAACCTTCAACGACAACCAGTACACCGCGCAGGTGCAGGCTGACGGCAACTGGACGCTCGACGTGCCGGCTGCGGATCTGGCGGGCATCACCGACGGTAACGCCACGGTCACGGCTTCCGTATACGACAAAGCGGGCAACCCGGCCAGCGCGGATGCTGCCGTGCTGGTGGATACCACCGTGCCGCAGATTAGCTTCAACCTCGTCGCGGGCGACGACATTGTGAATATTGCCGAGCACGGCCAGGCGCTGATTGTTTCCGGCAAGGTGAAGGGCGCACAGGCGGGCGACGTCATTACCGTAACCCTGAACGGCAAAGACTACACCGCGATGCTGGACGGTGCCGGAAGCTGGAGCGTGGGCGTTCCGGCGGCAGACGTGGGCGCGCTGGCGGGCGGGCATCAGACGATCTCCGCCACCCTCACCGATAAGGCGGGTAACAGCACCACGGCCACGCATGATCTTGACGTCTCCCTGACGGCACCGACGATTGCCATTGATACCCTGGCGGTTGACGACGTCATCAATGCCACCGAGAAAGGCCAGGATCTGCTGCTTTCCGGAACCAGCAACCAGCCGGAAGGCACAGCGATTACCGTGAACCTCAACGGCATCAGCTACGCCGCGACCACCAACGCCAGCGGCGGCTGGAGCGTGACCGTTCCGGCGGCGAACGTCTCTGCGCTGGGTGAAGCGACCTATACCGTCACGGCAAGCGTAACCGATAGCGCAGGCAACGGCGCGAACGCCAGCCACAGCGTGCTGGTCGACAGCGCGCTGCCGCAGATCACCATCAACGCAATCGCCACCGATGACGTGATTAACGCAGCGGAAGTCGCTTCCGGACAAACCCTGAGCGGGAAGGTGAGCGGTGCCGCTAGCGGTGACACTGTCACAATTTCGGTGGGTGGCAATACCTACACGACAACCGTGCAGGACGATTTTAGCTGGTCGGTTAACGTCGCGTCTGACGTGTTAACCGCCATCGGCAACGGCGACCTGACCGTATCCGCCAGCGTGACTAACGGCCACGGTAATACCGGCTCCGGCGAGCGCGACATCACGATTGATGCCAACCTGCCTGGCCTGCGGGTCGATAAGGTGGCGGGTGACAACGTGATCAACAGCATCGAACACGGTCAAAACCTGATTATCACCGGCTCCAGCGACGGTCTGGCAGCGGGTTCAGCATTGACGGTGACCGTTAACGGTAAAACTTACGCGGCCACCGTACTGGCAGACGGTACCTGGACGGCCGCCGTTCCGGCAGCAGACGTCGGTGCGCTGAGCGCAGGCACCGTCACCGTGACCGTTGAAGGCCAGAGCGCTGCGGGCAACCCGGTTTCTATCAGCCACGACGTGAAGGTCGACCTGGCGACGGTTGCTATCAGCATTGACGCTATCGCTACCGACGACGTGATTAATGCGGCAGAAAAAGGCGCAGATCTGGTGCTGTCGGGTGCCACCAGCAACGTGGAAGAGAACCAGACGGTTTACATCACGTTCGGCGGCAAGTCCTACACGGCGAAAGTGGATGCCAGCGGCAACTGGACGGCGACCGTGCCGTCGGCGGATCTGGCTGGCCTGAAGGATGGCGACGCCAGCGTGCAGGTGAGCGTAACCAACGTGAACGGCAACAGCGCCTCGGCGGGACGCGAGTACGGCGTGGACGCCACCGCGCCGACGGTATCTATCGAGATCGTCAGCGACAACAACATCATCAATGCCGCCGAAGCGCAGCAGGATCTGGTCGTCAACGGCACCTCTAACGCCGAAGCGGGCCAGACCGTGACCGTGACGCTGAACGACGTGGATTACACCACCACCGTGCAGGCAAACGGCAGCTGGAGCGTGACCGTGCCTTCTGCGGATGTCGGCGCGATTAACGACGGCAACTACACGATCACGGCAGCGGTATCCGACAAGGCCGGCAACCCGGCTTCGGCGGGTCGCGACGTGCTGGTCGATACCACCGTGCCACAGCTGACCATTGACGCCGTTTCCAATGACGACGTGATCAACAGCGCCGAGCACGGGCAGGCTCTGATCGTCACCGGCTCAGTGACCGGCGCGGCGGCGGGCGACGTGGTGACCGTTACCATCAATAACAAAGATTACACGGCGACGCTGGATGCTTCCGGCAACTGGAGCGTGGGCGTGCCTGCGGCGGACGTCGGTGCCCTGACCGCCGGGGATTACACTATCACCGCGGCGCTAACCGACAAAGCCGGAAACAGCAACAGCGCGACGCGCGAGGTGGAAGTCAACCTGAGCGCGCCAGTGTTGACCATCGACACCGTCTCCGATGACGATGTGATTAACAGCAGCGAGAAAACGCAGGATCTGACCATCACCGGTACGGCTTCCGGACTGGCGACGGGCGCGGTGGTGACCGTGATGCTCAACGGCAAAGCCTACAGCGCCACGGTTGAGGCCAACGGCCAATGGTCCACGACCGTTCCGGCGAGCGAGGTAGGTCAACTGGGTGAGGCGCTTTACACCGTCACTGCCTCGGCAACGGACAGCGTTGGCAACAGCACCAGCACCTCGCACACCGTGAACGTGGAGTCCGTGCTGCCGGGCGTCACGATCAACACCGTGGCAGGCGACGACGTCATCAACGCGGCAGAAGTGGCCGCAGGCCAGACCATCAGCGGCACCGTGGTGAATGCCGAGGCGGGCAACACCGTGACCGTGAAGATTGGCGGCAACAGCTACACCGCAACGGTGCAGAGCGATCTGACCTGGTCCGTCGCTGTACCGGAATCGGCACTGACGGCGCTGGGCAACGGCGATCTGACTGTAACCGCCAGCGTCACGAACGGCGTGGGCAACAGCGGCAGCGGCGAGCGTGAGATCACCATCGACGCCAGCCTGCCGGGCCTGCGCGTGGACATCGTGGCCGGCGATGACGTGATCAACAGCATCGAACACGGACAGAATCTGATTATTACCGGTTCCAGCAATGGCCTGAGCGCAGGCACGGCGCTGACCGTTACCGTCAACGGCAAAACTTATCCCGCGACGGTACTGGCGGACGGTACATGGAGCGCGGCTCTCCCTTCTGCGGACGTAAGTGCCCTGGCAGCGGGCACCGTCACCGTGACCGTTGAGGGCCAGAGCAGCGCGGGCAATCCGGTTTCCATCAGCCACAATGTGACGGTGGATCTGGCGAACGTCGCTATCAGCATCGACGCCATTGCCACCGACGACGTGATTAACGCGGCTGAGAAGGGCGCGGATCTGGTGCTTTCCGGCACCACCTCAAACGTGGAGGAAAATCAGACCGTCACCATCACCTTTGGCGGCAAGCACTACACCGCCACGGTGGACGCGGCGGGTAAGTGGACCGCCACGGTGCCGGCTGCGGATCTGGCGGGCCTCAAGGACGGCGACGCCAGCGTGCAGGTGAGCGTCACCAACGTCAACGGCAACAGCGCTTCGGCTGGCCGCGAGTACAGCGTGGATACCACCGCGCCGTCCGTCACCATCAACACAATTGCGACTGACGACATCCTGAACGCCACGGAAGCGCAGTCTGAACTGGCGATTTCCGGCACCAGCACCGCCGAGGCGGGCCAGACGGTCACCGTGTCGCTGAATGGCAAGGACTACACCACAACCGTCAGCGCGGACGGCAGCTGGACGCTGAACGTTCCGGCGGCGGACCTGGCGGCGCTCAGCGACGGCAGCGTGACTGTATCCGCGAGCGTGAGCGATAAGGCGGGCAACCCGGCGTCGGTAAACCATAACCTGACGGTGGATATGACCGTCCCTGCGGTTACCATCCACGCTATTGCAGATGACGACGTGATTAACGTCGCCGAGCACGGTCAGGCGCAGATTATCAGCGGCACCGCCACCGGCGCGGCAGCGGGCGATAAGGTCACCGTGACTATCGGCGGCCAGACGTACACCACCGTGCTGGACGCGGCGGGCAACTGGAGCGTGGGCGTCCCGGCGAGCGTGATTTCCGGCCTCAGCGACGGCACCGTGACCGTCACTGCGTCTGTTACCGACGCGGCGGGCAACACCGGAAGCGGCACCCATAACGTGACCGTCGATACCGGTCTGCCATCGGTCAGTTTCAACGCCATCAGTGGTGACAACGTCCTGAACGCGGCGGAGAAAGGTCAGGATCTGAGCGTGAGCGGCACCAGCGCCAACCTGGCGGAAGGCACCGTGGTGACCGTGACCCTGAACGGTAAAAACTACACCGCAACGACCGCCGCAGACGGCACCTGGAGCCTGACGGTTCCGGCTGCGGATCTGGCCGGTCTCGGTCAGGCCAGTTACACCCTCAATGCGACCGCCACCAACGGCGTGGGCAACAGCGTGAGCAGCGCAGCGAACCTGCTGGTCGACACCGCGCTGCCGACCGTCACCATCAACACCGTGGCGGGCGATAACGTTATCAACGCGGCGGAAGTGGCGGCAGGCCAGACCCTGAGCGGTACCGTGGCGAATGCTGAAGCGGGCAACACCGTAACCGTGACCATTGGCGGCAACAGCTATACCGCAACGGTGCAGAACGATCTGAGCTGGTCCGTGAACGTACCTGCTGATGTGCTGACCGCCCTCGGCAACGGCAGCCTGAGCGTGACGGCGACCGTCACCAACGGCCACGGCAACACCGGCACCGGCGAGCGCGACATTACTATCGACGCTAACCTGCCGGGCCTGCGCGTGAATATCGTGGCGGGCGACGACGTGGTTAACAGCATCGAGCATGCGCAGAACCTGATCGTTTCCGGCTCCAGCGGCGGGCTGGCGCCGGGCACGGCGCTGACCGTTTCCGTGAACGGCAAAGACTATGCGGCGACGGTGCTGGCGGACGGCACCTGGAGCGCGGCGGTTCCGTCTGCGGACGTGAGCGCGTGGCCGGAAGGCACCGTGAAAATCAGCGTTACCGGCGACAGCGCGGCGGGTAACCCGATTACCATCAGCCACGACGTGACCGTCGATCTGGCCTCTGTTGCCATCAGCATCAACGCCATTGCCACCGACGACGTGATCAACGCGGCGGAGAAAGGGGCGGATCTGGTGCTGTCCGGCGCGACCACCAACGTGGAAGCCGGGCAGACCGTCACCCTGAGCCTGAACGGTAAAATCTACACCACTACCGTAGAAGCAGACGGCAACTGGACCTATACCGTGCCGGCTGCGGATCTGGCGGGCCTCAAGGACGGCGCCGCCAGCGTGCAGGTGAGCGTCACCAACGTCAACGGCAACAGCGCTTCGGCTGGCCGCGAGTACAGCGTGGATGCCACCGCGCCGTCCGTCACCATCAACACGATTGCGACTGACGACATCCTGAACGCCACGGAAGCGCAGTCTGACCTGACAGTTTCCGGCACCAGCACCGCCGAGGCGGGCCAGACGGTCACCGTGTCGCTGAACGGCAAGGACTACACCACAACCGTCGGTACCAACGGCAGCTGGACGCTGAACGTTCCTGCGGCGGACCTGGCGGCGCTCAGCGACGGCAGCGTGACCGTAACCGCGAGCGTGAGCGACAAGGCGGGCAACCCGGCGTCGGTAAACCACAACCTGACGGTGGATATCACCGTTCCGGCGGTTACCATCCACGCTATTGCAGATGACGACGTGATTAACGTCGCCGAGCACGGTCAGGCGCAGATTATCAGCGGCACCGCCACCGGCGCGGCAGCGGGCGATAAGGTCACCGTGACCATCGGCGGTCAGACGTACACCACCGTGCTGGACGCGGCGGGCAACTGGAGCGTGGGCGTCCCGGCGAGCGTGATTTCCGGCCTCAGCGACGGTACCGTGACCGTCACTGCGTCTGTTACCGACGCGGCGGGCAACACCGGCAGCGGCACCCATAACGTGACCGTCGATACCGGTCTGCCATCGGTCAGCTTCAACGCCATCAGCGGTGACAACGTCCTGAACGCGGCGGAGAAAGGTCAGGCTCTGAGCGTGAGCGGCACCAGCGCCAACCTGGCGGAAGGCACCGTGGTGACCGTGACCCTGAACGGTAAAAACTACACCGCAACGACGGCGGCGGACGGCACATGGAGCCTGACGGTTCCGGCTGCTGATCTTGCAGGCCTGGGCGAAGCGAATTACATCCTTAACGCGACCGCGACCAACGGCGTGGGCAACAGCGTGAGCAGCGCAGCGAACCTGCTGGTCGACACCGCGCTGCCGACCGTCACCATTAGCACCGTGGCGGGCGATAACGTCATCAACGCGGCAGAAGTGGCCGCAGGCCAGACCATCACCGGTAAGGTGGCGAACGCGGAAGCCGGTAACACGGTGACAGTGAACATCGGCGGCAACAGCTACACCGCGACGGTGCAGAGCGACCTCACCTGGTCCGTCAGCGTGCCGGAGTCCGTCCTGACGGCGCTGGGCAACGGCGATTTGACCGTGTCAGCAACTGTCACCAACGGCCACGGCAACACCGGCACCGGGGAGCGCGATATCACTATCGACGCCAGCCTGCCGGGCCTGCGCGTGAATATCGTGGCGGGCGACGACGTGATCAACAGCATTGAGCATGGTCAAAATCTGATCGTCACCGGCACCAGCGACGGGCTGGAGGCGGGCACGACGCTCACCGTGACCGTAAACGGCAAGACCTATGCCGCGTCGGTACTGGCAGACGGCTCATGGAGCGCGGCGATCCCGGCGGCGGACGTGGGCGCTCTGGCCGCAGGTACGGTGACAATCACCGTAGCCGGTCAGAGCAGCGCAGGTAACCCGGTCTCCATCAGTCACGACGTCAATGTCGATCTGGCGGCCGTGGCTATCAGCATCGATGCTATCGCCACCGACGACGTGATTAACGCGGCGGAGAAAGGGGCGGATCTGGTGCTGTCCGGCAGCACCTCCAACGTGGAAGAAAACCAGACCGTGACCATCACCTTTGGCGGCAAGTCTTACACCGCGAAAGTCGATGCCAACGGCAACTGGACGGCGACCGTGCCTTCCTCGGATCTTGCGGGCCTGAAGGACGGCGACGCCAGCGTGCAGGTGAGCGTAAGCAACGTACACGGTAACAGCGCGTCTGCGGGCCGCGAGTACAGCGTGGACACGACGGCACCAACCGTGACGATTGATACGGTAGCCGATGACAACGTGATCAACGGCAGCGAAGCGGCTGCGGGCGTGACCGTTTCCGGCACTACGACGGCAGAAGCCGGTCAGACGGTGACCGTATCTCTCGGCGGGAACAGCTACACCGCACAGGTTCAGCAGGGCGGCGTATGGAGCGTTAACGTACCGGCGTCCGATCTGTCCGCACTGGCGGACAACGGTTACACCGTGCAGGTCAGCGTGAGCGACGCCGCGGGTAATCCGGGCAGCGCGGCGAAAGCGATTACGCTCGATACCACACCGCCGACCGTCAGCTTTAACGTCGTGGCGAACGATAACGTTATCAACAGCGTGGAGCATGGTCAGGCGCAGATCGTCAGCGGCACCGCAACCGGCGCCAGCGTTGGCGATAAGCTGGTCATCACCATCGGCTCGAACCAGTACACCACCACCGTGGACGCCAGCGGCAAATGGAGCGTGGGCGTGCCTGCCAGCGACATTTCTGCGCTCGCTGACGGCACCGTCACCCTCAGCGCGACCATCACCGACAGCGCGGGTAACAGCAGCACCCAGACTCACGACGTGGTGGTATACACGGCCTCCGTGGCGCTGACCGTCAACACTATCAGCGGTGATGACGTGATCAATGCGGCAGAAGCGGGCGCTTCGCTGGTCATCAACGGCTCCAGCGCGCAGTTCGCCAGCGGCACGCAGGTCACCGTAACCCTGAACGGTAAAAGCTACACGGCCACCATTCAGAGCGACGGCTCATGGCAGGCCACCGTTCCGGCCGCCGACGTGGGCGCGCTGGCGGATGGCGCGAGCTATCAGGTTTCCGTGTCAGCGCATGACAGCGCGGGCAACAGCGCCTCGGCGACGCACACCCTCAGCGTGGACACCACCGCGCCGGTGATTAGCGTGAACGCGCTGTCAGGCGACGACGTTCTGAACGCGGCGGAAGCTCAGCAGCCGCTGACCGTACACGGCTCCTCCAGCGCTGAGGCGGGTCAGACCGTGACCGTCACGCTGGGCGGCAAAACCTACACCACAACCGTGGCAAACGACGGGACCTGGACGCTGGACGTTCCGGCGACAGACCTGGCCGCACTGAGCCAGGGCGCGCTGACGGTCACCGCTTCCGTTACCGACAAAGCCGGTAACGGCGGTCAGACGACGCATACCTTAACGGTGGATACCGTCGCGCCGACCGTGACCATCAGCGTCGTGGCGGATGACGATATCGTCAACAACGCCGAGCAGCTGGCGGGCCAGACCATCCGCGGCACTACCACGGCGGAGCAGGGTCAGACGGTAACCGTGACCTTCAACGGTCACAGCTATCAGGCGACCGTGGCGGCGGACGGTTCGTGGTCGGTCTTCGTGCCAGGGCGTGATTTCCTCGGCCTGAGCGACGGGCAGTACACCCTCACCGCCACGGTGAGCGATAAGGCGGGCAACCCGGGCAGCGCCAAGCACGACGTGACGCTGAACGGTGATGTCCCGACGATCGCCATTAACACCTTTGCGCAGGATGACATTGTTAACGCTGCCGAGCATGGCACGCCGCTGGTCGTCAGCGGCACCACCGACGCGCCTGCGGGCCAGACGGTGACCATTACGCTGAACGGTAAAACCTATGCGGCGACCGTGCAGAATGACGGCACCTGGAGCTACACGGTGGGCAGCGCAGACGTTACCGCGCTGGCAGACGGCGGTTCGTACGTGATTAACGCGCAGGTCAGCAACGCCATCGGCAACAGCGCCAGCGACAATCACACCGTCACCGTCGATCTGACCGCGCCATCGATGGGGATCAGCATTGACTCGCTGCAAAACGATACCGGCCTGAGCGCGAGTGATTTCATCACCAACGACAGCAATATCGTGATCAACGGCTCCCTGACCGCGCAGCTCGGCAACAACGAGAAGGCGCAGATCAGCCTCGACGGCGGCACCACCTGGATTGACCTGACGGTGACCGGCACCACGTGGCGCTACGCCGATGGCCGCACTTTGACCGACGGTACGTATCTGTACCAGGTCCGCGTGATTGATAACGCGGGCAACGTGGGGGCAACGGACAGCCAGAACGTGGCGATCGATCTGACGAAGCCAGCGGCGACGACCATTACCGTGGATTCCGTCACGCAGGATACCGGCCTGTCCGACAGCGACTTCATCACCAGCGACACGCAGATCAGCCTGAAGGGCACGCTCGGCGCGGCGCTCGGCAGCGGCGACCATGCGCAGATCAGCCTTGACGGCGGCGCGACCTGGACCGACGTGAGCGTCAGCGGCCTGACCTGGACCTATATCGATGGACGTACGCTGGTTGACGGCGACTACAACTACCAGCTGCGGGTAATTGACGACGCGGGGAATATCAGCGCCACCGCCAGCCAGGTGGTGACCATTGATACCATCGCGCCGGACGCCAGCAAAACGATCGCTATCGACAGCATCAGCGACGATACCGGCCTGAGCAGCAGCGACTTTATCACTAACGATACGTCCCTGACGCTGCACGGCTCGCTCGGCGCGACGCTGGCCGACGGTGAATATGTCCAGATCAGTATCGACGGCGGGGTCACCTGGCAGAACGTGATTGTCACCGGCAGCAGCTGGTATTACGTGGACGGACGTACGCTGGGTAACCAGACCTATGACTATTACGTTCGCGTAGTGGACGCGGCGGGCAACGTCGGTGCCAGCGCGCATCAGCAGGTGACCGTCGACACGGTTGCACCGGATGCCGCGATTACGGTGACCGTGGATAACATCACTGTCGATACCGGTTTTGATAGCAACGATTTCCTGACCAGTTCGACCTCGTACACGCTCAACGGGACGCTCGGCGCCGAGCTCGGCGCGGGCGAATATGTGCAGGTAAGCATGGACGGCGGCAGCACCTGGGTTTACGCCACGGTAAGCGGTACCCAGTGGCGCTATAACGACACGCGTACCCTGACCGACGGCGATTACAGCTATCAGGTGCGGGTAGTCGATCAGGCGGGCAACATCGGTGCCACCACTACGCAGACCGTGACGGTGGATACCCAGGCGCCGCAGTACGGCATCACCATCGACAGCATCAGCGATGATACCGGGCAGTCCGGGAGTGATTTCATCACCATGGATACTACCCTGACCCTCAACGGCTCGCTGGGCAGCGCGCTGGCGAGCGACGAGCGGGTGCAGATCAGCCTCGACGGCGGAAACACCTGGGTTGACGCCACGGTGACTAATCAGCGCTGGACCTACACTGATACCCGCGATCTGCCTGACGGGGATTACACCTACCAGGTGCGGATCATCGACCAGGCCGGTAACGTCGGCTCTACCTCATCGCAGGTGGTGACCGTCGATACCACGCCGCCGGCGACGGTGGGTACGGTGGTCAGCTATACCGATGGGGAAGGCGAGCGTCAGGGCACCTTTGGCAGCGCGGTGGCAACGGACGATAACTCGCCGCTCATCAACGGGACGCTTAACCGTGCGCCGGACGACGGTGAAATTGTGCAGCTCTATCGCGACGGCCTTCTACTCGGTCAGGTGACCATGAACGGCAGCGCAAGCTGGTCGTTCCAGGACAACGGTCTGAGTGATGGCAACCACACGTACATCGTGCGCGTGACCGACAAAGCCGGTAACTACACGGAATCGGACGGGTTTGTACTGAACGTCGATACCAGCATACCGACCACCACGGCGTCGATTACCGCCCAGACCACGTCGGACACCACCCCAATTGTCAGCGGGACCGTGTCCGCCGATCTGGTGAATGGCGAGTATCTGGTGGTCACGGTGAACGGTAAAACCTACACCTCCCAGACGGGCGGTGCGGTGGTAGTCGACCCGGATCACAATACCTGGTATATCCAGATCCCGGACAGCGATGCCCTGAGCGTGGCGAACTACGACGTAACGGCGCAGGTGAAGAGCAGCGCGGGTAATGGCAATACCACTGGTACGGCGATGGGCAGCCTGGTGATTGATACCACTTCGGTGAACACCGACTGGGCGACCACGGCGGGTAACTTGAACAACTCGACCATGACGGTCGGCACGAACAGCAGCGGCCTGTGGAATATCATTGCGAACACTCAGTCTTACTCCAGCAGTGATAGCTCCTCTTATGCAGCTAACGCGCTGACTAACACCCGTGGGACTTACGTGGTTAGCCAGACGGCGGCCGACTTCGATCGTAACGGTACGCAGGATATCTTCGCGACCGAGAATACTTACTCGGGTGCGACGCAGGTTATGTGGACCTACGATGGCAGTACCTATAACGCCAGCCAGCTGGCGATGGGGACTACCATCTGGTTCGGTGGCGTCGTTGCATACGACAAAACGGGCGATGGCTATCTTGATCTCGCGTATGGCGATGCGGGTGCAGACTCCATCACTTACCTAATCAACAACAACGGCGTACTTTCGCCGGATGGTACCAACGGCGGGGCAGGCTTCTGGGGACAATTCACCACCATGCGTGAAATCTCCGGCGTCGACCTGAACAATGACGGCACCGTTGATATTGTGCAGCACACCAACCGCAGCGGTGCGTACTCGCTTACTGTGATTAACAACAACGGTAACGGTACGCTCTCTATCGGCCAGAACATGACCAACGTGTTTGTGGTTAACGCGGCGAACACTACTACGGCGGCATCCATGACGTGGGCGGACTTCAACGGTGATGGCTACATGGATCTGTATCTGGGCAGCAGCTACAACAACACCGGCGGGGTGATCTACTACAACGACGGTACCGGGCAACTATCCACCACCAAGAGCGCGGTTGAGGCCTCTAACGCCACGGCGGGCTACCTGTCAGTGGCGGTGGACTGGAACGGCGACGGGCAGATGGACATCATCAAGCTCAGCACCTACGGCGGCTCGCAGACGGCAACCTTGTTCACCAACAATGGCTATGGTTCGACCTGGACCTCAAGCCAGCTGGCGTCAGGGCTTGCGAACGTTACCGGCGTGGCCGCAGTGGACTACAACTGGGACGGCGCGAAGGATCTGCTGGTTTCGCAGCAAAACGGCAAAGTGGTGCTGGTACAAAACAGCAAGACCATTGCTGACGGTACGGCGATGCATCTACACATTGTCGACAGCGAAGGCATCAATGCCTATTACGGCAATACGGTCAATTTGTATAACGCTTCCGGCGTACTGGTGGCCTCGCAAATTATCAACGCCCAGTCCGGTATTGGTTCGAACGATACTTCTGCGCTGGTGAGTTTCTACGGTCTGGATCCGAATGAAACCTACTCGGCAGAAATTGTGAAGATCACCAACGGCGTCTCAGATAACGTCACCTGGAGCGGTCTGGAGGCGGGCAACGGCAAAGAGGGCTATGTTCTCACCGCCGAAGCGGCCACCGGCGGCCATAGCGGGACGATTACTGGCACCGGGTATAACGATACCTTTATCGCAGAGGATGGCACTTATACCTACAACGGTTCCGGCGGCTGGAATACCCATTCCGACTACGATACCTGGAGCAACACGGGTGGGATGGACGTGGTGGATTACCGCAATGCGACGTCCGGCGTGACCGTCGATTTGCGTCTCTCAACCGCGCAGGACACCGGGTTCGGTACGTCACGACTGCTCAACATTGAAGGCATTAACGGCTCGGACTTCGACGACGTCATTACCGGCAACAGCGGTGATAACCAGTTCGAAGGCCGCGGCGGAAACGACACCTTCCACATCGGCAGCGGCGGTCACGATACGCTGCTCTACAAGCTGATCAACGCCTCGGATGCCACGGGTGGCAACGGTCACGACGAGGTGAACGGCTTTACGGTCGGCACCTGGGAAGGGACGGCGGACACGGATCGTATTGACCTGCGCGATCTGCTTTCCGGCAGCGGCTATACCGGCACGGGCTCGGCGAGCTACGTGGACGGCGTGGCCACGCTGGACAGCGGCGCGGGCAACATCACCGACTACGTCCGCGTGGTGCAGAACGGCAGCAATACTGAGATCCATGTTGACCTGGACGGGGCGGGCGGTCAGTTCTCCTCAACCCCGCTGCTGACGCTGAACGGCGTGCAGACGGATCTGGCAACGCTGCTGGCTAATCATCAGCTGTTAATTGCGTAAAACACTGCCGCGGGGAGCGATCCTCGCGGCTTTTTGCGTTTCTTTACATCACTAGCCATAACCCTATATTTCACAAGATTATTTTGCGGGTTCGTTTAGAAAGCGTTCCGTTTTAAATCATTCCGTAAAGGTATCATTTCAGGACGAAATTACCGCCCTGAACAGGACGTAGCATTATGAAGACACATCCACAGTACGAACCCTGGTTGCAGGGCATGCTTATCATCGCGAAGTATTATCGGCTGGATTTTTCAGCAGAGCATGTTCGGGTCACGATTAACCATGAAAGTCAGTCTCCGCGCCAACTGGTGCTGGAAGAGATGGCGCGCCAGCTTGGGCTGGGGATGCGTTGGGTGGCGGCTGAAGCCGTATCGCTCGATCCGTGGCGTTTACCGCTGCTGGCGGAGTTCACCGGCGGGCAAATCGCGGTCATCAACCGTATGGACAACGAAGGAAACGTCAGCGTGCAGTTCAGCGGCGACGGCGGCCTGGAGACGACGCTGACGCGCGACGAGCTCAGTTCGCGCTTAAAGGGGCTGATGGTATTGCGTCCGCTGGAGTCCACGCCGGACGCGCGGGTGGATGATTACATCAAACCCTATGAGAAAAACTGGTTCTGGCAGCTGGCGCTGAAAGACTGGCGACGTTACGGCGACATCATGCTGGTGGCGCTGGTCGCCAACGTGCTGGCGCTTTCCGGCATGGTCTTTTCCATGCAGGTGTATGACAGGGTGGTGCCGTCGCAGTCGGAAGCCACGCTGTGGGTACTGTTTGGCGGCGTGATGATCGCCATCGTGTTTGAATTCATCATGCGGATGCTGCGCGTGCATATTTCGGACGTGGTGGGGAAGCGCGCCGACCTGCGTATTTCCGAGCGCGTGTTTGCCCACGCGCTGCGGATCAAAAACGGCGCGCGGTCGAAATCAACCGGGTCGTTTATCGCCCAGATCCGCGAGCTGGAGTCGGTGCGTGAGCTGATCACCTCCACCACCATTGCGGCCATCTCCGATCTGCCGTTCTTCCTGCTGTTTGTTTTCATTCTGTGGATGATTGGCGGCCCGCTGGTCTTGGTCGTTCTGCTGGCCGTGCCGCTGCTGCTTATTCCCGGCCTGCTGGTGCAGCGCCCGCTGGGAAAACTTTCCAGCGAAGGGATGCGAGAATCTGCCATTCGTAACGCCACGCTGGTGGAAGCGGTGCAGGGCCTTGAAGACATCAAGCTGATGCGCGCCGAGCAGCGGTTCCAGAACCAGTGGAATAACACCAATGATGTGGCCGCGAGCGTCGGCATGAAACAGCGCTGGCTGACGGGGCTGCTGCTGACCTGGACCCAGGAGGTGCAGTCTATCGTCTACGCCGTGGTGCTGCTGGTGGGCTGTTACCTGGTCATCAGCGGCGACATGACCACGGGTGCGCTGGTGGGAACCTCGATTCTGGCGTCCCGCACCATCGCGCCCCTGTCGCAGATTTCTGGCGTGCTGTCGCGCTGGCAGTCGGCAAAGGTGGCCCGAAAGGGGCTGGACGACCTGATGCAGCGCCCGATTGACGATCCCCAGCACGGGAAGAAGGTGCACAAAGCCCACCTGCGCGGGGATTACCGGCTGGAAGATGTCAGCTTCTACTATGACGAAGAAGAGAAACTCACCGTCCTGAACATCAGCAAACTGCACATTCGCGCCGGTGAGCGCGTGGCGGTGCTCGGGCGTAATGGTTCGGGGAAAAGCACCTTGCTGCATTTGCTCGCCGGCATGCAGGAGCCGCAGCAGGGCAGCATATTGCTGGACGATATTGCTCTGAGTCACCTTGATCCGGCTGACGTGCGCCGCGACATGCAGCTGCTCAGCCAGCAGGCGCGGCTGTTCTTCGGCTCCGTGCGTGACAATATTCTGATGGGCAATCCGCTGGCGACAGACGAGGAAATCCATCAGGCGCTGGTCAACAGCGGCGCGCTGGAGTTTGTGCGTAAGCAGAAAATGGGGCTGAACTATATCATCAACGAAGGGGGAGCCGGGCTTTCAGGCGGACAGCGTCAGGCGCTACTGCTGGCCCGCGCGCTGATCACATCCCCGAACATTCTGCTGCTGGATGAACCCACCGCCTGGCTGGATGAGGTCAGCGAGAAGCAGTTTATTCAGCACCTGCACCAGTGGCTGGGCAAGCGTCGGACGCTGGTGGTGGCGACGCATCGTCTGCCGATCCTGGACCTGGTTGACCGCATCATCGTCCTGGAAAACGGCAGCGTGGTGATGGACGGACCACGTGATGCCATTTTGCGCCAGCACGGAATGGCCCCGCAGCGGGCGCCGCAGCGCACCGTCAAACTGAAAACGGAGGGCGTGGCATGAATGATTTCTCCCGCTTTAACAGCCGGCTGAAGGAACCCCGCCTGCCGCGATCGTCGCTGGTGGCATGGACGCTGTTCGCGTTGCTTGCGGTATTTATCATCTGGGCCAGCCTGTTCGAGCTGGATGAGGTCACCACGGGCAGTGGCAAGGTGATCCCGTCCTCCCACGAGCAGGTGATTCAGTCCCTGGAAGGCGGCATTATCCACAAACTGCTGGTTCGCGAAGGCGATATCGTCGAGCGCGGTCAGCAGCTTGCACAGCTCGACCGCACCAAAACCGAATCCAGCGTGCTGGAAAGTGAATCCCGGTTAAACGCCGCGCTGGCCACAGCCGCGCGCCTGAAGGCCGAAGTTAACGACACGGAGCTGACCTTTCCGGCGGAGCTGGATGATGACGTCGAACTGGTTAAGCAGGAAACGGCGCTTTATCAGTCACGCCGCGAGAGCCTGGAGAAAGGTCTGGCCGGTTTGCGTCAGGGAGCGGAGCTTGTGCAGCGCGAGCTGGCGTTGACCCGTCCGCTGGTGGTTCAGGGCGCAGCCAGCAAAGTGGAGGTGTTACGTCTCGAGCGCCAGAAGAACGAGCTTGAGAATAAAATTACCGAGATGAAAAACCAGTATTACGTCCGCGCGCGCGAAGAGCTGGCGAAGGCGAATGCGGAGATCGAAGCCCAGCGTTCCGTCATGAAAGGGCGCGAAGACTCGCTGACCCGCTTAACGTTCAATGCCCCGGTGCGCGGCATCGTAAAGGACATTGACGTCACGACGGTGGGCGGGGTGATCCCGCCGAACGGCAAGCTGATGAGCCTGGTGCCGCTTGACGATCGGATGGTCATCGAAGCGAAAATCTCGCCGCGCGACGTGGCGTTTATCCATCCTGGACAAAAAGCGCTGGTGAAAATTACCGCTTACGACTACTCCATCTATGGCGGGCTGGAAGGTCAGGTGACGATGATCTCCCCGGATACCCTTCAGGATGAGGT
This sequence comes from Enterobacter cloacae complex sp. P15RS, assembly GCF_014895905.1. Taxonomy (NCBI): domain Bacteria; kingdom Pseudomonadati; phylum Pseudomonadota; class Gammaproteobacteria; order Enterobacterales; family Enterobacteriaceae; genus Enterobacter; species Enterobacter cloacae complex sp. P15RS. Next base: position 131,316 of record NZ_JADBQL010000024.1, on the reverse strand, counting down.
GAAACGGGATGTTTATTATTATCGCGTTTATATCCGAACGGACAGTAACCATCTGACGAACAAGCAGGGAAAAGCCTTTCCGGTTTTCCCGGGCATGATAGCCACGGTCGATATCAAAACCGGCAGTAAATCGGTCCTCGATTATCTGTTGAAACCGTTGAATAAGGCAAAAGAGGCGCTGCGCGAGAGATAAAAAAGGCGTTCAGTAAACCGAACGCCGGTCAGATTAGAGTGAAGGCGTCATGTTAAGAGCATGGCGCCGTTCTTTCGGTACCACGTTGATATAATGCGTGACGTACGCAAAATAGAGTCCGGTATAATTTTCGACAAGCTCGATAAAGGCCGGATAAACCGACATCCGGCCATCGCCGCGATCTTTAAGATAACCTGCCTCCTGCGCCGATTTGATAATCCGGTTAACATGAATACGCGAAACGAAAAATTCTTTTGCCAGCGTGCTGGCTGAATACGCTATCGTGGCGCCGTGTGCGGTTTTATTTTTAATGGCCTGTAAATAGAGATAAAGCATAATCATTCGGCCACCATCTTTATCGATGAACAAGCCTACCTCCGGAAGCACTTTTTTGAATGTTAATCCGCGGAAAAGATATTCTGCGGCGCGCCGGAAAAAGTTGTGCCTCTGAATGTCATTGTCTAAAAGATTAACATCAATATTAAATGCCGGGTAAAGAATGCTTACAGGGGTAAACGCTCCGGACATATAGCGCTTAAGCTCATCCAGCCCTTTTTCTGTCGGGGCGATTTTTGTTTTTCGCCGATCTTCGGTACAACGCCAGGTCTTAATTCGCCCGGTGGTTTTAAGTATGGTGATGATCGCAATAACGCTGTTAGGGCTGGCAATATTATAACGAGAGCATAGTGCCTTAATCTCGGAAACCGATTCAGCCTGATTACCAAAAACAAAGCAACACATTGACAGTATTATGTTGAATCGTGATTCCTGAAGCATCGTTTTGTAGAATAAGGGCTGTTTTTTATAAATGGTGTCATTGATTCTGTAGTGTTCTCTTATAGCTTCACTAAATCGCGGGTTGTTTTTAATGACATCCCGTCGATGTAGCAAAGCTCTGGATGAGATGTGATTATCCATAGCATTTTCTCTTTTATGTCTGAGCCGATGAGATGAAGTGTCCGGTCTTCTTTTTCGGGATTTTCATTATACCTTGAGAAAGCCCTGGTTACTGTCGTTATATGCAAAGAAAGTAATATTTATGATGCATATGGATGAGCCGGTTGATTAACGCAAAGATGTTCCTGCGTATAACAATGATAACGGTTTATTAACCAAAGGGGGTGCGGTAACATTATTCAATGCGAAAAAAGATGAGCTTTCATCACATGCGGGAATGGTGTTTACATTCTCAGGAGCAGGTTATGCCTCAAACTTTACCTTTTATGCAGGGTGCTTGCTACAAGCAACGATTTGTTATTTCAGCCTGCGGTTTCACCTTCGAGGGGTATAGCTTGCTCCTTAAGTCTTGTGGCGTAAACGTCACGCGGCTTCATTTCGAAGAGGATGAAATATGTTCTGCGGACGTTGAAAAAATGATGGAAAATCAATCGCCTGAGGTTTCCGTTTTTCTGGGGCGTGACGTTGCTGCCTTTCTGGAAAGCCTGAAGCGGCTGGTGTCCGTTCTGAATGCACTGCCGGTGATTTGCAGCGTCACCCTGTATGGTGCAATACCTGAGCGATGGCTTTATGCAACGTTGAGAAGTCTCGTTAATAATACAAAAAAGCTTTCTACGATCCGGATAGCGAATATTACAGAAATAATGGGCTGTGTAAAAAATAATGCAGACGTGCGTGCCGACTCATTACGCTTGCTGCGTAACGTACCGGATAAAGAGGGTAAAGAAAATCTGCATGGTTTAACACATCGCGAGTTAACCGTATTGCTGAATTTTTATCGGGGCGTTTCGATAAAAGAGCAGTGTGAAAGGTTAGGGCTGTCAGATAAAACGATTTATACCCATCGGAAGGTGGGTTTAGGTAAACTGTATCTCATTCGGGTATGGTTTAGCGACGCGCGCGTATTCAGGAATGAAGTCTGTGTAGTAAAGAATAAATCACAGGCGTTTTCGGAAACGGAAATAGATGTATTGCAGGCGTTACATAAGCGGGAAATCTTTACAGCTTATCAAATTATTACGGATGGTGATAAAAAAGGGGTTGGATTTGAAATCCTCTTGCGCTGGAATAAAAACGGTCAGATCCTGAAGCCCGCCCATTTTCTGGGAGGGATAAAACATAGTGAAATATGGCTCAAGCTGACGGCGCTTGTTATCCATGCGGCTGTGTCGGGTATCAATAAATACAATGGGAAATATTATTTTTCAGTTAATATTCCTCCCCAGCTTGCTTCGGGAAATGCGCTGCCAGGGATGGCAAAAAAGGCCGTCGAAATGTTACTCAAACCGCAGTGGGCCGGTAAGCTGGTCTTTGAACTCGCTGAAACGATAGACGTAACAAAGGATAGACATATTCCCGAAACCCTCCAGCGCTTACGCGCCGAGGGTTGTCGGCTTTTTCTGGATGACTGTTTTTCAAAATATCATGCAATGTTGCCCATCAGACAGATTAATGTCGATGGACTGAAGCTTGACCGCGATATTGTTGAGCACTTTATGGCTAACGACAAAGACTATAGCATTATAAAAGCGATACAGGTTTATAGCGACATGACGGGAACCGAATGCATTGCGGAAGGGGTCGATAGCGAGGAAAAATTTCAAAAACTTGTCGCGTTAGGCGTTAAGCGATTTCAGGGATATTACCTTTCACGGGCTGTGAAAGAAGAGGAACTGGATCGGATGGTACGGTTATTCAGTTAAACGCCTCACTATGCGGGTAGTACGACATACTTAAGTATTCGACCACCCGCAAAAAACAGGCGCTCACCGCCGCAATAATGACTTCTCAGATATCATCGCGAGTAAAACCGACAACAATTTCAAGCGTGTTACGAATGACATCGCAGGCTTCAGGCTCTTCGGTAATTTCCAGGGCGTGAATCAGTTGCAGAATAATCTCTTTATTCGAAAGATTGTCACCGGTAAGCAGAATACAGCGTATTGCTGAGCCCAACACTTCAGCCTCACCATTGAGATGCCTTCCGGCGTTAAGGAAATGTTCTGCCAGTCCTTTATCGTGCAGTGCTTCAAAATTATACGTCTGCTGCGTCATCGCTTTACTCATGGTGGTCACCGTGTTGGTTAAAATTAGTGTTTCTTGTCTGGTGTCAGAAGCGTAGTGTGGCTGAAGAGAGAGCGCATGCGACCAATTTCATAGTCGCCCATCACTCTTCCACGATCGTGCGATACGCCGGTTACCCGCTGTCGCACTTCATCTTCAGCAGCAATCAATGCATTTTTACGTTCATCATTTGATTCAACGTTAGCCATTGCCCGCAGGCGATTAGCAAGAGACGCAAAGGTAATGGGTCCGTTCTCTTTTATGATGGATAAAACGGCCTCACCGATAAGGTCATCCTTAAGTCGTTCAAATTTAGTTCTATGCATAGCTTCAATCTCACTCTGCTACACGCGCCAGGCTGTAGCATGGGGTTAGTCATCGCATCCAGAGTCTCTATTCTCACTCAGCATGACTAACTTAGTAAGTTAAAAAACAGTGTTCAGGTTAACGCTCGAAGAAGAGGGCAATCAGACCGTTATAGTGCGCTTTTTCAGCGTCAGACGTTGATTCTTCGATTCTGCGCAGCAGCTTTGTACAAATTGTCATTCTGCTCAATTGTACATTTTCTTTGATGATCTCACTGACGATGGCGCCAAGGGTTTCCTGCTGTGTTGGCACGTTATCCTTGTTAAAATACAGAGTAATAGCGCTTTCTGCGGTTGAAGGAGCATGGTTGCGACGCATAATTTTCCACCGTTGACAAACAATTTTGTAACATCACTGGCATCGAATTTATACCATTCAGTTAAATCTGTACACATAAATTGTACAAGTTTTTCGTAAGGATCGGGCTTTCGCCATGAGAACTATCAAAATTAGGGGGGAGTAAGCGGTAAAAGAGGGGAAAAAAGAAGGCCCCGGAGGGCCTGAAATTATTTACGTCCCAGCAGAAGTCCCAGAACGATACCTACCGCACCCGCAGCGATTAAGCCCGTTAGCGGGTTGTTCCTGACGGCCTCAGTGACGTCCGAGACGGCGTCACTGGCCTGGGCAGCATATTTTTTCGCAGCACCCTTCACCTGGTGTTTAGGCGAATCAACGAATTCACCAAACTGCTGCTGTGCAGAGCCGGACAATTCATCAAGTTTGTTTTTGGCTTTATCGCCAGCGTATTGTGCATTTTTATCAGTGTCGAAATCAGACATTCTTACCTCCTTTTGTTGACAGTCTAAGGATAGCCGCTGTTTGCAAGAGTGAGAGGGAATTCACTAAAATCGGCATCCGAAGACTCATTTTTAGGATATGTCTTTCTTACACGGCCACCATTACTCCCGAAGGGGAAAGATGATGGATATTTCCCTCGCCGTCTTTTTATACGCAGCGGGACGAGAGATTATTTCTGCGTTCGTTAGCGCGAAAGGTAACGTAATAGCCAAGGGATGCAGCCAGGCACAGCATATAGCCGAACGATTCCGAACCTTCCTCTACGGCGTTTTTCACGACACGAATATAGCCATGCTCCAGGATGGTGTGCCACAGCGCCTGCATGCCAAAGAGTCGCGAGAAGACCAGCACGGCCAGCAGGCCGCTCAACAAAATGCCATACCAGGGGGACTGGGTGTATTTTGCCAGCTGTTCCAGGGTAGCGCGAATATGCATAACGGGACGAATTAAGGCCAGCAGAGCGGTAATGAGGGCGAACCATACCCAGCTCCCGTGAGCAAGAAGATCAAAAAGCGCGTCAAGTTCCCGAATTAACATCGTCAGGAAAAATCCGCCCACCAGAATATTGCAGTAACGCATGGATTCGTCCATTTTTGCCAGACGAAAATGGAGAAAGACGATGGTCGCTAATACCGTTTCCTGCATAATTTCCGTCAGTGATAATTCCGGAATATCATGACCAACAAACCGCATATCAACCCAAAGACACAGTATAATAAGTGCGCAAACTGCCGCCGCGCCAACGAAGAATAAAAAGCTTTTTAGTACAATCATTAACACCACCATTTTGTTTGTAGCAGGTATGTTAGGTGACGAGAATGTTATTTCTGTTCACATCGTGCCATATAAGTGCAGATTTTTAACATTTTGAGCTAAATAGGGTCGGTAGCGGCGTGCCGAGGCAGAAATGAGCGGAAGAGTCCTCTTTGCGCCAGCAGCAGGCATTGCTTTCCAGCGATCATTGTCCTAAAAGTTAATAACCCAATATAAGAAGGACGATTCTATGCTCCTTGAGAGACTGAAAAGCCTTGAATGTTCTCTTCATGGTAACAAGCGGAACGATCGGGAATGGCTTGAGCATATACTTCATGAGGAATTTTGAGAGATAACGCGATCCGGCAAGTTAGTTGATCGGCAAGAAACAATAGCGGCACTTACTACTGAATATAACAGGCCTGTGATTCACAGTAGCGAGTTTACACTTATTATTGTGAGAATTAATTTCGCAATATTGCATTACAGGACTTTTGATCCAGATGGCAGTAATGCCTCTCTTCGTTCTTCATGCTGGGAGATGGGCGGAAATGGCCAATGGCAGTTAGTATTCCATCAGGGAACTCCTGAGCCGAAAGACGTTTAGCTGCAAAATACAACGGCCGCTTCTCGCTCAAAGTAGACTTTCAGTCCGGCCAGAAGGTCTGATGAAGGCCAGAAGCAGACCTTCAGGAAAAAGGTAATAGATAAACATCAGCAATTTTTTCCGATTACAGCACTTCTACCACTTCGAATTCTTCTGCGATCAATTCCATATCTTCAGAAAAATGACCTTCACAGTTGAAAAATCGCTGATGCTCTTTCTGCCAGTATTCAAGACTTAAATCGCCTTCACCTTCTTTGCGCGCGAACTCCTCATTTACATCGCAAAAACGCACAAGTTGCAGCGAAACCAACCGGATCACGCATACCGGGACATGCTGACCATCAAGAATAATGTTATAGCTGCCAATCCTCGGAGCAGACCCATCCTGCTTGTAAGAGGCATAAGATCCACAAGAGGCTGTTTTTATTCCTTTCTTAATCAGGTCCGCAAGCTTGCTTGCCAGTTCTGGACTGTCACCCATTTGCCAGACCCCTGCGCCTGGATACTTAATTTCTATTTCCTTAACCACTCATACTCCTGCCTAACCGTTGATAAAAAACGTAATAACGGTTTTAGCATGGATTACATGAACATTAAAAGTGATACGTTAGTTCAGAAAATGTGGTCCGCTTCTCGTTTAAAGCAGACCTTCAGTCCGGACAGATGGTCTGCTGAATGTCAGGATCGGACGTCGAAATGTTCATTCAGCCAACAGGCAGGACCCCTTTTCTGATAATCATTTAGCACGTAGACGTCACACAAATAACGAAAAATGGCATAGTCTGTGACCAGACGGGCGAAGCCTATTTGTTTTTAGTAAAAACCAGATGGTGATTTTTCACCGAATTTTTTCCTTCTGGGCTACTTATGATGAGCCGCAGTGCTGTCCTCTGTATCGGGGAATGCTCAGGATGCTTTCTCATGCACTGTCATGATGAATACCAATGATTCCTTCTCCCGGTTTTCATAAAAATGAGGAACGTCCGTTCTGGCGGTTGCCGAACAGCCAGTTTTTACCCGATACACGTGATCCTGTACGCCGAGTGTGAGCGTGCCTGACTGAACATAAAACAGTTCTAACGTTCCTTCCGTGTGGCCCGGTGATGCAAACTTTTCTCCCGGCTGCATTTCCCACATCCAGAGCTCGGTCATATCAGGGCCACCCGATCCTGCTAGCAATCTTGCTCTCCCGCCTTTTTCACCTTTCCACAATTCAGGGATCTCATCTTCAGCAATGAGATGCACGGTCGGTTTGGCACTGACATCCACAAAATCAGCCACCGAAACCCCCATCGCGGCAGCCAGGCGACATAACAGGGCAATGCTGGGATTTGCCCGACATCCCTCTATCTCAACCAACGCTCCCTTACTTACACCCGCCTGACGCGAGAGTTCATCCAGGGATATTTTCTTGTGCTTACGATATAGTTTAATTCGCTGCGATACGGCTTCGTTGACGGAGCTGGCGATCGAACTCGCGTCGGTCATTAAATTGACTTTTTTGGTCATTGGTCATTATTATGGAATAAATTGGTCATTACAGGATTATCACGTGTTAACCGTATCTCCGTCAATTGCCCCTGAAATTTACCGTATTGCTCCCGGTTTTCGGGCGCTCAGTATCTGCGTAGAAGCTGCGCCAGTGCTTAATCCCGGCACTGGAGAAACGGCGCTACGAGGCGCCTGTGAGGCGGTTCTGGCCGGTGAGCCTGAATGGGCGGAATCTCATTTGGCCGCATGGGCCGACGTTTTTCAAAAATTCGGTGCGAAACCTAAACGCACCCCTTGCTCAGCTGATGCGTTACGTAGACGCGTATTGCGTGACGGAACGATGCCTGCGCTAGATCCTATCGTGGATCTTTATAATGCCGTAAGTCTCCGCTATGCCGTTCCGGTTGGTGGAGAGAATCTCTCTGCCTATCAGGGGGCGCCGCGTCTGACTGTGGCAAAAGGAACAGAGCCTTTTGATACCGTTAAAGAAGGAGAGACCTTCGTTGAACATGCTTCACAAGGCGAGGTTATCTGGTGCGATGATATCGGCGTGACCTGCCGTCGCTGGAACTGGCGACAGGGGATCAGAACCCGCTTAGGCGTGGAAGCGCAGCATATGTGGTTCATTCTGGAGAGTCTCCCGCAGATGCCGCTGGAGACGCTTTACGAAGCCGGAAAAATGCTGACCGACGGCCTGGAAAAAATGATGCCCGGTTTGTGGTTCGACGTTGCTCTCATCCAGGAACAACACCAGTAATATCATTCAGGAACAACATGTATGTTTAACGGCTTGTCGGCATTTCCATTAACCCCAGTCACCGACGGCGGCGTGGATGAAAAGGGTTTCAGCCATATTCTTTCCCGTCTTACTGACGCCCGGGTTGATTCTATGGGCGTCCTGGGTTCAACCGGAAGCTACGCCTACCTGACCCGGGAGCAGCGCAAGCGCGTAGCAGCGCTGGCAAAACAGCATGCGGGGAACATCCCCGTGATGGTGTGTGTGGGAGCGGTCAGTACCGATGACATTCTGCATCTGGCAGATGATGCACAGGCGGCTGGCGCTAATGCACTATTACTTCCGGCGGTCAGCTACCAGCCACTCCGTGACGAAGAAGTGTTCTCACTCTTTGAGACCGTTACCCGGCACGTGTCTGTACCGGTGTGTATCTATGATAACCCGGGCACGACGCATTTTACCTTTACGGATAAACTCCACGGTCGTCTCTCATCACTTGAGGGGGTTCGCTCGGTCAAGATCCCTGGCGTACCGGATAGCCCCGATGCAGCGACTGAGCGGGTAAAGGCGTTACGTCAACATCTGCGCCCTGGCGTAACAATCGGTATCAGTGGCGACGCTTATGCGGGACTGGGACTTAACGCCGGTTGTGAAGTGTGGTATTCGGTGTGTGGCGGTCTTTTCCCTGAGATAGCGAAACAAATCACTGAAGCCGCGGCGGCCAACGATCGTCAACGCGTTACGGCCCTGACAACCCGCCTTGAGCCGTTGTGGTCGCTGTTTCGTGAACATGGCGGCAGTATTCGCGTTATTGCCGCTGCTGCTGGCGTGCTTGGGCTTACCGACATAGATTGCCTGCCTCGACCTTTGCAGCCGTTGTCAGCTGCCGCCATCGCGGATATTGCCCATGTGATAAGCACGCTGGAACTGAAGTGATCTCTCCGCAGGACGGGTAGTCTACCGGTCCTTTTGCAAAAACCTCTTCATGTCCGCTTCTCACTCAAAGCGGACATGATAGCTCGAATCTCTTCAGCTTATTTTCCGTCTACGTCCTGGCGCATCCGCTCGCGTGAAATGATGACGCCGCTCATGGAAATTGCAAAATGGCGCTAATGAAGCTGGAAAGAGCAAGGTAAAAGAATGATTTTTGGGGCAGGTAAAAGTCCCTTTATGTCCGAGATTATCTTATTACTTTTCCGCTCACGGCTTGCTACCCTCACAAAACTTCATGTTTACATTAACTTTCCATAGTGGATACAATACCCCCCTATAGTATCAGGAGGGCGTATGCCGCATTCACCCGAAGATAAAAAACGTATTCTGACCCGCGTCCGCCGCATTCGAGGCCAGGTTGATGCCCTTGAGCGCGCGCTGGAGTCGGGCGAGCCCTGTCTCGCCATTTTGCAGCAAATCGCCGCCGTACGCGGTGCTGCCAATGGCCTGATGGGGGAGATGGTCGAAATTCACCTCAAAGATGAGCTGGTGACGGGGGAGACCACCCCGGACCAGCGGGCAGTACGGATGGCGGAAGTCGGCCATTTGCTGCGCTCTTATCTAAAATAAACCCACACACCTCACAACAAGGGAAAGACATCATGAAATCTCGCGCAGCCGTCGCGTTCGGCCCAGGCCAGCCGCTGAAAATCGTTGAAATTGATGTTGCTCCGCCGAAGAAAGGCGAAGTGCTGATCAAAATTACCCACACCGGCGTCTGCCATACCGACGCGTTTACCCTGTCCGGTGACGACCCGGAAGGCGTATTCCCGGCGGTGCTTGGCCACGAAGGGGGCGGTGTGGTGGTGGAAGTGGGTGAAGGCGTCACCAGCCTGAAGCCCGGCGACCACGTGATCCCGCTGTACACCGCAGAGTGCGGCGAGTGTAAGTTCTGCAAGTCCGGCAAAACCAACCTCTGTCAGGCCGTACGCGCCACGCAGGGCAAGGGACTTATGCCGGACGGCACCACCCGTTTCTCCTACAACGGTGAGCCTGTTTATCACTACATGGGTACCAGCACATTCAGCGAATACACGGTGTGCGCCGAGATCTCGCTGGCGAAAGTTAACCCGCAGGCCCCGCTGGATAAAGTCTGTCTGCTCGGCTGCGGCGTAACGACCGGTATCGGTGCGGTGCATAACACGGCGAAAGTGAAAGAGGGCGACACCGTGGCGGTGTTCGGCCTGGGCGGGATCGGCCTGGCGGTCATCCAGGGCGCGGTACAGGCAAAAGCCGGTCGTATTATTGCTGTGGATACCAACCCGGAGAAATTCACGCTCGCAGGTGAAATGGGGGCGACCGATTTCATCAATCCGAAAGACTACGATAAGCCGGTTCAGGACGTGATCGTTGAGCTGACCGACGGCGGCGTGGACTTCAGTTTCGAATGTATCGGCAACGTCAACGTGATGCGCTCAGCGCTGGAGTGCTGCCATAAGGGCTGGGGCGAAAGCATTATTATCGGTGTGGCCGGCGCGGGTCAGGAGATCAAAACCCGTCCGTTCCAGCTGGTGACGGGGCGAGTATGGCGTGGTTCGGCATTTGGCGGCGTGAAGGGCCGTACTCAGCTGCCTGGCATGGTAGAAGATGCGATGGTCGGCAAAATTCAACTCGACCCGTTCATTACGCACCGACTGCCGCTGGATCAGATCAACGAAGCCTTTGATCTGATGCACGAAGGAAAATCCATTCGTACCGTTATCCATTTCGGCGACAACTGATTATTCTGCCAGCGGTTTTTGCCGCTGGCATTTCTTCCCCAATCTTTTCTAAAGTGTGACCTGTCTGGCGCTTTTAGGCGTAATTTTATCCCCGTCCGTGCCGATGACTCTTTTACAGGCGTGTTTTTACGCATCTTACCTATAAGAGAGTCGACGGTCATGGACAACACAACATCGATGCAGACGCAGCATAAGCTTGGTTTCTTGCATCACATCCGGCTGGTTCCGCTGTTTTCCTCCATTCTCGGTGGCATTATTCTCCTGTTTGCATTGAGCTCGGGTCTGGCAGGGTATTTCCTGCTCCAGGCCGATAACGATCAGCAGGATGTCACGGCGGAAATCCAGGTGCGCACCGGGCTGTCAAACAGTTCGAACCATTTACGCACGGCCCGTATCAACATGATCCACGCGGGGGCCGCGAGCCGTATTGCCGAAATGGAGGCGATGAAGCAAAACATCGCTGAGGCCGAAACCCGCCTCAAACAGTCGCAGGATGGATTTGCTTCCTATATGAAGCGCTCCGTTCGCACCCCGGCTGATGAAGCGCTGGATGGCGATCTGAAAGCCCGCTACGACGCCTACATTGCCGGCATGCAGCCGATGCTGAAATATGCCAAAAACGGCATGTTTGAAGCCATAATCAACCACGAAAATGAGACCGCGCGTCCGCTGGACGATGCCTATAACGCAGTGCTGCTGAAGGCGATTAAAATCCGCACCGAACGCGCGAACGCGCTAACGGCGCAGGCTCACACCCGCACCCGGCTGGGGCTGATATTTATGTTCGGCGCTTTCGGCCTGGCGCTGGCGCTGGCCGTCATCACCTTCGTGGTGCTGCGCCGCACGGTGATTAGCCCGCTCCAGCGCGCCGCAGCGCGTATCGAAAATATCGCAAAAGGTGATTTGACCCTGCCGGACGAACCGACCGGGCGCAGCGAAATTGGCCGCCTGACGCGCGATCTGCAAACGATGCAGCACGCGCTGGTTACCACCGTGGGCACCGTGCGGCAGGGAGCGGAGGAGATCTACCGGGGAACCAGCGAGATTTCTGTGGGTAACACCGATCTTTCATCCCGTACCGAGCAGCAGGCGGCGGCCATTGAACAGACGGCGGCCAGCATGGAGCAGCTCACCGCAACGGTGAAACAGAACGCCGATAACGCGCATCATGCCAGTAAGCTGGCGGAAGATGCCTCCGGTAAGGCCAGCCGCGGGGGACAAATGGTCTCCGGCGTGGTGAAAACCATGGGTAATATTTCCACCAGCTCGAAGAAGATCTCTGAAATTACCGCCGTGATTAACAGCATCGCGTTCCAGACCAATATTCTGGCGCTCAACGCGGCGGTCGAGGCGGCGCGTGCAGGTGAACAGGGGCGCGGCTTTGCGGTAGTGGCGAGCGAAGTCCGCACGCTGGCAAGCCGCAGCGCGAACGCGGCAAAAGAGATTGAAAGCCTGATTAATGAATCGGTGTCGCTTATCGATCAGGGCTCCGGGGAAGTGGTTGCGGCGGGCAATACCATGAATGAGATCGTCGAGGCGGTGAAACGCGTCACCGATATCATGCTCGAAATTGCGGCGGCGTCCGATGAGCAGAGCCGCGGTATTGTTCAGGTGAGCCAGGCGATTTCCGAGATGGATAAAGTGACGCAGCAGAATGCCTCGCTGGTGGAAGAAGCCTCGGCGGCGGCGGCCTCGCTGGAAGAGCAGGGCGCACGTCTGACGCAAGCCGTTGGTGCGTTTCGTCTCAACGGGACGCGCGCAGGACGGGCCACCGCGGCTGCATCCGCAGTCAAGCCCGCGCCCTTAACTCCGGCGGCGGCCGTTTCAGGTGATCACTGGGAAACGTTCTGAATAAAACAGACCCGCCCTCGCGGCGGGTCCTGCGTTTACGGTCAGAGAGGCATTGATTTACGAATGGCGCTGAGCAGCGCCTGGGCGCCTTCAGAGAGCGGAGCATCTATCCGCGTAAGTATCCCAATCGGTTCACCCGCCCCGGGCGATGTGACCGGCAGCGCCGTGAGCACGCCGCGTCGCAGATCGTCCTTCACCGCGCCGGACGGCACAAACCACACGTAGTCATAATCCACCGTCAGCTGGCGCGAAAGCGACGCAGAAAGCGTTTCAATACATCCTGACGGCAGCGTGCAGCCCTGCATTTGCAGCAATGCTTCCGCATTCTGACGGGGAACGGTTCCTTTCGGTGAAACCACCACCGGCCACTCCATTACGCGGCTCAGGGTGACGGTATCCTGCAACAGGGGATGATTCGGACGCACCACCAGCTTCAGTGATTCCAGGAACAACAGTTCGTAATTAAGACCGCTCATCAGTTCCGGATCGGACATTCGACCAATGCCCAGATCCAGCTCCCCTGACTTCAGGCCCGCCAGCAGCATGGTGTTGTTCATGGTCGCGACCTGAAGCGTGGCGTGCTTTTGCTGGCGGTGGAACTGGCCGATCGCCGCAGGCAGTATACCCAGCGCCGCCGTCGGCAGCGCGCCCACGCGCACGATATCGCTGGCCGGCTCCTCTTTACGATTTAACGCCTGACCAGCGGTATTAAGCGCATCAAGAACTTTAACGGCGTGCGTCAGGAACTGTTCACCCACCAGGGTAAGCTGAGCGCCCAGACGGCCGCGATCGAACAGGCGCGTTCCGGTAAGCTGTTCCAGTTCGTTCAGCGTTTTGGAGAGTGCAGGCTGACTGAGGTTAAGGGTTTCAGCCGCTCGCCCCAGCGTTCCCTGTTGAGCGACGGCCACAAAAGTATGCAAATGGCGCAAGCGTATGCGCTGACTGAACAGACCATTTTTTTCCATAGGCGATGTTAAAAACAGAGCGACGCGGGTGACAAGTTAAGATGTTTGAATTTGATAACCTGATAGCAAAATATTTTTAACATTTGATCTGTTTGAGTTACAACTATTTTTCGAAAACGTCCACGCCTTGACCACTCGTCTGCCTGGATCACAATTTCTAAATTCTTCCCAACGAAAGGAACGGGCTTCTCTACACTCCAGGTAGTATTCACTGGAGGCATGACATCATGGCGAACACCATCACGGCTGATGATATTCGGGAACACTTTTCGCAGGCTATGTCGGCGATGTACCAGCAGGAAGTTCCGCAGTACGGCACCTTGCTGGAACTGGTGGCGGACGTTAACCTGGCGGTTCTGGAAAATAACCCCCTTTTACACGAACAACTGGCAAACGCAGACGAACTGGCGCGCCTGAATGTTGAACGTCACGGTGCGATCCGCGTTGGCACCGCGCAGGAGCTTTCCACCCTGCGCCGGATCTTCGCCATTATGGGCATGCATCCGGTCAGCTATTACGATCTCTCCCAGGCGGGCGTGCCCGTCCACTCGACGGCGTTTCGTCCCACGGACGATGCGGCGCTCTGCCGTAATCCGTTTCGCATTTTTACCTCCCTGCTGCGCCTGGAGCTGATTGAAAACGTTGCGCTGCGCGAAAAGGCGGCGGAGATCCTCTCCCGACGCAATATCTTTACGCCGCGCTGCCTTGAACTGATCGACCTGCATGATGCGCAGGGGCACTTTACCGGGGCGCAGGCGCGTGAATTTGTGCAGGAAGCCTTAGAAACCTTCCGCTGGCATCGCCATGCGACGGTGGATCGGGAAACCTATCTGGCGCTGAGCAACGAACATCGCCTGATCGCCGACGTGGTCTGTTTCCCGGGGTGCCATATTAACCATCTTACGCCGCGCACGCTGGATATCGACCGGGTGCAGGAGCTGATGCCGAAGTACGGCATTGAGCCTAAAATCCTGATTGAAGGCCCACCGCGTCGCGAGGTGCCGATCCTCCTGCGCCAGACCAGCTTCAAGGCGCTGGAAGAGCCGGTGCTTTTCGCGGGAGAAGACCAGGGCACCCATACCGCGCGTTTCGGTGAAATTGAGCAGCGCGGCGTGGCGCTTACGCCAAAAGGACGCGAGCTGTACGACAGCCTGCTAAACCAGGCCGGGACCGGCAAAGACAACCTGACCCACCAGCTTCATCTGCGCGAGATCTTCAGCGCCTTCCCGGATAGCGAAATGTTTCTGCGTCGTCAGGAGTTGGCCTATTTCCGCTACCGTCTGACCCCGACGGGAGAGGCGCATCGCCACGCGTTTCGTCCGGGCGACGATCCGCAGCCGCTGATCGAGCGCGGCTGGGTTGTGGCGCAGCCGATCACCTATGAAGATTTTCTGCCCGTCAGCGCGGCGGGGATATTCCAGTCAAATCTCGGCAATGAAACGCAGGCGCGCAGCCACGGCAATGCCAGCCGCCAGGCCTTTGAAGCCGCGCTCGGCTGTGCGGTACACGACGAGTTTTCCCTTTACCACGAGGCGGAAGTGCGCAGCAAACAGCGTTGCGGTTTGCTCTGAAACCGTTACTCTGCTGGGGTGTGATGGAAAAAGAAGGTTGTTATGGAAAATCCCTCCGCCCCTGTGGTTGAAACGCGCCAGGGCGCACTGATTGGTTTTACTGAAGACGATACGCACGTGTGGTGCGGCATTCCCTATGCGGCCCCGCCGGTTGGCTCCCTGCGCTGGCGCTCCCCGCGTCCTCCCGCGCGCTGGGACGGCGTGCGCCCGGCGACGGCGTTCTCTGCCTCCAGCTGGCAGAGCGGCGAAAGCTGCCAGGAGCTGGGCGGCGGCGATCCCGGTCAGTTCTCTGAAGATTGCCTGTACCTTAACGTCTGGTCGCCGATCGCGCGCGCCGCGCCGCTTCCGGTGATGGTCTGGCTGCACGGCGGGGGATTTACCCTCGGTGCTGGCGGTCTGCCTCCGTATAACGGCAGGGCGCTGGCGAAGCGCGGCGCGGTGGTGGTGACGATAAATTACCGTCTTGGGCACCTCGGTTTTTTTGCCCATCCGGCGCTGGAGGGTGAAGAAGAGCGCGTAGTGCATAACTTTGCGTTGCTCGATCAAATCCAGGCCCTGGAATGGGTGCGCGATAATATTGCCGCGTTCGGCGGCGATCCCGATAACGTCACGGTATTTGGCGAGTCGGCCGGCGCGCGCAGCGTACTCTCGCTGATGGCGTCCCCGCTTGCGGGAGGGCTGTTCCATAAAGCCATTGTGCAAAGCGGGTACACGCTGCCGGACACCCCGCGCGAGCAGGCCATGCGTAAAGGCGAAGCGATTGCCGCGCATTTCGGCCTGGAAAATGCCACCGCAGAACAGCTTCGCGCGATCCCGCCGGAGGCGTTCTGGCCGCTGACCTCGCCGCTGAATATCGCGCCTGCGCCCATCGTGGGCGACTGCGTTTTGCCTGAAGCCATGCTCGACGTCTTCTTCGCGGCCCGTCAACATCCTGTGCCGGTGATGATTGGGTCGAACAGCGACGAAGCCAGCGTGATGTCGGTGTTCGGCGTCGATCTGGCCGGGCAGATCCAGAAGCTCCGCCGCGAGCGGCGCTTTGGTCTGGGGCTGATCAAGCTGCTTTATCCGGGCGTGAAGGGCGATGAGGAGCTCGGCAGGCAGGTGTGCCGCGACATGGCGTTTACCACCATGGGCTACGTGGTGATGCAGGCGCAGCAGCGAGCGGGTGGCCTGTGCTGGCGATACTGGTTTGATTATGTGGCCGAAGCCGAGCACGCGACGTACATCAACGGCGCATGGCACGGCAACGAAGTGCCTTACGTGTTCGATACCCTCGGGCAGGTCGAGCCCTCGCGACAGTACGTGAACGAACGCGATCTGACCTTCGCGGCTCGGGTGGCGGACTACTGGGTGAGCTTCGCTCGTGACGCGGGGAAACGTGACAGCCTGCCGGGGCCGACGCGCTGGCCCGCCTGCCGGAAAGGGCGGGACGTGCTGTTACGCATCGGTGTGAATAAACATGCAGGTTTTCGGCTTGAAAACCGCTTCATGCGTGCCCGTATGAGCCTCTTTAAACGGGTGATGAAACACCACGTCAGCCTCGACTGAGCAGACAGGCGCGAAACGCATCCAGCCCGTTCTCCGGGCCGGGTGCGTCGCGGAATACCAGCCGGTAGCTCGCCCCGGTTCTTATGCTCGTATCGTAAGGCCGCATCAGGCGTCCGGCGCGCACGTCCTCCTCCACCAGCGTTTCATCCGCTATGGCGATGCCCAACCCCTGAATAGCGGCGGTAATAGCCAAATCCATCGTTTCGAAGTGTTGATTTTTGAGCATAGCTGGCGTCGGGCGCGGCTGTTTCGCCAGCCACAGCGTCCAGTCCGTTTTGTCCCGCGTCGGGTGCAGGAAAGTGAGTGTTTCCAGCGCAGAACCGGCCCGCAGCGGGCTCATTACCGGCGTTAAGGCCTCTTCGAACAGCAGATCGCCGGCGCTCATGTGCGTCCCGAATACAATCGCCGCATCATAGGATTCGGTTTTGAAATTGACGTTATGATCGGTGGTGGTGGTCAGTGCAATTTGCAGATCCGGCTGTTCACGCTCCACCTGTAGCAGCCGCGGCACCAGCCAGCGCATCGCACAGGTTGGCGCTTTCAGGCGGATGACGGTCTGGTGCGTCCGCGCCTGCTCGGCAACGTTCAGCAGATGCTCAAACGCAGATTGTAGCTCCGGCAGCAGGGCGCTTCCCTGTGATGAGAGACGCAGGCCGCGCGCGTGGCGTTCGAACAGCGGGAAGCCGAACCAGCTTTCCAGCGCGGCGATTTTACGGCTTACCGCCCCCTGCGTCAGACAAAGCTCCTTTGCGGCATGGGTCAGATTCAGGTGACGCGCGGTCACTAAAAAAGTCTCTACGGCATTAAGCGGAAATGAACGACGCGACATATCTCACCTTAGCTATGCGTTTTTGTCATGGCTATTATGACAACAATTCGATTGTCCCGACAGCGAAGTTGTTGTTTGAATAGTTATGCATTCACCATGAGAAGGGACAGAGGATGACTTTGAAAACGCCGGTGCAGACACGCTCCAAATTGCCGGATGTGGGAACCACCATTTTTACCGTTATCGGCCAGCTTTCTGCCCAGCATAACGCGATCAACCTTTCTCAGGGTGCGCCGAATTTTTCCTGCGACCCAAAACTGATTTCCGGCGTGACCCGCGCCATGGAGGCAGGGCATAACCAGTACGCGTCCATGACCGGGCTACAGCCGCTTAAGGCGCGCATCGCGGACAAAATTGCCACACTCTACGGCACGCACTATGACCCGGCCGGTGAGGTGCTGGTGACCGCCAGCGCCAGCGAAGGGCTTTACTCGGCCATCAGCGGGCTGGTTCATCCTGGCGATGAGGTGATCTATTTCGAACCCTCCTTTGACAGCTATGCGCCAATTGTCCGTCTGCAAGGGGCGACGCCGATCGCCATTAAGCTGACGGTACCGGATTTTGCCGTAAACTGGGACGACGTGCGGGCGGCCATCACCCCGCGCACGCGGATGATCATCGTTAATACGCCGCACAACCCGAGCGGACAGGTATTTTCGGCCGCCGATCTGCACCAGCTGGCGGCGCTGACGCGCCACACCGACATCATCATTTTGTCTGACGAAGTGTATGAGCACGTCGTTTTTGACGGCGAGCCACACCACGGGATGGCGACGCACCCGCAGCTGGCGGAGCGCAGCGTGATAATTTCTTCCTTCGGAAAAACCTATCACGTGACCGGCTGGCGCGTGGGTTATTGTGTGGCACCCGCGGAGCTGATGGATGAGATATGTAAGGTCCATCAATTTTTAATGTTCTCTGCCGATACGCCAATGCAGTACGCGTTTGCAGAACATATGGCCGATCCGCAAACCTGGCTGTCGCTGGCGGCGTTTTATCAGCGCAAGCGCGATCTGCTGCAAAGCCTGCTGGCCGACTCGCCGTTTACGCTGCTGCCGAGCAAAGGATCGTTTTTCCTGCTGGCTGATTACAGCGGCTTCAGCGACGAGCGCGACAGCGAGATGGTGAAAAGGCTGATTGTCGAGTGCGGGGTTGCCACTATTCCGCTGTCTGCGTTTTATGCTGATGGCACGGACAATAAACTGATTCGTCTCTCTTTTGCGAAAGATGAGGCGACGTTACGGGCAGGTTCCCAGGCCCTGTGTCGGATCACACCACGTTCAGGAGTTTAAGATGAAATTACGCGCGTTAGTTGTCGGCATGGGGCTGCTGTGTTCATTTTCGTCAATCGCCGCCACCGAGTTGCGATACGGTCTGGAGGCGGAATATCCGCCGTTTGAAAGCCGCAATGCGTCAGGGGAGCTGGAGGGCTTTGACGTAGAGCTGGGAAATGCCATCTGCAAAGCCGCCGCGCTGAAGTGCAGCTGGGTGGAAACCTCGTTTGATGCGCTGATCCCCGGTCTGGTGGCGAAAAAGTTCGACGCGATTAACTCGGCGATGAACATCACCGAGCAGCGTCGCAAGAGCATTGACTTTACTCAGCCCATCTATCGCATTCCCTCCCAGCTGGTGGGCAAAGCCGGCTCTGCGGTAGAGGCCACGCCGGAAGGGCTGAAGGGCAAAACCATCGGCGTTCTCCAGGGTTCGATTCAGGAAACCTACGCCAAAGAGCACTGGGAAAAGCACGGTGTCACCGTGGTGTCTTATAAAGATCAGAATATGGCGTGGGGAGACTTGCTGAATGGCCGCATCGACGCCTCGCTGGTGATGTCAGCGGCCGGGCAGGCGGGTTTCCTCAGCAAGCCGCAGGGTAAAGGGTTTGGCTTTATCGGCAAACCGGTGTCAGACGACACGATCCTCGGCAGTGGTATCGGCTTTGGGCTGCGGAAGGGGGATGAGGCCACCAAGAAGCAGCTTGATGCCGCCATTGATAAAGTACGTGCCGATGGCACGATCGCTAAACTGGCTGATAAGTACTTCCCGGGTATCGATGTCAGCGTAAAATAACCGCCTCGTTGGTCCCGGCTGTCGATGTCCAGCCGGGACATTTTATACATAACTTTACCCCTTTTTCAGGCCGTTCTGGTCGACAGAAAATATTTCCTGGTTTGTTCAGATAATCACCCGCCAACAATTGGATTCTTAACCGTTTTTGTTTAGGCTGTGCGTTCTTTCTTGCCGTCATTTCGCTGCGCGCGAAACTCATTCACACGACCATAAGGACGTTTTCTCAGGCATGAATCGCAGACGTTTTCTCAAAGGTTCCCTGGCAATGGCTGCCCTGAGCGGCACTTCAGGCCTTGCTTCTCTGTTTTCCCAGGCGGCGTATGCTGCTGATTCCGATATTGCCGACGGTCAGAGCCGCCGCTTTGACTTTTCCGTTCTGCAATCCATGGCGCACGATCTGGCGAAAACCCCGTGGGGCGGCGCGCCGCGTCCGCTGCCGGAAACGCTGGCCACCATGACGCCGCAGGCGTACAACGCCATTCGTTACGATGAGAAGCAGTCGCTGTGGAATAACATTGAAGGTCGTCAGCTGGACGCCCAGTTCTTCCATATGGGGATGGGGTTCCGCCGCCGCGTGCGCATGTTCTCGCTGGATCAAACCACCTCTCAGGCGCGCGAGATCCACTTCCGACCTGAGCTGTTCAGCTACGGCGATACGGGCGTGGATACCCGCCAGCTGGAAGGGCAGAGCGACCTCGGGTTTGCCGGATTCCGCGTGTTTAAAGCCCCCGAGCTGGCGCGACGCGATATCGTTTCGTTCCTGGGCGCGAGCTACTTCCGCGCGGTGGATGATACCTACCAGTACGGCCTTTCCGCGCGTGGCCTGGCGGTGGATACCTTTACCGACACCCCGGAAGAGTTCCCGGACTTCACCTCCTTCTGGTTTGAAACCGTTAAGCCGGGTGATACCACCTTTACCGTCTATGCGCTGCTGGACAGCCCGAGCATTACCGGTGCCTATAAGTTCGTGATCCATTGCGAGAAGAGCCAGGTGATCATGGACGTCGAAAACCACCTCTACGCGCGCAAAGCGATCAAGCAGCTCGGCATCGCGCCGATGACCAGCATGTTTAGCTGCGGCAACAACGAGCGCCGCATGTGCGACACCATTCATCCGCAGATCCACGACTCAGACCGTCTGGCGATGTGGCGCGGCAACGGGGAGTGGATCTGCCGACCGCTGAACAACCCGCAAAAGCTGCAATTTAACGCGTTTCAGGATAAGAACCCGAAAGGTTTTGGTTTGTTGCAGCTTGACCGTGATTTCTCCCATTATCAGGACGTCATGGGCTGGTATAACAAGCGACCAAGCCTGTGGGTCGAGCCGCGCAATAACTGGGGCAAAGGCTCCATTGCCCTGATGGAGATCCCGACAACCGGCGAGACGCTCGATAACGTGGTCTGCTTCTGGCAGCCGGAGAAGCCGGTGCAGGCGGGCGACGAACTGGACTTCAAATACCGTCTTTACTGGAGCGCGCAGCCACCGGTGCGTTCGCCGCTGGCAAACGTCTACGCGACCCGTACCGGTATGGGCGGTTTCCCGGAGGGCTGGGCGCCGGGCGAAAATTACCCGAAAGTGTGGGCCCGTCGCTTTGCCATTGACTTCGTCGGGGGCGATTTGAAGGCCGCCGCACCGAAGGGCATTGAGCCGGTGATCACGCTGTCCAGCGGTGAAGCGAAGCAGGTGGAGATCCTCTACGTCGAGCCGTTCGACGGGTATCGCATCTTGTTTGACTGGTATCCAACCTCTGACTCTACCGAGCCGGTCGATATGCGCCTGTTCCTGCGCTGTCAGGGCGACGCCATCAGCGAGACCTGGCTGTATCAATACTTCCCGCCAGCGCCGGACAAACGTAACTATGTTGACGACCGGATTATGCGCTAGTCATTTTGGGATTGTGCCGGGTAAGCGTTAGCGCCACCCGGCAATTAATAAGAGGCACTATGTCTTCAGAAATTATCCCCGTTAACCAGGATATTGAGCTTCGCGCCGTTGAAGAACGTTATACCGCCGATCTGCATAACCTCGTGATTAAAAACAAAACCTGGCTGCAAACCGCCTTTGACTGGGCGCAGCATGTCGGCAGCGAAGAGGACACGCGACGCAACGTGCAGAGCAACCAGATGCTGCACGAGCGCGGTTACGCCAAAATGTTCCTGATTTTCATGAACGACGCGCTGGTGGGCGTGCTCTCCTTTAACGCCATCGAGCCTGCGAACAAGGCCGGGTACATTGGCTACTGGCTCGACGAAGCGCATCAGGGGCAGGGCATTCTCTCTCAGGCGCTCCAGGCGTTTATGCGCTATTACGTTGAGCGCGGCGAGATCCGCCGCTTTGTCATTAAATGTCGCGTAGATAACCAGAACAGTAACCGTGTGGCTCAGCGCAACGGTTTTGCGCTGGAAGGATGCCTGCGGGAAGCGGAAATGCTCAATGGCCGCTACGATGACGTGAATCTTTACGCCAGGCTTTTCCCGCTATAGTGCCCCCAGCAGCGGCGTTCGGGTGATCCGCGTGTCGCCGTTGATCACTTTAGATCCCCGGACGTGAATGCTTTCACCCTCAAGCGCCTCAATAACCGCATCGTCTGAAATTTCCACCTGATGCTCAATCAGTACATCGCCACTGATACGCGCCCGGCCCTGAATCACGACGTGGTCGTCAATCAGGATCGGCCCGCCGCGCAACCACGCCTCGCCGCCTATCAGCACGTGATGTTTAATAACGCAGTTGCCTTCGACGAGGGCGTTTTCCGCAACCTGTGAACTGTACCGCAACGTCGGGATTGCATCGTCCTCTGAGCCTGCCAGCAGGCGGGCGTTGCCGTACACTTTGGCGCAGTCGCACACCCAGACGTTATTAAGCGCGTTGCCCTCAAGAATGGCGCGATCGAACACCTCAGCGCGGTGCTCTACAAAGGCCCAGGTCACCATGGCATCGCCGTAAATTTGCGCCTGATGCACAATACGCGACTGGCTGACCGTTGCGCTGTCATAGATTTGCAGGATCTGCTCGCGGTCGGGCGTAAGCCCTTTGGCTGCGATCACCATGCTGTTATGCAGCACCCGCGCATCACCTGCGATGCGGCATTCCCCGCGCACCGTAGAGTGCTGAATAGTGACGTTGTCACTTATTATCGCACCGTGACTCACCTCGGCGGCGTCCAGCCAGCTGTTGCCGCTAACGTGTGCGCGGTGGCTTACGATGCAGGGCTGGGTAAGGCGGGCATTACCGGATACCCGGGCACCGGCAAAGACCACGCTGTTTTCATCGTAAATCCAGCAATCCCCGTCCTGTGCGAGGACGTTCTCATCCTCAACCCAACCGCCTTTTGTCCCGCGGGCAACATCGTTAAAATCGTCCACGGCAACAATCTGTCTGAGGGACGTTGTGCACGGCGTGGTCCCGTCCTGCCAGCGCCACAGACGGGTTTCATTGCTAAGCCGATATTTTGTCATCGTCTGATCCCTGAAAAGCCTTTCACTAAACGTAGCAAACTTTTGGCTTGTCGAAGTGCTGGCGTCCACACGGGAAACCCCTTAAAATGGCATTTCAAATACATTTTAAAGTTTAAAAAAAATGCATAATGAAAACCAACGCGTTCTTAACTTGCCCGCCGGGTACTTTGGCATGGTATTGGGTACCATTGGCATGGGGTTCGCCTGGCGTTATGCCAGCACTGTATGGCCGGTTACGCGCTGGCCGGGAGAGATCCTGGTGGCGCTGGCGGTGACGATCTGGTTCTTTTTGAGCGTAGTGTTTCTCACCCGTGCGGTACGGTTTCCACGCAGCGTGCTGGCAGAGATGCGACATCCGGTGATGAGCAGTTTTGTCAGCCTGTTTCCCGCCACAACGATGCTGGTGGCCATCGGCTTCGTGCCGTGGTACCGCCCGATGTCGCTGGTGTTATTTAGTGTGGGCGTGGTGATCCAGCTTGCGTATGCCGCCTGGCAAAGCGCCGGGCTGTGGCGCGGTAAGCACCCGGGAGAGGCGACAACGCCGGGCCTCTATCTGCCAACGGTGGCGAACAATTTTATTAGCGCGATGGCCTGCGGCGCGCTGGGTTTCCACGATGCCGGACTGGTGTTCCTTGGCGCCGGCGTCTTTTCCTGGCTGAGCCTGGAGCCGGTCATTTTGCAGCGCCTGCGCAGCGCCGGCGAACTGCCCGCAGCGCTTCGTACCTCGCTCGGGATCCAGCTTGCGCCAGCCCTGGTGGCCTGTAGCGCCTGGCTTAGCGTCAACGGCGGCGAAGCGGATACCTTCGCCAAAATGCTGTTTGGCTATGGCTTGTTACAGCTGCTGTTTATGCTGCGTCTGATGCCGTGGTATCTGTCGCAGCCGTTCAACGCGTCGTTCTGGAGCTTCTCGTTCGGGGTCTCGGCGCTGGCGACCACCGGTTTGCATCTTGGGCAAAGCAGCCCGTCAGGGTTCTTTCACGCCCTTGCTGTTCCACTGTTTATTTTCACCAACGTCATCATCGCGATGCTGCTGGTCCGTACTTTTATCTTGCTGATGCAGGGCAAACTTCTGGTGCGCGCTGATAAGGCACTGCTTATGCAATCTGAGGAAAAACAATGACTGTCGATGAAAACTACTTTACCGAGAAATATGGTCTGACCCGCACCCACTCAGAGGTGTTACATAGCGCGAATATTGTTAAGCCGGGTAAAACGCTCGATCTCGGTTGCGGAAATGGCCGTAACAGCCTTTACCTGGCGGCCAACGGCTATGACGTGACGGCGTGGGATAAAAACCCGATGAGCATCGATAACATTGAGCGCATTAAGGCGGCGGAAGGGATTACGAATCTGCACACGGCGATTCAGGATCTGAACAGCCTGACCTTTGACGGCGAATATGACTTTATTCTTTCTACCGTCGTACTGATGTTCCTTGAGGCGAAAACCATCCCTGGTCTTATCGCCAATATGCAGCGCTGCACCAGGCCGGGCGGCTATAACCTGATCGTTGCGGCGATGGATACAGAGGATTATCCGTGTACCGTTGGTTTCCCGTTTGCGTTCAAAACCGGAGAACTGAGCAACTATTACCAGGGCTGGGAGCTGCTCAAGTACAACGAAGAGGTGGGTGAACTCCACCGTACCGATGCCAACGGGAACCGTATCAAGCTGCGCTTCGCCACCCTGCTTGCACGCAAGCCCGCTTAACGCGCGGCCAGCAGACAGAGTTGCAGGGCGGTGCGGTAGGACGCCTCGAACGACGAAAGCGGTAAAAACTCAAACTTTGAATGGAAGTTATGGGCGCCGGTGAAGAAGTTCGGGGTGAGCAAGCCTTTGGCTGACAGCGCTGCGCCGTCCGTGCCGCCGCGCATCGGCGTTGGCTTGGGCGCGATACCGAGCGATTTCATTGCCTCGAACATCAGGTCGATGGCGCGGCGATCTTCATCAATCGCGTTACTGATATTGCTGTAGGTGTCCTCGATGTGGACTTCCACGTTTGCTGTAGGGTGTTGCGCGGCTATTTGCGCCGCCACATCGGTAATTTGCTGCTTGCGGGCGGCAAAACCCTGTTTGTCGAAATCACGGATGTTGGCTTTCAGCACCGCTTCGTTTTGTCCGGTCTGGATGCCGTTAAACCAGATGTAGCCCTCGCGCCCTTCGGTGCATTCCGGGGTTTGCTGGCGATCGAACTGGCTGATGAAGTCCGTGGCCATCAGGAGTGGGTTGACCAGCACCCCTTTGGCGGACATCGGGTGGGCCGTTACGCCAGTAAAGCGAATGTCAGCCGCTGCCGCGTTGAAGTTCTCATAAACAATTTCACCCAGTTCGCAGCAGTCGATGGTCCAGGCAAAATCGACGTCGAAGCGTTTCAAATCCAGCGCTTTCGCACCGCACAGGCCAATCTCCTCGTCAGGCACAAACGCCACCACAATATCGCCATGCTTATGCTCGGCCGTCAGGTTTTCCAGTACCGTCATAACCACGGTGACGGCCGCTTTATTATCTGCGCCTAATACGCTGGTTCCGTCGCTGAAAATAATCTCTTCATTAGGGTAAGCCAGAATTTCCGGGTGCTCTTTGACGCGCAGCCAGATCCCTTTCTCTTTATTCAGGCAGAGATCTTCACCCCTAAACGTTAATATTTGCGGATGAATATCCGGAGATAAACCGACGTCTACCGTGTCGATATGAGTAATAAAACCAATGCGCGGTGCGCCCGCGACATTGCCTTTTTTCACGGCGGTAACGGTAGCGAATTCATCAATCACAATGTCGTCCAACCCCAGCTTTTCCAGCTCGTTCGCCAGTTCCCGCGCCATGTCGTACTGGCCCGGCGTGGAGGGCAACGTTTTCACTTTTGGATCGCTCTGGCTGGTAATGGCGAGATAACGAAAAAAGCGACGGGTTAATTGTCTGGAGAGTTCAGAGCCCATAGTGTTTCCTTCTGTATTTATTTTTCATGTGTTTGCGCCATCACTTTAATGTTATTTATGGAACGGCAAAAGAAGTAATTAGCCGTCGAATTAAAAAGACAGGAAATAATGATGAAAAGCACATTCACAACGATAACGCTGGCGCTGGCTGCGCTGACGGTCAGTTCCACCGTCGCGGCAAAAACGCTGGTGTATTGCTCTGAAGGATCGCCGGAAAACTTCAATCCTCAGCTATACACCTCGGGAACCAGCGTGGATGCCAGCGCCGTACCGGTTTATAACCGTCTGGTCGATTTCACACCCGGCACCACCGAACTGGTGCCGAGCCTGGCCGAAAGCTGGGAGGTGAGCGAGGATGGCAAGATCTACACCTTCCACCTGCGCAAAGGGGTGAAATTCCACAGTAATAAGCTGTTTACGCCGACGCGCGACTTCAACGCGGATGACGTGATTTTCTCGTTTATGCGCCAGAAGGATGTGAATCATCCTTACCATAACGTCTCGAACGGCAGCTATTCCAACTTTGAAAGCCTGGAGTTTGGCAGCCTGATAACGGCTATCGACAAGATTGATGAGCACACCGTACGCTTCACCCTGGCGCACCCGGAAGCGCCGTTTGTCGCTGACCTGGCGTGGTATTTTGCCTCTATTCTGTCGGCGGAATATGCCGATGCCATGCTGAAAGCGGGCACGCCAGAAAAGGTCGATATGCAGCCGATTGGCACCGGTCCGTTTAAGCTGGCGCAGTACCAGAAGGATTCCCGCATCCTCTTTACCGCCTTCCCGCAATACTGGCAGGGGAAATCGAAGCTGGATCGTCTGGTGTTCACCATCACGCCGGACGCCTCGGTGCGTTTTGCCAAAGTTGAGAAGAACGAGTGCCAGGTGATGCCGTTTCCGAATCCGGCGGATCTGCCGCGCATGAAGGCCAACAAAGACATCAATCTGATGAGCAAGGCCGGCCTGAATACCGGTTTCCTGGCGTTTAACACGCAAAAGCCGCCGCTGGATAACCTGAAGGTGCGCCAGGCGCTGGCGATAGCGATTAATAAACCCGCCATCATTGACGCGGTGTTCCACGGAACCGGCACGGCGGCGAAAAACCTGCTGCCGCCTGGCGTCTGGAGTGCCGACAGCGCGCTGAAAGACTACGATTACGATCCTGAAAAAGCGAAGGCGCTGCTAAAGGCGGCGGGATTTGCTAACGGCGTCAGCATCGAACTGTGGGCCATGCCGGTGCAGCGGCCCTATAACCCGAACGCGAAACGGATGGCTGAAATGATCCAGGCGGACTGGGCGAAAGTTGGCGTACAGACCAAAATCGTGACCTATGAATGGGGCGAATACCTGAAGCGCGTGAAAGGAGGGGAACATCAGGCCGCGCTGATGGGCTGGACAACGGCGACAGGCGATCCGGATAACTTCTTCGGGCCGCTGTTTACCTGTACGTCCGCCAACGGCGGGTCGAACTCGGCAAAATGGTGTTATAAGCCCTTTGATAACCTGATTGCCGAAGCTAAATCGATAACCGATCGCGAAAAACGCGTGGCGCTGTACAAGCAGGCGCAGCAGATGATGCACGATCAAATGCCGGCGGTGATGATTGCCCACTCGACCATTTTTGAGCCGGTCCGTAAAGAGGTCACGGGCTATGAAATCGATCCCTTCGGCAAGCACCTGTTCTGGCAAGTGGATCTGAAAGAGTAATAGTTATACTGCCCGGTTTCAGCCGGGCACTATTTTCGCTATTTGTGCTGTCTTCGTCATTTTTTGCCACACCACGTTCCCTCCTTTTTTGTTATAACTTCAAGTGCATACTTGCAGATAACATGGAATACCATCATGCGTACTCAGACTTTTTTTAAAGTTGCAGTGCTTTCTGGCCTGTTGGCCCTTTCAGGCTGCGCGTCAAAAGTCGCAGCCCCCGAGCAGTATTCGGGCTTTTTAAAAGATTACTCAGGCTTGCAGGAGATGACATCTGCAACCGGGAAGCCAACCCTGCGTTGGGTTGATCCTTCCTACAATGAGGCGAATTACGACAGCATTATCTGGACGCCGATTACCTATTACCCGGCGCCAAAACCGACCACTCAGCTTGGGCAAAAAACGCTTGATGAGGTGTTGAGTTATACCAATACCAAACTGAAAACCGCGATTGGCCAGCGTAAGCCGATTGTCACGACGCCAGGCAAACATAGCCTGATCTTCCGTGGCGCCATCACCGGCGTGAGCTCGGACAAAGAAGGTTTGCAGTTCTATGAAGTGGTTCCTGTCGCGCTGCTGGTTGCGGGAACGCAGATGGCAACTGGCCATCGCACCATGGATACGCATCTGTTCTTCGAAGGCGAGCTGATCGATGCGGCCACCAACAAGCCGGTGATTAAAGTTGTTCGTAAAGGTGAAGGTGAAGAGCTGGCAAATGAAAATACGCCGATAGGCTTCGCCACGCTGAAACAGGTTGTGGATGACATGGCGACGGATGCCACCATGTTTGATGTTCATCAGACTGCAAAATAATCAACACGGCCTGCACCTTCGCAGGCCGTTTTTTTATGCCGTCCGCAGGCGTCGGAACCAGGTCTCCGGTTTGGTAAACATCACCATATTTCCCCCCAGAATCAGCAGCAGGCCTGCGATCCCGTTGAGATGCCATACGTAGCCCTCGTAGATTGTTGAAATGGACAGGGCCACCAGCGGGAACAGCAGGGTGCTGTACGCGGCTTTACCGGGACCAATGCGGCCCACCAGCGTAAAATAGGCCCCGAAGGCAATCACCGAGCCAAACAGCGCAAGATACAGCAGCGCCCCCATATAGCTCACCGTCCATTCAGGCATAAAGCTATCGCCCCTGAAGAGGGCGATAAGGCCCATCACGACGGTGCCATACAGCATCGCCCAGGCATTGGTGGTCATGGTTTCCAGTCCGTTGCGCTGATGACGCATGCTGATCATATTCCCCAGCGAGAAGCCGTAGGTGCCGAGGGCGGAAAGTCCAATACCGGTGAGCAACGACGCGCTCCAGCCGCTGGCGAGCAGATCGTTCCAGAACAGGGTGATGATCCCGATAAGCCCCAGCGCTGCCGCCGTCCAGAAGCGTGCGGGCGGGCGCTGGCCGAAGAAGATAAAGCTGTTGATGGCGTTATACAGCACGGCCATCGAGAAGATCACCGACTCGAGGCCGGTATTGATATGGGCGGCGGCGGTGTAAAAGCACCAGAAGTTGAAGCAGAATACGCAGCAGCCCTGAAGCAGGCAGTAGAGGTGATCCCGCAGCGCCAGCCTGCGCAGGCGGCGAAGGGCGAGCAGGACAATCATCATGGTGGCGCTGGCCACGGCGAAGCGCCAGAAAATGGAAACCGGGGCGGGAACCGGCCCCTGTTGCAGAAAAATGGCGATCCAGGTGGTGCCCCAGATAACAACGACCAGCCCATAGAGTAATGCGTTCATGGTTTCTCTCTTCTCATACCGCGAAAAACCCCAGTGTGACGAAAGCGCGGGCGGGCGGCTTTCATCGGCTTGCGCCGGACTTGCACATTCTTGCGCTTTTTTCTCACGCGAACGCTGGTAACAGGCTGCAACACTTCATAGACTGACAGTCTGATTAATCACCTGTTTACGGCCATGTCTCTCGTTTACGACACCTTTGAAACGTTACGCCAACAAAATGCGGTGCTGCGGGAAACCGTCGCGCTCAATTCTGGCATTCAACTGGCGGCGTGGTACAACAAGCACGATACGATCACCGTAAAAAGCAACCACCATACGCTCAGCCTGTACGTGGCGGATGGCTATGAAAGCTATCAAAAAACCCCCGGTGGCTGGAAAAATGGCGGCGGGCCGGATCGTTTTTGCCTGATGCCCGAAGAGAGCGAATCCACGTGGGATATTCGTGACGACCTGTCGTTCGTCCACCTTTACTGCACCGATGAACATCTGCGGGACGTGGGGGAGAAAATCTGGGATAAACGTCCGCTATCGCTGACGCTGGATGAAAAAATCTTTGGCAGCGATCCGAAAATCACCGCCCTCTATCGTCAGTTTTTGCTGGGCTGCGACTGGCAGCAAAATGCCAACCAGCTCACCCTGAGCACCGCGTCGACCTTACTGCTGACGCATTTAGTCCAGCATTATTCCAGCGTACAGTGGAAGTTACCGGTGGTCACCGGCGGGTTATCGCCGTTTGTGCTGCGTAACGTAGTGGCCTTTATCGAGGAAAATCTGGCGCAACCCCTAACGCTGGCGGAGCTGGCGGGTCAGGCCGCACTCAGCGAGTATCACTTCGCCAGAATGTTCCGCCAGTCGATGGGGCTGGCGCCGCATCAGTACGTCATGCAGCGCCGCATGGAGAAGGCCAAAGCGCTGGTGCAGCACACCACCACGCCGCTCACCGACATCGCGCTGGCCTGCGGATTCAACTCCGCAAGCCACTTCAGTAACCGTTTTCGCAGCATGACGGGGATGACGCCGTCCCAGTTACGCGCGACGAAGGCGTGAAAAGACCGCGTAACATAACCCACCCAGCACCAGCCCCCAGAAGGCGGAGCCAATCCCCAGGATCGTGACGCCGCTGGCGGTCATCAGGAAGGTGACGATCGCCGCGTCGCGCTCCGCTTCATGATTCAGCGCCTGATACAGACTGCCGCTAATCGTACCGAGAAGCGCCAGACCGGCCAGCGTCTGGATCCCGCTCAGCGGCAGGGCGGCCATCAGCCCGGAAATCGAGCCGCCGAAAACCCCCGCCAGCAGATAAAACCCGCCTGCGGCCGCCGCGGCCAGCCAGCGTTTACTGGCATCCGGGTGGGCGTCCGGGCTCTGACAAATGGCGGCGGTGATGGCGGCGATGCAGATGGAATAGACGCCGAAGGGGGATAACACCAGCGCCAGCCCGCCGGTCGCAACGATAAGCGGTGAGACCGCCAGCGGGTAGCCCGAAGCCTGCATGGTGGCGAAGCCGGGCGCATTCTGCGACGCCATGGTCACCAGAAAGAAGGGCAAGCCGATACTTATCAGGCTGGTGAACGTGAACGCAGGGGCAATAAATTCAGGCATGATAACCGATAACGCCATTTTATTCGTGACAATGTCACTTCCGGCCCAGGCCGCGAGAATGCCCACCAGCAGCGTGACGACAATGGCGTAACGGGGAGCCACGGCTTTGGCCACCAGCCAGGCGGCCAGCATACTGCCGCAAAGAAAAAGGTGTCCCTCAATGTTGCTGAATGCCTTCAGGCCGAACTGTAACAGCACGCCCGCGAGCATAGCGGCGGCAAGCGAGTGCGGGATCAGCTTCATCAGCCGGGCAAACAGGCCGGTCACGCCGCACAGCAGGATCAGCGCATTTGCAAACATAAATACCCCGATGGTTTCCGCCAGCGTGACGCTATGCAGGCTGGTGGCGAGCAGCGCCGCGCCGGGCGTTGACCAGGCGGTCAGCACCGGCGCCTTGTACCACCACGATAACGCAAGCGTGCTGATCCCCATCCCGAGGCCCAGCGCGGTCATCCATCCGCCGATTTGCTGTGGGGTTGCGCCTGCCGCTGCGGCGGCCTGCCAGATAATGGCGGCAGAGCTGGCATAGCCCACCAGGACGGCAACAAAACCGGCCAGTACGGCAGGAAAGAGAGGGGCAGTCGATCGCATGGGAACTCCGTTGTGCGTTATAACATCCGGCGTAAGGTATCACTGTGCGCTATAGCGTACAAGTGATATGCTTCGCACAACGGGAGGAACCATGGATATTACGCAACACCTTGCCACCACACTGAAAGCGCTGCGTCAGGCGCGGGGCTGGAGCCTGTCGAAACTGGCGGAAGAGACGGGCGTGTCGAAAGCGATGCTTGGGCAAATCGAACGCAACGAGTCCAGCCCGACGGTCTCCACCCTGTGGAAAATCGCCACCGGGCTGAACGTGCCTTTTTCGGCGTTTATTACCCCAGAGAGCGACCCGCAGGCGGTATTTGATCCGCAGCAGCAGGCGATGGTAGTGAAGCCGCTTTTCCCCTGGGACGACCAGCTCAGGTTTGACCATTTCTCCATCACGCTGTCGCCCGGCGCGCTGAGCGAGTCCACCCCGCACGAAGCCGGGGTGATTGAACACGTGGTGGTGATAAGCGGTGAACTGGAGATGCAGATCGACGGCATCTGGCGGACGATTTATGCTGATTCTGGGGTGCGTTTTGCCGGCGACAAACCGCACGCGTACCGCAACAGCAGCGCCCGGACGGTCCATTTTCACTCTCTGATCCATTATCCCCGCTAAAGCGTCGCAAAACGGTTTCACTGACACAGACTTCTGACTACAATAGCCGCCATTTTGACCATAACGGATAACGACGAAGTATGCGCCTGCACTCCCATCATCTTGAACTGCTTAGCCCGGCCCGCGACGCCGCCATTGCCCGTGAAGCCATTCTTCACGGTGCGGATGCCGTCTACATTGGCGGCCCTGGCTTCGGTGCCCGTCATAACGCCAGCAATAGCCTGCGCGACATTGCCGAACTGGTGCCGTTCGCCCACCGTTTCGGGGCGAAGGTGTTCGTGACCCTGAACACCATTCTTCATGATGATGAGCTCGAGCCTGCGCAGCGTCTGATAACCGATCTCTACCAGACCGGCGTTGACGCGCTGATCGTTCAGGATATGGGCGTGCTGGAACTGGATATCCCGCCGATTGAGCTGCACGCCAGCACCCAGTGCGATATCCGCACCGTTGAGAAGGCAAAGTTCCTTTCGGACGTTGGGTTCACACAGATTGTTCTGGCGCGCGAGCTGAACCTGAACCAAATCCGCGATATTCACCAGGCGACCGACGCCACTATTGAATTCTTTATCCACGGTGCGCTGTGCGTGGCGTATTCCGGGCAGTGTAATATCTCTCATGCCCAGACGGGGCGCAGCGCTAACCGGGGCGACTGCTCTCAGGCCTGCCGTCTGCCGTATACCCTGAAAGACGATCAGGGCCGCGTGGTGGCGTTCGAAAAACACCTGCTGTCGATGAAAGATAACGATCAGACGGCGAACCTCGGCGCGCTGATCGACGCCGGCGTGCGCTCCTTCAAAATTGAAGGGCGCTACAAGGACATGAGCTACGTGAAAAATATCACCGCCCATTATCGTCAGATGCTGGATGCCATCATCGACGATCGCGGTGATCTGGCCCGCGCCTCTGCCGGACGTACGGAGCATTTCTTTATTCCGTCCACGGACAAAACCTTCCACCGCGGCAGCACGGATTACTTTGTGAATGCGCGCAAAGGGGACATCGGCGCGTTTGACTCACCGAAATTTATCGGCCTGCCGGTGGGTGAAGTGCTGAAGGTGGCGAAGGACCATCTCGACGTTCAGGTTACAGAGCCGCTGGCGAACGGCGACGGTCTCAACGTGATGATTAAACGTGAAGTGGTCGGTTTCCGCGCCAACACCGTGGAGAAAACCGGCGAAAACCGCTATCGCGTCTGGCCGAACGAAATGCCTGCCGACCTCTACAAAGCCCGTCCCAACGCGGCGCTGAACCGTAACCTGGACCACAACTGGCAGCAGGCGTTGCTCAAGACCTCCAGCGAGCGCCGCATTGCGGTGGATATCGCACTGGGGGGCTGGGAAGAGCAGCTGATCCTGACCATGACCTGTGAAGACGGTATCAGCGTGACGCATACCCTCGACGGCATGTTCGAGGTAGCGAACAACGCGGAGAAAGCGCTGAACAACCTGAAGGACGGCGTGGCGAAGCTGGGTCAGACCATTTATTACGCGCGTAATATTGAGGTGAATCTGCCGGATGCGCTGTTCGTGCCGAACAGCCTGCTGAATCAGTTCCGTCGTGAAACGGCTGAGATGCTGGATGACGCCCGCCTGGCAAACTATCCGCGCGGCAGCCGTAAGGCCGAAGCGGTGCCTGCGCCGGTTTATCCGGACACGCATCTCTCCTTCCTGGCGAACGTTTATAACCATAAAGCGCGTGCGTTTTATCATCGTCACGGCGTGCAGCTGATTGACGCCGCGTATGAAGCGCATGAAGAGAAGGGCGACGTGCCGGTGATGATCACCAAACACTGCCTGCGGTTTGCCTTTAACCTCTGCCCGAAGCAGGCGAAAGGCAATATCAAAAGCTGGAAAGCAACGCCGATGCAGCTGGTGAATGGTGATGAAGTGCTAACGCTGAAATTCGACTGCCGTCCGTGTGAAATGCACGTTATCGGTAAGATGAAGAATCACATCTTCAAAATGCCGTCGCCTGGCAGCATTGTGGCCTCCGTCAGCCCTGACGACTTGATGAAAACCCTGCCGAAGCGTAAAGGCAGCTAACCCGGAAAGTGGGTATCGGGTTTGCGCGATTTCTGCCAGGAATGGCGCTCGCGCAACCCCTCCGCAGATTCCTCTGCCTCGCTGCGTAACGCGTCGCTGTCAGCTTCATGACGAAGCTGATGGTCGGCGTTTTTTACATACAGAAATTCATGTCCTTTGTGCTCCGCCATAATCTGCCCTGAGAACAGAGCGCTTATCAGCAGCAGTAGCGACAACCCTTTTCTGAACATCCTTCATCCCCCGAAAATACGCCAGGGTTATCGTAGGGATAATTTCATAGAGTAATTATTTGACTGTTCAAATTTGAGAAAACAGACTGTCAAAATTTGTGATCGCAATACAGCGCATCTGAGACTATTCTTAAAAGCAATATTGACGTTGTAAACTCCCATTTCTGGTATGAAAAGAGCAGCTAGATTTATGGGGAAATCATTTACAATAAGATTTTTCTGGCTAAGGATTGGATCTAATAAATGAAAAAAATAATCGTGCTATCACTTCTGGGCGTAGTGGTTGCTGTGGGTGCTGCTGCCAGCATCTATTCAAACGAAGAACCAGAATATATTCAGTCAGCGAAAAGCCGCGTCGGATCGTATTTAACCAGTGATTACGGCCGCGTCGAATGTAATAGCACCCAGGTAAGTGAAGATCGCTGGGAGCTGGGCTGCACCAACAAGGCGAGGGGGAAAACCTTTCAGTTTGCCGTTTACCCATCCGAGCAGGCACCGTACGGAGTCTCTCGCGCGTTCTATCTCGAAGCGATTAATGATGATGCCCGCCAGAGCGCCGAGCAGGGGCTGATGCGTTATCTGCAAATTAATACCAAAGCGGGTTAATCGATTCGTTTATGCTTCGTTGAGGCTCACGGTGGTAGATTGCAGGTGATCCACATCCCGGTATTGAATACCGGAGCGTAGATACCAAAATACAAATCTATCCATGCAAGCATTTACCGCCAGAATATGGCGGTTTTTTTTTGCCTTTTTATCGGGTCGGCTGCAAAAACCGCTTTCGATATTGCGTCGGGGAAAGGGCAAATTGCTGGCGGAAATGGTGGCGCAGCGTGGCGCTGAGTCCAAAACCGGTTTGTTCTGCAATATTGTCGATGCTGAGTCGGCTATTTTCGAGATAATCCTTCGCCCGCTGCAATCTCGCCGTCAATAACCAGCGCGCGGGCGTGGTTCCGGTCGCGTCCTGGAAACGGCGCAGAAAGGTACGCTGACTCATGCCAACCCGCAGGGCCAGCGACCCGACGGTATGTGGCACGGCAAGATGCTGATGAAGATAATCAAACAGCTGACCCAGGCGCTGACTTTCCCGTAGCTGAGCCACCGGCCGGCTAAGCTGCTGGGTTTGCGAGCCGTCTCTGTGGGGCGGGATCACCAGCCGACGCGCCACGCGGTTTGCCGCCTCCATACCGTAATCCCGGCGCACCACGTGCAGGCACAGATCGATCCCCGCCGCGCTGCCGGCGGAGGTAAGAATATCCCCCTCGTCCTGATACAGCACATCTTCAACCACGGTGACGGCGGGAAAACGTGATTTCAGCGCGTGCGTGTAACGCCAGTGGGTGGTCGCCTTCCGCCCGTTGAGCAGGCCCGTGGCTGCCAGCACAAAAACGCCAGAACAGATTGAGAGCAGCTGACAGCCGCGGGCATGCGCCGCGCATAACGCCTGACAGAGCGCCTCGGGTACGGGTTCGTCCAGCCCTCGCCAGCCGGGTACGACTATCAGATCCGCCGTCTCCAGCAGGTGCAGATCGCCATCGGCCAGAATGCGTATCCCGCCCGTTGCCCGGAGTTCGCCTTCATCCACGCTCGCCACGGCGAACCGATACCAGTCGTCGCCCATCTCCGGGCGCGGCAAGCCAAAGATTTCTACCGCCACGCCAAACTCAAAGGTGCACAAACCGTCATACGCCAGCACGACCGCGCGGGGGGGAGTGTGTCGTAAGTTTGTCATCTTTTTGCTGTTTTCTGGCATAGGCGGAGGCATTCATGGGCTGTATTAAGGGATAGAGTAGTGTTAACACAAACACCACAAATGAGGAAGATTCATGAGCTATGTTACTGAATTTCCGGCTGCCGAGCCGCAGGAAGCCGTGGGGCATTTTCTGCGACGCTTAAGCGTAGAGACGGACTGCGCCGATGTGCAACACGCCATATCCAGCGGTGAGCAGGACTTCGCTCTGCTGCACGTGGTCGGGAAGCCCGAGCATTTTGCCCGGCGTCATCTGCCCGGCGCGCAGCATTTACCCTGGAGCCAGATTACCGCAGAGCGGATGAACGCGTGGCCGGCGGGCACGCTATTTGTCGTCTATTGTGCAGGCCCGCACTGCAACGGCGCGGACAGGGCGGCGCTGAAGCTGGCGCGTCTCGGTCTGCCGGTCAAGATTATGCTCGGGGGCATGACCGGCTGGGAGGATGAGCAGTTCGCGTTTGCAGGATCGTCATCATCCGGTTCTGGAACATGAATTTTTTTCAACACCGATGAAATTTTCTCGTTTGTCGTGAGGCAGGGGGTGTGACATCTTCTTAGGACGTTTAGACATCCAGAAGTCTAAAGATTCAAGAGATAAATTATCACTGTGGGCAATTAACGCCGACAGACAAAGGAGATTTCCATGCAGCGACACCACGCCCCGTTCCGCGCCGATGTAGTCGGCAGCTTTTTACGCCCGGATTCCATTAAACAGGCTCGCCTGCAATTTGCCAGCGGTGAGATCGATGCCGGGCAGCTTCGCGCGGTCGAGGACGAGGCCATTCGCCACGTCGTTGAGCAGCAGTGCGCCTGCGGCCTGCACGTGGTGACGGACGGTGAGTTCCGCCGCGCCTGGTGGCACTTCGACTTCTTTGACGGGCTTCAGGGCGTGGAGCGTTATGACGCTCAGCAGGGCATTCAGTTCAACGGGGTGCAGACCAAAGCCCACGGCGTGCGCGTCACGGGCAAGCTGGGCTTCGGCGATCATCCTATGCTGGAAGACTTCCGCTACCTTAAAAGCATCAGCGGCAACGCGCAGCCGAAAATGACCATTCCGAGCCCGAGCGTGCTGCACTTCCGCGGTGGCCGCAAAGATATTGATGCCACGGTCTATCCGGACCTGAACGACTACTTTGACGATCTGGCAACCACCTGGCGCGACGCCATTCGGGCATTCTACGACGCGGGCTGCCGCTATCTGCAACTGGACGACACCGTATGGGCCTATCTCTGTTCGGAAGATCAGCGCCGCCAGATCCGGGAGCGGGGTGATGACGCCGACGAACTGGCCCGCATCTATGCCAACGTGCTGAACAAAGCGCTGGAAGGCAAGCCGGACGACCTGACCGTCGGACTGCACGTCTGCCGCGGCAATTTCCGCTCAACGTGGATTTCAGAGGGCGGCTATGAGCCGGTGGCAGAGGTGCTGTTCGGCACGGTTAACGTCGACGCATTCTTCCTGGAGTACGACAACGATCGTAGCGGCGACTTCGCGCCACTGCGTTTTGTGCGCCCGGGCAAACAGCAGGTGGTTCTGGGGCTCATTACCACCAAGCACGGCGAACTGGAGAACCCTGAAGGGGTGAAAGCGCGTCTGGAAGAAGCTGCGCAATACGTCGCGAAAGAGCAGATTTGCCTCAGCCCGCAGTGCGGATTTGCCTCCACGGAAGAGGGTAACAGCCTGAGCGAAGCCCAGCAGTGGGACAAAGTTCGCCTGGTGACGCAAATCGCCAGCGACGTCTGGTAACGCCCTCCACAGCGCTGCATTATTACAGTGCAGCGCTGTACCATTCTGAGTCGTTTCCCGTCATCCTTCTCTCGCATCCCTTTAAAATCTAGACTCTGCAACCTGGCACTCTTTTTGCTCTCCTGAAACTGACGTTACTTTTTCTGCGTCCAGGCGGTAACGGACGTCTTCGCACAGCTTTCTTTTTCAGGAGTGAAAATATGCACCGTCGTACCCTTTTTAAAGCGTTCGCCCTGTCCGCATCCGTCGTCGCCATGGGCATGAGCTTTGGCGTCCAGGCCGCAGACACCATCAAAGTTGGGATTATGCACTCTCTGTCTGGCACGATGGCCATCTCAGAAACACCCCTGAAAGATGTCGCCCTGATGACCATCGATGAAATCAACGCCAAAGGCGGCGTGCTGGGGAAAAAGCTGGAACCGGTGGTGGTCGACCCGGCATCCAACTGGCCGCTGTTTGCCGAAAAAGCCCGTCAGCTTCTGAGTCAGGATAAGGTCGCCGTGGTGTTTGGCTGCTGGACGTCGGTTTCGCGTAAATCGGTTCTGCCGGTCTTTGAAGAGCTGAACGGTTTGCTGTTCTATCCGGTGCAGTACGAAGGTGAAGAGATGTCGCCTAACGTCTTCTATACCGGCGCGGCACCCAACCAGCAGGCGATCCCAGCGGTGGAGTACCTGATGAGCGAAGACGGCGGCAGCGCGAAGCGCTTCTTCCTGCTGGGTACGGACTACGTTTACCCGCGCACGACTAACAAGATCCTGCGTGCCTTCCTGCACTCGAAGGGCGTGGAAGATAAAGATATTGAAGAGGTCTACACCCCGTTTGGTCACAGCGATTACCAGACCATCGTTGCCAATATCAAGAAATTCTCCGCGGGCGGCAAAACGGCGGTGGTCTCCACCATCAACGGTGATTCCAACGTGCCTTTCTACAAAGAGCTGGCGAACCAGGGGCTGAAAGCCACTGACGTGCCGGTGGTGGCGTTCTCGGTCGGCGAGGAGGAGCTGCGCGGTATTGATACCAAACCGCTGGTGGGTAACCTGGCGGCGTGGAACTACTTTGAATCCGTTGATAACCCGACCAACCAGACCTTCGTTGCGGCCTACAGAGCCTACGCGAAAGCGCACAAGCTGCCGAATGCCGACACCGTGGTCACCAACGATCCGATGGAAGCGACCTACGTTGGCCTCCATATGTGGGCGCAGGCGGTTGAGAAAGCCGGTACGACCGACGTGGATAAAGTGCGCGCGGCAATGGCGGGCCAGTCCTTCAGCGCGCCGTCCGGCTTTACGCTGACCATGGATGCCACCAACCACCACCTGCATAAGCCCGTCATGATCGGCGAAATCGAAGGTAACGGCCAGTTCAACGTCGTCTGGCAGACCGAACAGCCGGTACGCGCTCAGCCGTGGAGCCCGTTTATCGCCGGGAACGACAAAAAGCCTGACCAGCCGATGAAAACCGCCAGCAACTAAGCCAACACCCAGGGAGAGACGTCATGAACGCCATGCGCATCATTATTGCGATTGTGTGGCTTACCGGACTGCTGCCAGGGATGGCGCAGGCATCGGATGCCGATGATTTCGTTGCCGCCACCCGGAGCCAGCAGACCGCTATGCTGACCCGGTGGGCGGCCGCGCCGGAACCTGCACGTTTGCCGCTGCTTAAGGCGCTGCAAACCGAGAATCTTTATACCGACAGCCAGAAGCATGCTTTTACCCGCATCGACGGCGGCATGGTTGCACTGGGGGCATCAAAATCCGCCGAAGGGGCAACCAAAGCCGTGCGCCTCACCAACCGGCTGCGCGTATTGACCCTCACGGCGCTGGCGACCCATCAGCTTGTCAGTGACAGTGTCACGGAAAGGCGTCATGCCGCGCGGCAGCTTCAGCGTGATGCCCAGCCGGAGATGCTCGGCTTCCTGCAACAGCGAGCCGGTCGCGAAACGGACGATGTCACCCGGCAGTCTCTGATGCTGGCGCTGGCAAACCTTCAGCTGACGAGCCCACAGGCTGAAATACGGCTGAAGGCAGTTGAGCTGCTGGGACAGTCTGACGATCCGGACGTGCAGGCCACGCTGGCACCGCTCACCCAGGCGCAAACCGAACCGGATGCACGCGTACGTGCCGCAGCTACCGAAAGCCTGGACCGTATCCAGCACCGTCTGATGTGGGGCGAACTGCTGGGGCAGGCCTTTATGGGCCTGTCGTTGGGGTCGGTGCTGCTGCTTGCCGCCCTCGGGCTGGCTATCACCTATGGTCTGCTGGGCGTGATCAACATGGCGCACGGCGAGATGCTGATGCTCGGGGCATATGCCACCTGGATGGTGCAGCAGATGATGGCGCAGTGGATGCCTCAGTGGCTGGCGCTCTATCCGGTGATAGCGCTGCCGGTGGCGTTTTGCCTGACGGCTGGTATCGGCATGGTGCTGGAGCGCACGGTGATCCGCCATCTGTATGGCCGCCCGCTGGAAACGCTGCTCGCCACCTGGGGGATCAGCCTGATGCTCATCCAGCTGGTGCGCATGACCTTTGGCGCACAGAACCTTGAGGTCGCGAACCCGGCCTGGCTGTCCGGCGGCGTGCAGGTTTTCGCCAACCTGACGCTACCGTGGAACCGCATTGTGGTGCTCGGCTTTGTGCTGCTGGTGCTGTTTTTCACCTGGCTGATTCTGAACAAAACGCGTCTGGGTCTTAACGTGCGGGCGGTGACGCAAAACCGCAGCATGGCGGCCTGCTGCGGCGTGCCGACCGGACGGGTTGATATGCTGGCGTTTGGCCTCGGGTCCGGCATCGCCGGGCTGGGCGGCGTGGCATTGTCCCAGCTGGGGAACGTGGGGCCGGAGCTGGGTCAGGGGTACATCATTGATTCGTTCCTGGTGGTGGTGCTGGGCGGCGTCGGTCAGCTGGCCGGTAGCGTGGCGGCGGCCTTTGGACTTGGCATCTTCAATAAAATTCTTGAACCGCAGATGGGCGCGGTGCTGGGCAAAATCCTGATTCTGGTGGCGATTATTCTCTTTATCCAGAAGCGTCCGCAGGGGTTATTCGCACTGAAAGGGAGGGTGACAGACTGATGAGCCAGCCAATGACCTTAACACTGGCGCGCAGCGCACCGCGTACCACGCAGATTGTCGGCAGCCTGCTGATTGCGGCGCTGCTGGTGCTGCCTTTTCTCGCGCTGTTGCCTTCCACGCATCCGCTGTCTGTCTCCACGTGGATGCTGACGCTCGTCGGCAAAATCCTCTGCTACGCGGTTGTCGCCGTGGCCCTCGATCTGGTGTGGGGCTATGCCGGCATGCTCTCGCTGGGGCACGGCATATTCTTCGCCCTGGGCGGGTATGCGATGGGCATGTACCTGATGCGCCAGGCGGCTGGCGACGGCCTGCCCGCGTTTATGTCGTTTCTGTCGTGGAGCGAACTGCCGTGGTTCTGGTGGGGGACGCAGCATTTCGCCTGGGCGCTGGTTTTAATAGTGACGATCCCCGGCCTGCTGGCGCTGGTCTTCGGCTGGTTTGCTTTCCGCTCGAAGATCAAAGGGGTCTATTTCTCCATCATGACCCAGGCGCTGACGTATGCGGGGATGCTGCTTTTCTTTCGCAATGAAACCGGCTTTGGCGGCAATAACGGCTTCACCGGCTTCACCACGCTGCTCGGGTTTTCCGTCACGGCGACCACGACGCGGATCGCGCTGTTTATCGCGACCGTAATGCTGCTGCTTCTGGCTCTGGGCACAGGCTACGCGCTGGCGAAGAGTAAGTTTGGCCGCATTTTGACGGCGGTACGCGACGCGGAAAACCGCCTGACGTTTTGCGGCTACGATCCGCGCGGCTTCAAGCTGCTGGTCTGGACGCTCTCTGCCGTGCTGTGCGGCCTGGCGGGGGCGCTGTACGTTCCGCAGGTGGGCATTATCAACCCGGGCGAGATGTCGCCAACCAACTCCATTGAAGCGGCCATCTGGGTCGCGCTGGGGGGCCGCGGCACGCTGGTGGGCCCGGTGATGGGCGCGGCGCTGGTCAACGGTGCGAAGAGCTTTTTCACCGTGGCGATGCCGGAGTACTGGCAGCTGTTTCTGGGGCTGATTTTCATTGCCGTCACGCTGTTTTTACCGCGTGGCGTGTTCGGTCTGTTGCATAAGGGAGAGAAATAATGCAGCCCTCTGAAGGACTCTTTACCCGCCAGCTGCCGGGCGATCGTTACCGCGAGCAGACCGATCCGGTATTGCAGCTTGAGGCCATTAACGTCAGCTTCGACGGCTTTAAAGCGTTGACCGATCTCTCGCTGAATATCGGCGTCGGGGAGCTGCGCTGCATCATTGGGCCTAACGGTGCGGGCAAAACCACGCTGATGGACGTGATCACCGGCAAAACCCGGCCAAAAAGCGGAAAAGCCATTTACGATCAGTCCATCGATCTGACAACCCTTGAACCGGCTGCCATTGCCCGGCAGGGGATTGGGCGTAAGTTCCAGAAGCCGACGGTGTTTGAAGCGCTGACCGTATGGGAAAACCTTGAAATCGCCATGAAGGCCGACAGGTCCGTCTGGGCGAGCCTGCGGGCCACGCTCAGCGGCGAACAGCGCGACCGCATTGACGAAATGCTGTTATTGCTGCGGCTTGGCAGCGAGCGCGATCGCCGCGCCGGGCTGCTTTCCCACGGGCAGAAGCAGTTTCTGGAGATTGGCATGCTGTTGGTGCAGGACCCGCATCTGCTGCTGCTGGACGAACCCGCCGCCGGCATGACCGACGCCGAGACGGAATACACCGCCGAACTGTTCCGCACCCTGGCAGGTAAACATTCGTTGATGGTGGTTGAGCACGATATGGGCTTCGTTGAGACCATCGCCGACCACGTCACGGTGCTGCATCAGGGACGCGTGCTGGCAGAAGGCTCGCTTCGCGAGGTACAGGCCAATGAACAGGTGATTGACGTCTATCTGGGACGCTAAGGAGAACGCATGTTGCAGGTTAACGAGCTGAATCAGTACTACGGCGGAAGCCATATACTGCGCGGAGTGAACTTTGAAGCGGCCGTCGGGGAAGTCACCTGCCTTTTGGGGCGCAACGGGGTGGGCAAAACCACCCTGCTGAGGTGCCTGATGGGGCTGATCCCGGTGAAAACCGGGGAAGTGGTCTGGCAGGGGAAAACCATCACCCACAGTAAGCCGCACCAGCGGGTGCAGTCCGGCGTGGCGTATGTTCCCCAGGGGCGCGAGATTTTTCCCCGTCTCACCGTTGAGGAAAATCTGCTGATGGGGCTGTCGCGCTTTTCCGCGCGCAGTGCAAAAGGCGTACCGGAGGAGATATGGCAGCTTTTCCCGGTGCTGAAAGAGATGAAGCACCGTCGCGGAGGCGATCTTTCCGGTGGTCAGCAGCAGCAGCTGGCGATTGGGCGGGCGCTGGCGAGCCGTCCACGGTTGCTGATCCTGGATGAACCTACGGAAGGTATTCAGCCGTCGGTAATTAAAGAGATCGGCCAGGTGATCCGCAGCCTGGCAAACCGGGGGGATATGGCGATCCTGCTGGTGGAGCAGTTTTACGATTTTGCAGCGGAGCTGGCCGACAGCTATCTGGTGATGTCGCGCGGCAGTATTGTCCAGCACGGGCGCGGGGAAAATATGGAGCAGGAGGGCGTTCGAGGACTGGTTGCGATCTGAGATGTTATACTATAACATCGTCATTCTTATAACACGGAATGAGGGTTTTGCTTTGGCTGCACACGCTGGAAAAATTGCGCTGACTCTGGGAACGCTGCTGGTAAGCGGCTCGCTTTTTGCCCATTCGCACGGTCATCAGATGACGGAGGCGGAACAGAAGGCGGCGAACGGCGTCTTTGAGGATAAAGACGTCAGGGACAGAAAATTGTCTGACTGGGACGGTACCTGGCAGTCAGTTTATCCGTTCCTGCTTGATGGTTCGCTGGATCCGGTTTTTCAAAAGAAAGCAGAGAAGGGAGACAAATCCGCTGACGAGGTGAAAGCTTACTACCGCAAGGGTTACGCCACGGACGTGGACGGCATTGGTATTGAAAACAACGTGATGGCGTTCCACCGAGGTAAGACGGTGAGCAGCTGCCGCTACGACTACAGCGGCTACAAAATTTTGACCTATGCTTCGGGGAAAAAGGGCGTTCGCTACCTGTTTGAGTGTAAGGATAACGCGAGCCAGGCGCCGAAATTTGTGCAGTTCAGCGACCATACCATCGGGCCGAAAGCCTCTTCACACTTCCATATCTTCATGGGCAACACCTCCCACGAGGCGCTGCTGAAGGAGATGGATAACTGGCCGACCTACTACCCGAATGAAATGTACAAAGAGCAGGTGGTGGAAGAGATGTTGCACCACTAGGATGCTGATTTTGCCGGGTGGCGGCTTCGCCTTACCCGGCCTACGATTAGGGTTTTCCAGGTCGGGTAAGCGCAGCGCCACCCGACACGCTATTTTCACTTTTCACGCGCATTCCGCGCAAAATCATCAGCCACGCCGCGACGATGGCGGCCATCATAA
Organism: Enterobacter cloacae complex sp. P15RS; assembly: GCF_014895905.1. NCBI lineage: Bacteria > Pseudomonadati > Pseudomonadota > Gammaproteobacteria > Enterobacterales > Enterobacteriaceae > Enterobacter > Enterobacter cloacae complex sp. P15RS. Next base: position 86,882 of record NZ_JADBQL010000024.1, on the reverse strand, counting down.
TAATAAATAACGACCAGTGCGGCAGATGCGTCAGGATCAGCCCGGTGATCATCGGGTTCGCCGCCGCTCCCAGCCAGCCCAGCGCCTGCGCGGAGAAGTAGCTCGCCTTCATGCCCGGCGGGGCGATATTGTCGATCAGCATGTATTCGCCCGGCGCATAGATAATTTCACCCAGGGTGAAAATCGCCGCCGCGATCCCCCAGTAAATCAGGTTCTCGCCGGAGAGCATAAACCCACCCAGCCCCAGGATGAAAAACAGCGTCGCGGCAGTCATTAGCGGGCGGATGTTGCTGGCGGAGATCTTGCGGCCAAGGGCGTATTGCAGGGTGACCACCACCACCGCGTTGACGGGCAACACAACGGCCACCACCTTTTCTGCGAAATCGCTGTCCGCATACGCGGCGAGGACATACTGGGAAATGCAGGTGGCGAACGATCCGCCCACGTAGGACGCCAGCAGGCCGGAGAGCGTGTACCAGAACAGCGCCCGGTCCTTCAGCAGCACCGAGGGCTGCCACGGCGCTTTTTCCTCCACGCTGTCAGACGCTACGCTTTTCTGCACAAAGAAATGGATAAACCCGAGCGGCAGTGCGGCGCAGAAGGCCGCCAGCCAGAACGGCAGTTGCAGGCTGTACATCACCAGCAGGGTGCCCATCGGCGGCCCGATGGTCCAGCCGATATTCAGAAAACTGTAGTTGAGCGAGAACACGCGCGCCTTTTCGCTGGTGGTCAGCACGTCGGCAAACCATGCTTTCAGTACCGTTGAGAATACGGAATAGGCGCAGTTAATCAGGGCAAAGAACAGCACCACCAGCGTAACGTTATTCACCAGCGGAATGGCCACAAACCCGGCAATAAAGGCCACGATGGCAATCAGCATATAGCGTTTTTTGTCGAACTTATCCGCCAGGATGCCAAACCCCAGGCTAAACACCACGCCTATGGTCAACGCCACGGTAAGGGCGTAGCCAATATTCTCCACGCTCATGTTGTACACGCGCGTGAGATAAATGGTCATAAAGGGCAGCGTTGCCCCGCGGCCAATTGTTAATAACAATGACGACGCCAGCAGCGCTGCGGTTGAGCGCCTGAGAGATGGTTTCATTTTCCTGCCCGACAAATGCTTATGCTTTTTTTGTTGTGTTATTACAGGATTATCACGGGATCGGCAGCTTGTATAGCACCCAATTTATCCGCAAGTGCTTCGCCTCTGTACCAGAATTAATGATCTTCTCGCGGGGCTATTTTTTCTGTTACCTTGAAGTGTTTACAAAAATTTAATAATTCAGGGGCGGAAGATGACGCGTAAAGACGGGCTGTTGGCGTTGCTGGTTGTGGTGGTGTGGGGACTCAATTTTGTGGTCATCAAAATGGGGTTGCACAACATGCCTCCGCTGATGCTGGCCGGTCTGCGCTTCCTGCTGGTGGCGTTCCCGGCGCTGCTGTTCGTTGCCCGTCCGAAAATTCCCCTCAAGCTGCTGCTGGGCTACGGCCTGACCATCAGTTTTGGTCAGTTTGCGTTTCTCTTTTGCGCCATTAAATTCGGTATGCCTGCGGGTCTGGCTTCGCTGGTGCTCCAGGTGCAGGCGTTCTTTACCATTATTCTCGGCGCGTTTGTCTTTGGCGAGCGCTTGCAGGGCAAACAGCTGGCGGGCATAAGCCTTGCGGTCTTTGGCGTGCTGGTGCTGATAGAAGGCAGCCTTAACGGTCAGCATGTCGCCCTGCTGGGCTTTATGCTGACCCTGGCGGCGGGGCTGAGCTGGGCGTGCGGCAACATCTTCAACAAGCTGATAATGCAGCACGAGGCGCGTCCGGCGGTGATGTCGCTGGTGGTCTGGAGCGCGTTGATCCCCATCGTGCCGTTTATGGCCGCGTCGTTTATTCTGGATGGCCCGCAGGTGATGCTGAAAAGCCTGGTGGAGATCGACCTGACGACCATTTTGTCGCTAATCTATCTGGCGTTAGTCGCCTCAATCATTGGCTACGGCATCTGGGGATCGCTGCTCGGGCGCTATGAAACCTGGCGCGTGGCGCCGTTATCGCTGCTGGTGCCGGTGGTCGGGCTTGCCAGCTCCGCACTTTTACTGGACGAAACGCTCAGCGCGCTGCAACTGTCTGGTGCGGGGTTGATTATGGCCGGGCTGTATATCAACGTCTTTGGCTTACGGGTGCGTCGGGCGACGCGAGTGCGGAGTTAAGGCAGAAAAAAGCCCCGCCATAGCGGGGCAAAAACGAATTACAGGTCGTGGTTGTAATACGGCACGCCTAATTCGTCGGATTTGTCGCTGCCAGCGCCCATGTGATTGAAGTCATAGGGAGACTGGCTTTGCGTGGACGGCATAATCATGGTGTCACGATTATTTTGCTGCCCCGCACTGGGGGTTTGCTCCGCGAAACTCTGGCCGGAAACCAGCACCAGCAAGGTGAGGGCGGCGGAGACGATAAATTTCATGATTTCCTCGGTTACGTCTTAACAGGCGATGATTAACTGCAATGTTTTAGCGGATACAGATAACGGGACTCACCCGGCATACTGGTAATACGGTACTTATGAGGCGGCACGTCAAAGTAGTTCTTGAACGTACGCGTCAGGGTTTGCTGCGATTCAAAACCATAACGCTCCGCCAGATAAAGGATCGGCTCATTGCTTTCTTTCAGCTTCTGGGCAATCTCCGTCAGCTTGCGGCTGCGAATATATTGACCTAATGAATGACCGGTCTCTTTTTTGAACATCCGTTGCAGGTGCCATTTTGAGTAACCTGAACGCTCAGACACTTTTTCAAGAGAGAGCGGAGATTCCAGGTTATCTTCGATCCAGTCCAAAATGCTATGAATGGTGATAGCGTCAGTATTGCGTCTGGACATCGTCATACCTCTTTTTCTGTTTACGGCAGGATTTTCTTGAGTAAAAGCTCAAGCGTTGCCACTTCATCTGCCGTTAAGTTTTTTGTTAGTTCCTGGTGCAGTGTTTGTCCTACTAATTGATGACATTGCTCACACATGGCCGCGCCATCGCTGGTCAGTTTCACCAGTACGCCACGTTTGTCATTCGGGTTAGGGCTTCGTTCGACCCATCCTTTACAGACGAGACGATCCAGCATGCGGGTTAACGCACCCAGATCGACAGAGAGCACCTTTTTCAGCTCAACCGGCGTGATACACACTTCGCAGCGAATGGAACACAGCACTTTGAACTGTGTTGCGGTGATATCCAGCGGTGACAGGTAGTCATTGAGCAGGCGATCTTTTTTCTGGTTAACCATATGAATAAGACGACCCAGTGGGATTATGTCGTTAAAGAGGTCACTGGTGCTTTTCACAATGGTTGCCCTGGCAAGTAGTTTAGTCACGGCAGATATTATTGCTCAGGCAAGTATAAGTCAACTGAATGAATCAGCCGATGCCACGAATTGCTAAAACGCTTCAGGAACTTTTTCAGTACGCTTTTAAATCAGTTACATAATCTGAGGTTATTGGTTGCGCGGAACAATGAGAGTTACATTAGGCGGATGGCTCAGGACGAGGGTTTCCCCCTATAATTGCGGTGTTGAATAAGGATAAGGACTGCGGTGCACTATGTTGGATTTGATTAAGGCAGTGGGGCTTGGGCTGGTGGTGTTGCTGCCACTGGCGAACCCGTTAACGACGGTAGCACTCTTTCTGGGGCTGGCGGGGAACATGAACAGCGCGGAGCGCAATCAGCAGTCGATGATGGCCTCCGTATACGTTTTTGCCATCATGATGGTGGCTTATTATGCCGGGCAGCTGGTGATGAATACCTTCGGCATCTCCATTCCGGGCCTGCGTATTGCCGGCGGGCTGATCGTGGCCTTTATTGGTTTCCGGATGCTGTTCCCGGCGCAAAAAGCGCACGAATCGCCGGAAGCGAAAAGCAAATCGGAGGAGCTTGAAAGCGAACCGAGCGCCAATATCGCCTTTGTGCCGTTAGCCATGCCGAGCACGGCGGGGCCGGGGACAATTGCGATGATCATCAGTTCCGCCTCAACGGTGCGTGATGGTTCGACTTTCCCGGACTGGGTTATCACCGTTGCGCCGCCGCTCATTTTTGGGCTTATCGCCCTTATCGTCTGGGGATCGTTACGCAGTTCCGGGGCGATTATGCGCTGGGTAGGCAAGGGGGGGATTGAAGCTATCTCCCGTCTGATGGGCTTCCTGCTGGTCTGTATGGGCGTGCAGTTTATTATTAACGGCGTGCTGGAGATTGTGAAGACGTACCATTGAGAACAGTGCCGGGTGGCGGCTACGCCTTACCCGGCAAACTCAACGTCAACCGTGGCTGGTCTGTTCTTCCATCGCGACCGGCCATTTACGGAAGACCAGCACCGACCAGATCAGTGCGATCAGCGCCGGAACAGCCCCGAGATAGCCAATGGCTGACATCGACACATGCAGGCTGATCTGATTTCCAACCAGCGCACCGGCCCCAATTCCCAGATTAAAAATTCCGGAGAAGAGCGACATCGCCACGTCCGTGGCATCCGGTGCCAGCGCCAGCACTTTGACCTGCATTCCCAGACCGATAATCATGATCGCCACGCCCCAGAACAGGCTGAGGATCGCCAGATGGCTTTCGCTACCCGCCGCAGGCATCAGTAACAGCAGGCACGCCAGCAGCAGGCCAATCGCACCGCTTACAAGCGCAGACGCGTGTCGATTGCCCAGCTTCCCAAACAGGACACTGCCGATAATCCCCGCGCCGCCCAGGATCAGCAGCAGAACGGTAGCGAAGTTGGCGCTGAAGCCTGCGACAACCTGTACGAACGGCTCAATATAGCTATAGGCCGTATAGTGGGCAGTCACCACAATCACGGTCAGCAGATAGATGCTCATCAGCGCCGGACGACGCACCAGCAGCGGCAGACTTTTCAGCGAGCCGGAGTGTTCGCTCGGCAGTTTTGGCAGCAGTTTAACCAGACACACCAGCGTGATCAGCGCGCCCATGCCGATGGCAAAGAAGGTGGTGCGCCAGCCGAAGTATTGGCCCACGATACGCCCGATGGGCAGGCCTAACACCATCGCCAGCGCCGTTCCGGTGGCAATCAGGCTCAGCGCCTGGGCGCGTTTCCCCGCGGGCGCCAGACGAATGGCGAGCGACGCGGTGATCGACCAGAAAACGGCATGGGCAAACGCAATACCCGTGCGGCTGATGACCAGCACCGTAAAGTTCCATGCCATAAACGACAGCACATGGCTGGCAATGAACACCACAAACAGCCCAATCAGCAGCTTACGGCGTTCCATCTGGCTGGTCAGCAGCATAAACGGCAGCGACATCAGCGCCACGACCCATGCATAGATGGTCAGCATGATGCCTGCCTGTGCCGTCTCCATGTTGAAGCTGGCTGCGATGTCAGACAGCAGTCCAACCGGAACAAACTCCGTGGTGTTGAAAATAAACGCTGCGATGGCGAGCGTGACCACGCGTAGCCACGCGACCCTGCGGGAAACCGTGTGTGTTGTCATAGGGATATCTGGGATTCGTTGCCTGAAAGATGAGGTGACGATCTTAAAGCGTTAAACGGCGTAAACTCAACCGTTATGTGACGTGAATCACAAAATTTACCTTCATGCAGCGGTAGCGAGCGAGGGGGATTTCATTGAAGATAGAGAACAACACAACAATAACGGGCGGTAACTCGATGCAGGAGATTGATTTTTATCTGGTAGATGCGTTCAGCGCGTCCTCCTTTGGCGGCAACCCGGCGGCGGTATGCCCGCTGAAAGCGTGGCTGCCGGATGAGACGTTACTGCGTATGGCGCAACAGCATAACCAGTCGGAAACCGCGTTTTTTGTCTGCACCGAAGGGGGGATTGAGCTGCGCTGGTTCACCACGCTTACCGAGGTCAATCTCTGCGGTCACGCGACCCTTGCCGCAGCGTATGTTCTGTTCAACGAACTGGACTATCCGGATTCGCGCATTCATTTTGATACCGCTTCCGGCCGCCTGACCGTCAGCCGGGAGGGTGACTGGATGACGCTGGATTTCCCCGCCTGCCCGACGCAGGCGCAGATGCCGCCAGCGGAGATGCTCTCCGCGCTCGGTATCAGCCGCTATGTTGACGCCCGCATAGGCCGTGCATGGGTGCTGGTGCTGGAAAACCGCGAGCAGGTAGAAGCCGTTACACCGGACTTCTCCGCCATGTTGCCGGGCGTGCATAAGGTGGCTGTGACCGCCCGGGATGAAGGGGAGTATGACTTTGTCAGCCGTTTCTTTTCGCCGGGCGTGGCCGTGCCGGAAGATCCGGTCACCGGCTCCGCACACACCATGCTGATCCCATACTGGAGTGAGAAACTCGGTAAAACAAAGATGTTTGCGCGTCAGGTTTCTGCCCGCGGCGGGGACGTCCGCTGCGAACTTAAGGGCGACCGCGTGCTGATGGGCGGGCAGGCGTCACTGTATCTCAAGGGCACAGTTTTTCTGCGCTGACTAAATGGATAAGAGGAATAAACGATGCAGGAAATTGATTTTTATCTGGTAGATGCCTTCAGCGACAGGGCGTTCGGCGGCAACGCAGCGGCAGTGTGTCCGCTGGAGTCCTGGCTTGCGGACGAGACGTTGCTCAACATGGCGAAACAGCATAACCAGTCGGAGACGGCGTTCTTCGTGCGCACGGACGAAGGCTTTGAGCTGCGCTGGTTTACCACGCAGGATGAAATTAACCTGTGCGGCCACGCGACCCTGGCCGCCGCGCACGTTATTTTTGAATACCTGGACTATCCGCACACGGAGATTACCTTTAGCACGCGCTTCGTGGGGGATCTGACGGTAACTCGCAGCGGCGACTGGCTGACGCTGAATTTCCCGGCCTGGTCAACCGAGGCCGTCGACAACCCGCCGCCAGCGCTGTTCAGCGCGCTGGGTATTAGCGCGGCGAAAGAGGTGCGCGTCGGTCGTGACTATATGGTCGTGCTCGACAGCCAGCAGCAGGTGGAGGCCCTGACGCCGGACATCGCGGCGATGATCCCGCTGGGGAAAATGGTCTGCATCACGGCGCCGGGGGACGCGTATGATTTCGTCAGCCGCTTCTTCTGTCCGGGTGAAGGGGTGCCGGAAGAGCCGGTCACGGGCTCAACCCACAGCATGCTGATCCCGTACTGGAGCGAAAAGCTCGGTAAAACGCAGATGGTTGCCCGCCAGGTGTCCCGGCGCGGCGGCGATTTGCGCTGCGCGCTGGAGGGCGACCGCGTATTGATTGGCGGGCAGGCCACGCTGTATATGAAGGGAAAAGTTTACCTTCGCCTCCAGGATTACGGACAACGTTAATTGCCCGTACGCTGATGCTGTTATGCAGAAGTCGCCGATGGCTGACGTTCGTTCAGCAACGCGATAAATGCCTCGAGCTGGCGCGTCATCGCCCCGCGTCGCCACACCAGCCAGGTGGTGAGCCAGCGCCAGTTCTCCGCCAGCGGCCACGCCGCTACCTGGTGGTGCCCCGGCATGCTCTCCAGCATGGAGCGGGGCATCAGCGCAATGCCTGCTCCCGCAATCACGCAGGCGAGCATCCCGTGATAGGACTCCATTTCATGGATCCGTCCCGGCGTGACGCGGTCAGCATGAAACCAGCTCTCCAGATGACGCCGGTACGAGCAGTTGGCGCGAAAGGCGTAAACGTCGCTGCCGCTTACCTGCGCGGCTTTTGATACTTCCGCGTGTCCCGCAGGGGTGACCAGCATCATCTCTTCCCGGTAAACCGGCATGCCTTCCAGCTCCGGGTGCGAGAGCGGCCCGTCGACAAAGGCCGCGCTGAGCGTGCCCTCAAGCACGCCGTCAATCATCGTGCCGGAAGGCCCGGTAGACAGCGCAAACTGAATGCGCGGAAAGCGCTGGTTAAACAGCGCCAGGCTTTCCGGAATGCGCACGGCGGCGGTACTTTCCAGCGCGCCGAGGGAGAATAATCCCTGCGGTTCATCCCCGGCGACCACCATTCGGGCTTCGTCGACCAGCGCCAGGATCTGCTTGCTGTAACGTAAAAAATTGTGCCCGGCGGGGGAAAGCCGCAGGCGCTGATTCTCGCGAATAAACAGCTCCACCCCCAGATCTGCCTCAAGCTGACGGATGCGGGTGGTGAGGTTTGAAGGCACCCGGTGCACCTTCTGCGCCGCCTGGGTAATGCTGCCGGTCAGCGCGACGGCGTTAAACATCTCAAGCTGTGTTAAGTCCATACCATTCTCGATTCGTGAATAAGGTGGTGAGTATTATTCATTTTTAAGAAATACCAGAGTCGGCCACAATGAATCAACCGTTATTACGTGGAGAACATCATGACCTATTCATCTGCAACCCATGCTCTTTCTGTCAACCCGGCGACCGGCGAAACGCTGTCCGCCTGGCCGTGGGCAACGTCTCAGGACGTGGAGCGAGCCATTGCGCTGGCCGATGCCGGTTTTCGCCAGTGGCGACGCGAAGGCATAGCGCACCGGGCACAAAAACTTCGCGATCTGGGTACGGCGCTGCGCAGCCGTGCGGAAGAGATGGCGCAGACTATCTCCCGCGAGATGGGCAAGCCCATTGTCCAGGCGCGTGCGGAAGTGGCGAAATCAGCCAGCCTTTGCGACTGGTACGCCGAACACGGCCCGGCGATGTTGCGCGCGGAATCCACCCAGGTCGAAAATGCGGTAATTGAGTATCGTCCGCTGGGGCCGATCCTGGCGGTGATGCCATGGAACTTCCCGCTCTGGCAAGTGCTGCGCGGTGCGGTGCCGATCCTGCTGGCGGGGAACAGCTATCTGCTTAAACATGCGCCAAACGTGCTCGGCTCGGCGGACCTGATTGGGCAGGTGTTCGCGGATGCCGGCTTCCCGGAGGGTATCTTTGGCTGGGTAAACGCGACGAATGACGGCGTCAGCCAGGCGATTAACGATCGTCGTATTGCGGCGGTGACGGTGACCGGCAGCGTTCGGGCAGGCGCGGCGATTGGCGCGCAGGCAGGTGCGGCGCTGAAGAAATGCGTGCTGGAACTGGGTGGCTCCGATCCGTTTATCGTCCTGAACGATGCCGATCTGGATCTGGCCGTCAGCGCGGCCGTGGCCGGGCGTTATCAGAATACCGGGCAGGTTTGTGCGGCGGCGAAACGCTTTATCGTGGAAGCGGGCGTGGCAGAAGCCTTTACCCAACGCTTTGTAGACGCGGTTGCGGCGCTGAAGATGGGCGCACCGGATGAAGAAGAGCACTACATTGGCCCAATGGCGCGATTTGACCTTCGCGATGAACTGCATCAGCAGGTGCAGGCTACGCTGGCGGAAGGGGCGACCCTGCTGCTGGGCGGAGAGAAGATGTCCGGGACCGGTAACTATTACGCACCAACCGTACTCGGCGGCGTCACCCCGGAGATGACGGCCTTCCGTCAGGAGCTGTTTGGCCCGGTAGCGGCAATTACCGTTGCGAACGATGCGGCGCATGCCTTGCAGCTGGCTAACGACAGCGACTTTGGCTTATCTGCGACGGTCTTTGCCGCGAACGACGCGCAGGCTGAAACCTTCTCTCGCGAACTGGAGTGCGGCGGCGTGTTTATCAACGGCTACAGCGCCAGCGATGCGCGCGTCGCCTTTGGCGGCGTGAAGAAGAGTGGCTTCGGGCGAGAGCTTTCTCATTTCGGTCTGCACGAGTTCTGTAACGTTCAGACGGTCTGGAAGGATCGCGTGTAATGTTGTTGCCGGGTAGGGCAAGGCCGCTACCCGGCAGTTCATGTTTCCTGTCATTATTCTGCAATGGTTCTGTCATTTTCGTTTCGTAGACTCGCTCGCGTCTAACGTATTGTTACAGAAGAAAATTATGAACCTAACGCAAATTTTTCGCCGTCTTGCGCAGCGCATTATTCCCCGTCAGTTTGGCCTGCTGACCGGCATCTTTTGTATTATTGGCCTTTTCTCCGCTCTGCAACTCTCTTCCTCCTTCCTGCTGACCGCCTCCCTCAATGAAGCCCAGCGTAACGAACAGCGCAATCAACTGGCCTGGCAGCAGCAGAGTAAGCTGGATCAGGCACGCGTTTCCCTGCTGGCCGCCAGCGATCTGCTCAACCGCTCCGGCGTTTACTTTATGCAGGATAAAGAGACCGGCTCTGAAGGCAGCTGGCATAGCCTGATGGACGAAGCGCAAAAATCCCTGGCGGCGTCTCAGCAGGCATGGCAAGCCTGGCTCGCGCTTAATCCGCCGAAAGATGATGGGCTGGTTAACAGCTATCAGCTTTTCTTCAGCGCCATCAAAGAGCAGGCGGAAGGGCTGGTGAAAACCAACAGTATCGATCTCTTTTTTGCCGTACCTGCCCAGGCGTTTCAGACCGATTTTAATGACAACTTTGCGCGCTATCAGCAACGGAGCGAGAAGCAGGCGATACAGGGGCGTCAGTCGTTAATGGAACAACTCTCAGGCCTGCAACGGCTGTTCCTGTTTGCGCCGCTGGTGCTGCTCGCCATTGCCATTGCCGTCTGGTTCGGAATGGCGAAATGGGTGATATCTCCGCTACGCCGTCTGATTGCCCATATCAACCAGCTTGCGGCAGGGGACCTGTCGGGCACGCCGCCTGACGTTATGCGCTTTAACCGGGAAATCAGCCAGCTCAGCAACAGTATTACCGCCATGCAGCGCGGGCTACAGCAGCTGGTGACTCAGGTCAGCGAGGCCACCACCTCCATGGTTGAGAATATCGGGTCACTTGCGCAGGGAAATCAGAAGCTATATCAGCAGTCTACGCGTCAGGCAAAAGAGCTGGAGGAGGTAACGGCGCATATTGCCGACCTCGAAACCCACGTTGAGGGCAATACGGGTTATGCAAAGCTCGCCCGCTCGCGTGCCGATGAGGCCCGACAGGCTGCCGCCGGCGGGGAGCAAATGATGTCTGCGGTGAATGGCTCAATGCAGACGATCGTTGACCGATCCTCAGAAATGCGCGGGATCGTCGCAATGATCGACAGCGTGGCGTTTCAGACCAACATTCTGGCCCTTAACGCCGCCATTGAAGCCGCTCATGCGGGGGAACAGGGGCGCGGGTTTGCGGTGGTCGCCCGGGAAGTGGGGCTGCTGGCCCGAAAAAGCAGTCACTCCACGCAAACCATCCAGGCGCTGATCAACCACTCGCTTCAGGGCATTGAGGAAGGTTCTCAGGTGGTCAACCGTCTGGAGGATAATCTGCAACAGGTCACCGGGCTGGTGGCGAATCTGAGCAGCCTGCTGAACGATATTTCGCTGGCTACCCTGAATCAGGGGGAAAGTATCCATCAGATGACCCGTCAGCTTCAGGCGCTGAATCAGGTATCGCGTCAGACGGACGTGCTGGTCAGCGAAGCGTCGAAGGCCTCTGAACGCCTGCATCAGGCGTCCGATCTTTTGATGCAGGCCGTCTCGCGTTTTCGTCTCCCTGCCTGACGTGACGTATCAGCCTCTGTTATACTCGCAGCCCGTTTTAGCCTGAGGGCAAGGAGCAAAGTGTGGCTGCGGTCATCCATAATGAGATGCTGGACGAGATTCTGGCGCAGGTTCGTCCGTTACTGGGGCAGGGTAACGTTGCCGATTACATTCCCGCGCTGGCTTCAGTCAGCGGGAATAAGCTCGGCATCGCCATTTGTACTATCGACGGTCAGCGCTTTCAGGCGGGAGACGCGCTGGAGCGCTTTTCCATTCAGTCGATCTCAAAAGTGCTTAGCCTGGTTGCCGCCATGCGCCAGTATGACGAGCAGGAGATCTGGCAGCGGGTGGGCAAAGATCCGTCCGGTCAGCCGTTCAACTCCCTTCTTCAGCTCGAAATAGAGCAGGGTAAGCCGCGTAACCCGTTTATTAATGCCGGAGCGCTGGTGGTGTGCGATATGCTGCAAAGCCGGCTGAGCGCGCCGCGGCAAAGAATGCTGGAAATTGTGCGTCAGCTTTCCGGCGTACAGGACATTGCCTACGATCCGGTGGTGGCGCGCTCCGAGTTTGAACACTCCGCCCGTAACGCCGCCATTGCCTGGCTGATGAAGTCCTTCGGCAATTTTCATAATGACGTCGCTACGGTGCTGCAAAACTATTTCCATTACTGCGCGCTGAAGATGAACTGTGTCGAGCTGGCGCAGACTTTCCTTTTTCTGGCGCATCAGGGCCATGCCCCGCATTTGGCCGAGGACGTCGTCTCTCCGATGCAGGCCCGGCAAATTAACGCCTTGATGGCAACCAGCGGCATGTATCAGAACGCCGGGGAGTTTGCCTGGCGCGTGGGGCTGCCGGCTAAATCTGGCGTTGGCGGTGGGGTTGTGGCAATTGTCCCCCACGAGATGGCGATTGCCGTCTGGAGCCCGGAACTGGACGAGACCGGCAATTCACTGGCGGGCGTGGCGGCGCTGGAACAGCTGACCAAACGTCTGGGACGGTCCGTCTACTGATGTCTACGCTCGATCCTTTATTTGCGCGCCTGGCTCGCTCTACGTTCCGTTCGCGTTTTCGTTTAGGTACCAAAGAGCGGCAATACTGCTGGGATAAGGGCGTTGAGACTATCGATCGGCATGCGGCCGATTTTGTATCCGCGCGGCTGGCACCTGCACACCCGGTGAATGACGGTAAGCAGACGCCGATGCGCGGCCATCCGGTCTTTATCGCCCAGCATGCCACGGCAACCTGCTGTCGGGGCTGTCTGGCTAAGTGGCACGCTATCCCGCAGGGCGTCCCGCTCAATGCGCAGCAACAACAGTATATCGTCAACGTGATCCATCATTGGCTGGTCATTGAGGTAAATCGTGCCTCATGAACTGACAATGTCTCTGTTTAAGCTACGCTTTTACTAATGCTCAGCGTCAGGAGACGTTATGAAAGCACCTTTAGTTCCCGTTAATGAAGCGGAGCGCCTGATTGCTCTGCGCGAGTCCGGTCTGCTCGAGATCGACAATAATCCCGCGTTTGATCGTCTGACACGGCTGGCATCACGCTTTTTCAGGGTGCCGCTGGCGATGATAACGCTGGTGGATGACAACGCCGTCATCGTGAAGTCTGCCGAGGGCAAAGTGCCCGTCAGCCAGCCTCGCGATCTCTCGTTCTGTGGCCATACGATTCTGGGTGATGCCCCGCTGGTGGTGAGTGACACGCTGCTGGACGAACGCTTTGCGGATAATCCGCAGGTGGTGGTAGAGGGCGGCATACGCTTTTATGCCGGTTTTCCGCTGCGTTTACGCGACGGGGCGTGCGTAGGATCGCTGTGCATTATTGATTACGTACCGCGCGAGTTTACGGCGGCGGATTCCGCCGTGCTGGCCGATCTCAGCGCGCTGGCAGAAGATGAATTTGCCGCAGTCAGCGCGGCCACGACCGATGAGCTTACGGGGTTGTTCAACCGTCGCGGGTTTAATCAGTTTGCGCATTTTGCCCTGTCGGTTGCGCGGCGTCGGGCAGAGCCGTTAACGCTTGGCTGGCTGGATCTTGACCATTTCAAAACCATTAACGATCGCTTCGGCCATCAGGAGGGCGACAAAGCCCTGAAAGCGATGGCTAACCTGATGCGTTCCTCCTTCCGCGAGGCCGATCTACTGGTACGTTTCGGCGGAGATGAGTTCGCGGTGCTGTTTGCGGACACCGATGAGCCAGGCGCCTGGATCGCCATGCAGTATCTCGTCGAACAAACGGAAAAGTACAACGCGCGCCAGCTGCATCCCTGGTCGTTACAGTTCTCCTGGGGGCTGAGCGAGTTCGATCATCACCGGAACGATATGCAGGCGTGGTTAAAACAGGCGGATACGCAGATGTACGCCATGAAGCAGCAACATCACCGCGAAAAATGACATAACGAAATCCTATGTCATCGCTTGTTGCGTTACAAAAATGTTAATAGCAAAGTGGAGAGATTCAATCTAAGGACGCGCTATGAACTCTCCCATGCTGATTAAACCTCTTTCCCGGCAGGACATTCTTACCCACCTCGATGACCTGATCGATATTCTTGTCAACTGCGTTAACGGCGGTGCCTCCGTCAGTTTTATGCTGCCTTTTACTGCTGAGAAGGCGCGTACGTTCTGGCTCGGCGTTGCGGACAGCGCCGGGCGCGGCGAACGAACCCTCCTGGGCTGTTTCGATGAAGAGCAAGGCATAATAGGAACGGTACAGCTCATCACCGATCAGCCTGAAAACCAGCCGCACCGCGCAGACGTCGCAAAACTTCTGGTTCACGAGAAGGCGCGTCGTAAAGGGGTAGCCATGGCGCTGATGGAAGCGCTGGAGGCGGTTGCGCGTGAAAAAGTGCTGACGGTGCTGGTGCTTGATACCTCGACCGGCAGCGGCGCGGAGACGTTTTACCAGCGTGCAGGGTGGCAAAAGGTGGGGGAGATCCCACGCTACGCGTTGATGCCGAACGGCGATATGGCGGCGACCTCGGTGTTCTATAAATTTTTGTGATTATTTCCCGCCATTGCGTCATGAGTTGATCCAGACAGGGGTTCTGGTTGTGAAGTTTTGATAAGTTATTACACCAATCTTATCAGGCTGTATGACTAATCATAAAGGACCTCCATTGTGAACACACTCAACCGTCGTGATTTCCCCGGTGCGCGCTACCCTGAACGTATCATTCAGTTCGGCGAAGGTAACTTCCTGCGCGCGTTCGTTGACTGGCAAATCGACCTTTTGAACGAGCACACCGATCTCAACTCAGGTGTGGTGATTGTTCGGCCGATCCAGAGCGATTTTCCTCCGTCGCTGAGTACTCAGGATGGTCTGTATACCACGATTATTCGGGGTCTGAACGAGCAGGGGGAAGCGGTAAGCGATGCGCGTCTTATTCGCTCTGTGAACCGTGAAATCAGCGTCTACAGCCAGTACGATGAATTTCTGGCGCTCGCCCATAATCCGGACATGCGGTTTGTCTTCTCCAACACCACGGAAGCGGGCATCAGCTATCACGCGGGCGATAAGTTTGACGATGCGCCTGCTGCCAGCTATCCGGCCAAGCTGACGCGTCTGCTGTTCGAACGTTTTACCCACTTCAACGGGGCTGGGGATAAAGGCTGGATCATCATTCCTTGCGAACTCATTGACTACAACGGCGAAGCCCTGCGTGAACTGGTGCTGCGTTATGCGCAGGAGTGGGCGCTGCCGGCGGCGTTCATTGCCTGGCTGAACGACGCGAACACCTTCTGCTCGACGCTGGTTGACCGCATTGTTACCGGCTACCCGCGTGATGAGGTGGCGGAGCTTGAAGCCGGGCTGGGCTATCACGACGGTTTCCTGGACACCGCTGAACATTTCTATCTGTTTGTTATTCAGGGGCCAAAATCGCTTGCAGCCGAACTGCGCCTGGATAAATACCCGCTCAACGTCCTGATTGTTGACGATATCAAACCGTATAAAGAGCGTAAGGTGGCGATCCTCAACGGCGCGCACACGGCGCTGGTGCCGGTTGCTTATCAGGCCGGACTGGATACGGTAGGGGAAGCCATGAACGACGCGGAGATTTGCGCGTTCGTTGAAAAGGCTATCTATGAAGAGATTATTCCGGTACTGGATCTGCCGCGCGACGAGCTGCAATCCTTCGCCCGTGCCGTAACGGGGCGCTTCCGTAATCCGTACATTAAGCACCAGCTGCTGTCGATTGCCTTAAACGGGATGACGAAATACCGCACCCGCATTCTGCCGCAGCTGCTGGCAGGGCAGAAGACGACCGGCAAACTGCCCGCACGACTCACATTTGCCCTTGCGGCGCTGATTGCCTTCTACCGTGCCGAACGCAACGGTGAGCGTTATCCGGTGCAGGACGATGCGCACTGGCTGGAGCGGTATCAGCAGCTGTGGACGCAACATCACGACAAGCAGATTACTACGCACGATCTGGTGTCGTCGGTGTTAAGCGTGAGCGAGCACTGGGAGCAGGACCTGACACAGGTGAATGGACTGGTAGAACAGGTTGCGCAGGATCTGGATGCGATTTTAAGCAAAGGGATGCGCGATGCGGTGAAACCGCTCTGCTAATCAGACTGCCCGGCGTTTGCCGGGTTTTTTTAGCAACCCTTTTAGTTACAACATACTATTGATTCTCTTTTTTAAATCACATGCATCACCGTGCGGTTTAGGCTAATCAAGTGAGAAAATGCAATGAGTTGTTAACATGCTTGCAACCGTGACGGGGATCACGTTTAATAGCCGCGCTCTTTACTTTTCAGAAGCTGATTATGATTGTTCGTCCTCAACAGCACTGGCTGCAACTGATTTTTGTCTGGCATGGTTCGGTACTACCCAAAATTTATACCCGACTGCTGCTTAACTTCCTGCTTTCCATCGCCGTGATTGTCATGCTGCCGTGGTATACCTCGCTGGGCATCCGGTTTACCGTCGCGCCATTCAGCATTCTGGGCGTGGCTATCGCTATCTTCCTTGGCTTTCGGAACAACGCCTGCTATTCGCGCTACGTTGAGGCTCGTCTGCTTTGGGGGCAGTTGATGATAGCGGCGCGCTCGCTGTTTCGCGAGGTAAAAAACACCTTACCGGATGATAAACATCTCGGAGAGTTTGTCCGCCTGCAAATCGCCTTTGCTAACTGTCTGCGCATGACTCTGCGCAAAGAAATCAATGCCGAGCGGCTTTCTCGCTATCTGTCTCCGGACGATTTACGTAAGGTGATGGACGCCAACTCCCCGGCGAACCGTATCCTGCTGATTATGGGGGAGTGGCTGGCCGTACGTCGGCGTAGCGGGCATCTCTCAGACATCCTGTTTCACAGCCTGAACAACCGCCTGAACGATATGTCCATCGTGCTGGCCGGCTGCGAGCGCATCGCCAATACGCCCGTCCCGTTTGCCTATACGCTGATCCTGCACCGGACGGTGTATCTGTTCTGCATCATGCTGCCGTTTGCGCTGGTTGTTGATCTGCATTACATGACGCCGTTCGTCTCCGCGCTGATTTCGTACACCTTTATCTCGCTGGATACCCTGGCGGAAGAGCTGGAAGATCCGTTTGGGACTGAAGATAACGACCTGCCGCTGGACGCCATCTGCAACATGATGGAGCGCGATCTGTTGCAGATGAACGATGAAGAGAACATCCCTGAAAGACTAATGCCGGATAAGCATTATCAGCTGACCTGACGGGCATTCCACTCGTCGCGGGTGATTTCCCACAGTTCCGAGTCCAGCATGCCGCTGACGTAGGCTTTTTTCTCTGTCCTGATGAGCCGCATGCCGCTGCTGTCTGAAATACGTCGGGAGCGGCTATTGGTAGCCGCTTTCGGCGCACGTAGCACCGGTTTGTTAAGCGTATTGAACCAATAATCCGTGGCCGCAATACTCGCCTCCCGCATATATCCCTGACCCTGAAATTCCGGCGAGAGCCAGAAGCCCCGGTTGTTGTCTTCCACGTCGTACAGGCAAATTAATCCCATCAGTTCATCAGGCGCTTCGCGACGGCGAATCGTCCAGAACCACGCTTTACCTTTGGCCATATCGGGCAGCGCAACGTTGTTGACATAGCTTTCAGCCCCGTCGTCCGGATAGGGCCAGGGAACGGAGGCCACCATATAGCGAACAATTTCCCAGCGTGGATAACGCTGCTGGATCTGAACGGCATCGGCGGCAACGAGGGGTTTAAGCAATAGGCGTGCTGTCGTCAGCGTGGGTATCGTCATCCGGTGTTCTCCATGTTTGAGCGTTATGCTTTTGTTTGGGTTCTGGTATTTTCAGTTCCGTTCTACTGTACTTTAAATACTATCCAGTCACTGGCGGTTTTTTGATGAAAATTTTGCCTTTGTTAACCGGACACGTTTCTTATGAACTCCTGCAACACGGGAAACGGATTGAGGACGCTATCGCCCGTCATGACGATGTGTTATTAGACCATTCTACGCCTGAACTGGAGCGCTATTTCTCACGCCCGCTTAGTGAGCTGCCACGGCAAAATGCTTATCCAGTAGCGATATTATTACCACTTTTTCTGATTATTTTTGCGTTGAACTTGCTGCCATTTCTCCGGTTGGTATCAAGTATTTCGCCATCGCTACATGCACTCAGTTTTTTTGTCCCATCGTTAACCATACTTATCTTCCTGATGCTCGCCAGTACACGCCTCGCTCGCGGATACACTTCAGGACTAACAGGATTTTTAGCGCTTTTCATTCTCCTGTTCACATTAACGGTTCTGCAATGGCTTCACTATCTGACCGTTTCTGACGCCAGTAGCTGGCAGCTGATTATTGCAACGATCGCTCTGGTATTCAGCCGCATGGTGTTAAACAGTCGAGGCTTTGTGCTGTTCACGCTATTTTGTCGGTCGAAGCGTCTTGCCACGCTGGCTCGCATCATGCGTTTAAAAAGCAGTAAGGATAATGTGAGGAACACATGACGCTCACCGTACGCCCGTTACGCGCAGAAGATTACCCACAGTGGCGACCGCTGTGGGATGGCTATACCCATTTTTATGACTGCTACCTTGACGAGCCCGTCACCGCAGCGACATGGGAAAGGGCGCTGTCAGGCTCATCATCCCTGTTTTGCCGGGTCGTGGAGAAAGACGGCAACGTCATCGGCTTCGCCATGTGTGTCCTGCATGAAGGAACCTGGTCAACCGCGCCGGTTTGCTATCTGGAAGATCTGTTTGTTAATGCTGCCGAACGTGGCGCAGGGGCAGGCAAAGCCCTCATCGATGCCCTGATCGATGAGGGCAAGCGGGAAGGGTGGTCAAAACTTTACTGGGTCACCCGAGCAAACAATCCGGCGCGTAAACTCTATGACCACTATGGTGAAGCCGACGATTACGTCCGTTACCGAATCACCCTTTAACCCGATTTGTATCACACTGTATCTGCGCCTGAGAGACATACACGGGTATGCAATAAAACCGCATCCGCACACATCCCCTATACAAACCCATGGTGTTATATCTCCGTCAACTGAACTCACCCGGAGATAACATCATGCTTAACAAACTCGCCTATTCAGCAGTCGCATTGACCGTTTCGCTTGGCACCGTAATGTCCTGTCAGGCAGAAGCGATGGGTAAGAATTACTCGTCGGCTTTTAACCAGGTAAAACAAATTAACGCCGGCGATCTGAACGTCGGTTATGTCGATATCGGGCCGAAAGACGGGCAACCGGTGATCCTGCTGCATGGCTGGCCGTACGATATTCACAGCTACGCGGAAGTTGCCCCCGCGCTGGCCGCGAAGGGGTATCGTGTCATCGTACCGTCCCTGCGCGGTTACGGCACCACGCGATTTATTTCTGATAAAACACCGCGTAACGGCCAGCCTTCAGCAATGGCGAAAGACATCGTCAACCTGATGGACGCCCTGAATATCAAACAGGCGGTGTTTGCCGGTTATGACTGGGGTGCACGTACGGCGGATATCGTTGCGGCGCTTTGGCCGGAGCGCGTGAAATCGCTGGTCTCGGTGAGCGGCTACCTGATAAGCAGTCAGGCAATTGGTCAACAACCTTTACCGCCGAAAGCGGAGGTGCAGTGGTGGTATCAGTTCTACTTCGCCACGCCGCGCGGTGCTGAAGGCTATGCTAAAAATACGCACGATTTTGCCCGCCTGATCTGGTCCCAGGCTTCGCCTGACTGGACATTCAGCGATGCCACCTTCAATACCAGCGCCAAATCCCTCGATAATCCGGACCACGTTGCCGTCACGCTCAGTAATTACCGCTGGCGTCTGGGGCTGGAGAAGGGTGAGCAGAAATATGACGCCTATGAACAAAAGCTCGCCGCGCTGCCGAATATTACGGTGCCGACCATCACCATCGAGGGCGGTAACAACGGAGCTCCACATCCGGCACCAGCGGCCTATGCCGGAAAATTTACCGGGAGATATGAGCACCGCACCTTTGGCGCTAAGGTTGGCCACAACCCGCCGCAGGAAGATCCGCAGGACTTTGTTAAAGCGGTTGTCGACGCGGATAAGCTCTGACATGTGCTATTTTCAATCCGTTACCTCTTAATCAGGAGCCTGCGGTGGAGCATATTGATCGCATCCTTGTCGTCGATGACGACAGGGATATTCGTGAACTGATTGTCGATTACCTCGTGAAATCCGGTTATCACGCCTCTGGCGCGGCGAACGGGAAAGAGATGCGCGTGATGCTCGACAAACAGCATATCGACCTGGTGGTGCTGGACGTGATGATGCCCGGCGATGACGGTCTGACGCTGTGTCGACAGCTACGCAGCAGTAGGCATAAGGATCTGCCGATCCTGATGCT
Organism: Enterobacter cloacae complex sp. P15RS; assembly: GCF_014895905.1. Classification (NCBI taxonomy): domain Bacteria; kingdom Pseudomonadati; phylum Pseudomonadota; class Gammaproteobacteria; order Enterobacterales; family Enterobacteriaceae; genus Enterobacter; species Enterobacter cloacae complex sp. P15RS. Next base: position 66,721 of record NZ_JADBQL010000024.1, on the reverse strand, counting down.
TACCGCGCGCAACGAGGACACGGACCGGATCCTGGGGCTGGAGATGGGCGCAGACGATTACGTGGTAAAACCGTTTGTGGCCCGCGAACTGTTGGCGCGCATCAAAGCCATCCTGCGTCGGTTTCGCACCATGCCGCCTAATCTTCAGGTGACCGAGGCAGGGCGCCTGGTGGTGTTCGGCGAATGGCAGCTGGATACCGTAGCGCGTCATCTGATCGATAATGAAGGGATGATCGTGGCGCTCAGCGGGGCAGAATACCGGCTCCTGCGCGTGTTCCTCGATCATCCTCAGCGGGTGTTAACCCGTGACCAACTGCTGAACCTGACGCAGGGACGCGATGCCGAACTGTTTGAGCGTTCGATTGACCTTCTGGTGAGCCGCGTGCGGCAGCGCCTGAATGAGGATGCCCGCACGCCGGCCTACATAAAAACCGTACGCAGTGAAGGCTACGTGTTTACCATGCCGGTGACCATCGTTGAGGCCAATGAATGACGCTGTGGCCCAAAACATTACTGGCCCGGCTGCTGATCATTGTGCTGCTTGGGCTATTGCTGGCTAACGCACTCAGCCTGACGCTGGTCATGGTGGAGCGTATGCACAGCGCGCGCACGGTTATGCTGGGCAATCTTGAGAATGACGTTGCCACCAGCGTGGCCATTCTCGACCGGCTTCCCGCGAAAGAGCGCCCGCAGTGGCTGGAACGGCTCAGCCGGGGGAATTATCGTTACATCCTTGGCCCCGGGGAAGCAGGCGCCGCGCCAGCGGATAAACGCTCGCGGGACGCGGTTCGTACCCTGAAAGCGACGCTTTCTGCCCAATATCCGCTCCAGTTCACGGCGGTTCCGGGGCCGATTTCCCATATTCAGGCCCATCTGACGCTCCGCGACGGGGCACCGCTCACCATCGATCTGATCCCGCGTATGCCGCCCGTCGCCAGCTGGTTACCCGTGGTGCTGGTTCTTCAGCTGTTACTTGTCGCGCTTTGCTCCTGGATTGCCGTGCGCCAGGTTGTCCGGCCGTTCCTGCAATTCACGCGTGCGGTTGATTCGCTCGATCCTGCGGCCCATTCACCCATGACAGAAAAAGGACCGATTGAGGTGCGTCAGGCGGCGCATGCCTTTAATGCGATGCAGTCGAGGATACAGACGTATCTGCGTGAACGCGCGCAAATTCTGGCGTCCATTTCTCACGATCTCCAGACGCCCATCACGCGCATGAAGCTGCGGGTCGAAATGGCGGATCGGCCCGAGCTGCGCGATAAGTTGATGAGTGACCTCGATAATATGTCGCGCCTGGTGCGGGAGGGTATTGCCTATGCCCGTTCATCAGAATCCCTTGAAGAGCCCACCCTGAAACTGGAACTGAATGCGTGGATTAACAGCATCGCCAGTGATTATCAGGACATCGGTAAAAACGTGCAGTTTCATGCACCCGCTACGCGTCTGCCGATCGTTACCCGCCCGCAGGCCTTGCGTCGGGTGATGACCAATCTGCTGGATAATGCGCTGAAGTTTGGCGATAGCGCGGTAATAGACATTGATGCAGATGAAAATCAGGTGGCAATCCGCATTCTGGATAACGGTCCTGGTATTCCTGAGGCTGAACTGGAGGCCGTGTTACAACCGTTTTATCGGGTTGAAACGTCGCGGAATCGAGACACGGGCGGCACCGGATTAGGCCTCGCGATTGCCGCGCAGCTCACCGCCCAGCTTGACGGGAAACTGCATCTTGCAAACCGTAACGAGGGCGGGCTGGCCGTCAGCGTGACCCTTCCGCGCGGTTAATTGTACCCCTGTGTATCTGCACGCCGCGCCGATACACGGGCAGACGAAATGCAGCTTTTAGCACACAGCCTGAACACATTCTTACGGTGAAATGACCTCACTGCACCTTCGCAGTAACGGTATTGTGAGGTCCTTATGTTTCTGATAATTGCTTTTTTGGGCGGCATGATTAGTCTGCTCAGCCCGTGTACGCTTCCCGTCATTCCTCTGCTGTTCGCCGGTTTCCAGGGGCAGCGCAAACACATTCTGGCGCTACTAGGGGGGATGATTGTGATGTTTACGTGGGTGGCGATGGTGGTCACGGTTGCCAGCGAGTGGATCGCCGACGCTACCGTTATCGCCCGCTGGATTGCGCTTCTGGTGCTGGGCATCGCCGCACTGGCCCTCATTTTCCCCCAGTTCGCACAACGGATTGCCAGCCCGGCGGTCAGCGTCGGGAACGTGCTGAACACCCGCAGCGCACAGACGCGCGGCATGTTGTCGGCATTTCTGGCAGGGCTGGCCGTAGGACTCCTGTGGTCTCCCTGTGCCGGACCGATTCTCGGGGCAATTTTCAGCATCAATATTGCGGGTCACTCGGCCATTGCAACCGGCGCGCTGTTAGCCGCTTACGGCGGAGGATGCGCGCTGATGCTGGGGCTGCTTGTCATCGGAGGGCGTAAGCTGATCACCCCTCTGAGGGCAAAATCCGTGTTGATGGCGCGTCTGCGTCAGGGCGCAGGGGTAATGATGTTAGCCGCCGTGGCCTTTAACGCCTCCGGAATGAGTTCGTCGCTGAAAGGAGCCAACGGCATTGCCGACCGTCTGGAAAACGCCCTGTTAAGGCTTGCGCAACCAGCCTCCACGCAGGTGAAACTGCAACCTGTGGCTGACGCGGTGCCGAACAGCCAGCTGCCGTCGCTGGACGGCGGCACGGGCTGGATAAACGGTGACCCTGTCACGTCTGCATCCCTGCGGGGGAAAGTGGTGCTTATCGATTTCTGGACGTGGGACTGCATTAACTGCCAGCACACGCTCCCGCACGTACGTGACTGGGCGAAGAAATACCAGTCTGAAGGCCTGGTGGTGATTGGCGTTCACACCCCGGAATATCCATGGGAAAAGCCGTTATCATCGGTGAAAAACGCGGTCAACAAATGGCAGCTGCCGTACCGCGTCGTGACGGATAATAACTATAAAATCTGGAGCGCGTTCGGAAACCAGTACTGGCCGGCGCATTACTTTTTCGATGCGAAAGGGCAACTGCGTTACACCTCGTTCGGCGAAGGTCACTACGACAAGCAGGAGGCCGTTATACAACAGCTGCTCAAGGAGGCGCGTTCCTGATTCGGCTCAGGGTGCCCGCTGAGCAACCATAAACAGGCGTGGAAAGGCCAGCAGTATCTGCCCGTTCTCCTGGAGCGGATACTGCTCTACCAGCCGTTCATGATAGCGTTTCAGAAAGTTTTTCTGCTCGCTCTCGTTGAGATCCTGCAACCACGGCCTTAACCCCGTTGCGCTGACCCAGTCAATGATCGCCTGATGAGAGCTCATCTGATGGAAGTAGGTGGTGCGCCAGATATCCACGTCGCATCCCGCTTCCGTCAAAATATCGTAGTAGGCATGGATGCCCGGCAACGGCTCGCGGCCACGATCGGGGTAGCCCTGTTCCCCGGCGACTTCACGCATCAGGGCGTGCGTCGGCTCAAGCCAGTTGTCGGGCATTTGCACCGCCAGCACGCCGTTTAGCTGAAGCAGTGAAACCAGATGTGGCAGAAGGTGATAATGGTCCGGGATCCATTGCAGGGAGGCGTTGGCGTAGATCAGGCTAAGAGGCTGTTCAGGTTTGTAGTGACGAATATCCGCTTCAACAAACTGACAGTCTGGCAGAGCCTGTCGGGCTTCATCCAGCATAGCCGGGGAGTTATCCACGCCGGCGATCTGCGCTGTAGGCCAACGCTGTTTCAGCAGCGCCGTGCTGTTACCCGGCCCGCAGCCCAAATCCACGGCAGTCGTTACGTCAGCAAGCGGCACCCGGGCGAGTAACTCAGCGGCGGGACGCGTGCGCTCTGCGCTGTACTGAAGATAAAGACAGGGATCCCAGTCGGCCATTTTCGCATCTCCATGTTGAGGTGTTCAGCAAGAATAGCACAGGCAGAAACCTGCGCCGCGGCAGGTATCTGGATAACCGTGAGATTATAAAATGCCTTTCAGGGCTACGTGATAAAGCAGCATGATGGTTTTACCGTCGACAATCTGGCCGTTCTCAATGCCCCGTAGCGCGTCGTCCAGCGTCATTTCCAGCACGTCGATATCTTCCCCCTCGGCCTTAACGCCGCCGCCCGCGCTGGCCCGATCCTGCGGATGATATTCCGCCAGATAGAAGTAGAGCTTTTCGGTAACGGAGCCCGGGCTCATGTAGGCCTCAAAAACTTTCTCAACGCGCGTCACCTTAAACCCGGTTTCTTCTTCCGCTTCGGCCTTAATCCGGCTTTCAGGATCCAGGTTATCAAGCAACCCCGCAGCTGCCTCAATGAGATCCTCTTCGTGGCCATTGATAAACACCGGGAAACGGAACTGACGCGTCAGAATGACGGTTTTGCTGTCGCGATTATAGAGCAGGATCGTCGCGCCATTCCCGCGGTCATACACTTCACGCTCTTGCCGCTGCCAGTCACCATCGCTGCGCTGGAGGTCAAAAGTGTATTTTTTCAGGTTATACCAGTTATCGGACAACGTTTCGCTAGTGATAATGCGTATATCTGCACGTTTTGATTGCACGTTTAGCTCTCCTCTCGTAGAGTAAACATCATAAGCAGCACTATCGTGCAAAAACAAGCTGTATCGTGCAATATCAGGAATAAAAAATGCTCACCAGTCAGCGTAAACAGTTAATCCTTGAAAAGCTGGAGGCGGAAGGCCAGGTTCAGTCTACTGCGCTTAGCCTCTTATTTTCGGTATCAGAGGACACTATTCGCCGGGATTTACGCGAACTGGCGGCAGAAGGGCGTTTGCAGCGTGTCCACGGCGGCGCGCTTCCGGCATCTTCAGCGATTGCGCCTTTTGCCGAGCGCCAGTCCGTTAAAATGGATGCCAAGAAACGCGTGGCCCGTCGGGGCGCGCAGCTCATTTCGCCGGGGCAGGTGGTGATTGTCGATGGCGGGACAACCACCTCAGAACTGATCACGTTTTTACCGCCAGATCTACGGATTACCGTGGTGACGCACAGCCCGGGTATCGCATTGGGGCTGGTCGACCATCCGAGCATAGAAGTGATTCTGATTGGCGGCCGATTGTATAAACATTCCATCGTCACGGTCGGCGCGGCCGCTATTGAAGGCATCAACAATATTCATGCAGATCTGTTCTTCATGGGCGTCACCGGCGTTCATCCCGAGGCCGGGCTGACTACAGGAGATTATGAGGAAGCATGCATCAAACGTGCATTTTCCGGCAGAGCGGCGGAAACGGTAGTACTGGCCTCGCCGGAAAAGATCAATACGGCCTCGGCGTTTGTGATTGGCGATTTGTCGCTGGTCAATACGCTGGTCGTTGAGGACACAACGGATGAACGCTGGGTCAACGCCATGAAAGAAAAGGGCATTGCGGTGATCGCAAGCCAGTAAATATCCGTTTTTTTGCCAGCCTGACTGCGGGGCTGTCAAACAGACAAAGGTTATGCGTCACGCTGATTCTTAGACTAACGCTTTCATTCTTTTAAGGACAACCTATGAAAGCGATCTCCATTCTGGCCTTCGGCGCGGACCCAACCGCGCAACGCCTGTCAACTTCCGCCATTCAGCAAGCCATCAATACCGCGCAACGCAACGACGTCATCGTTATCCCGCAAGGCCATTTTCTGACCGGAGCACTGTTCCTGAAAAGTGGAGTATCGCTTCGTCTGGACGCCGGCGCTCGGCTTATGGGAAGCCAGGATTTAGCAGATTACCCGCTGATTGATACCCGGGTAGCCGGCATTGAAATGCGCTGGCCGGCAGGCATCATTAATATTATCAACTGTGAAAATGTCAGCATTACCGGTACGGGCACGATAGACGGGCAGGGTGCAGTCTGGTGGCAACGCTTCTGGGGCGAGGACGAGCACAGCGGAATGGTTGGTGACTACAGCGCCAGAGGGTTGCGCTGGGTGGTTGATTACGACTGTCAGCGCCCGCGCAATGTTCTGGTTTATGAAAGCCAGACCATTTTGCTGCGTGACTTCACCAGTCGGGAGTCAGGATTCTGGAACATGCACCTCTGTTATTCGCACCATATCGCGGTTGAGGGCGTGCAGATTAGCAATTCTGCGGGGCCGAGCACCGACGGAATTGACATCGACTCCTGTGAACAGGTGCGGGTTGAAGGCTGCATCGTTTCCTGCAATGACGACAATATCTGCATCAAATCAGGACGGGGTCGCGAAGCGGCGCAAAAAGCACGTCCCGCGCGGGATATAGTGATTCGCGGCTGTACGCTGAATAAGGGGTCCGGGATCACCCTTGGGAGCGAAACCTCAGGCGGCATTGAACGCGTCCTGATCGAAAATAATGCGTTTAACGGTACGGGCGTTGGATTTCGCATTAAGTCTGCCCGTAACCGAGGCGGGTTCATTCGGGATATTACCGTACAGAATTTACGACTTACGGACGTACGCTTTCCCGTTCTGATCCAGCTGAACTGGTTCCCGCAGTACAGCTATGGCGATCAGGACAATCTATCTGAAAAACCAGAACACTGGCGCAAGCTGGCTGAGGGCGTCGAGGGAAAAGCCGGACTTACTGCGGTCAGCCACTTGACGCTTAAAAATATCGTGGCTCGGCGATCCGCCAATACCATTTTTTCACGCGCATTTTTCATCGAAGGGTATCCGGAGCGTCCGTTATCCGGGCTCGTGCTGGAAGGTATTACGATTGATGCCACCGAGTTCGGTAAGATTTCGGGCGTTGACGGGCTGCACTTTAACGATGTCCATGTCACGGCAAGGGAGGCCACGCGGGACAGCAATGATGTTTATGAGCGTTGAGAGCACAAAACTCATCGCATTTTTTAAAGCAATCTTTTCGATGCTACACTGTCCGCCACCATAAATTTCCTGAATCAAATAACTGATGGCTATGACTAATTTTGAACGTCCGAAACTACAGCTTCCAAACGGCGCAGATAAACTGTTGTTGCACTCGTGTTGCGCCCCTTGTTCCGGTGAGGTCATGGAGGCCATTCAGGCGTCGGGTATTGATTACACCATTTTCTTTTACAATCCGAATATTCATCCGCAGAAAGAATATCTCATCCGCAAGGAGGAGAATATTCGTTTCGCTGAGAAACATGGCGTGCCATTTGTCGATGCAGATTACGATACCGATAACTGGTTTGAGCGCGCCAAAGGTATGGAGTGGGAGTCTGAGCGCGGCGTTCGGTGCACCATGTGCTTTGATATGCGCTTTGAGCGCACAGCGCTGTATGCCGCTGAAAATGGCTTCAGCGTGATCAGCAGCTCGCTCGGAATTTCCCGCTGGAAAAATATGCAGCAGATTAACGACTGCGGACAGCGCGCCGCCGCGCATTATCCGGGAATGGTGTACTGGGATTACAACTGGCGTAAGCAGGGAGGATCGTCGCGCATGATTGAGATCAGCAAGCGCGAACAGTTTTATCAGCAGGAGTACTGTGGCTGCGTTTATTCACTGCGTGATACTAACATGCACCGTAAATCACAAGGCAGGCCGCTCATTAAACTCGGTAAACTTTACTACGGTAAGGAAGATGAAGGTCAATAGTATGAGAGACGCCTGGAACCGCACCAGATTTTGCGCCATGGTGTAACTTTCGCGGATTGGGGATTGGCCTGAGACGGACGCTAGAATTTAGCTTCTTTAATCTTAGTGCGCATAATGTATATTATGTTAAATGCGATATTCTAAAGCTTATCCCCAATCCTATGAGCTCCTCACATTCACCCCTTCCCCTTTATCTCTACTGAGGAAGTCTGAGAAACAGTGTCCGTTCCTGAGTCTGCGATACCCTGAAACCATGGTGAATATAAAAAGCCTTGGCTTCCTCAGACAGTGCATGAACCATGATCGCCCGCACGCCGATGTTTTCTGCCACCCGATAACAGCGTAAAACCGCATCATGGAGCAAATCGGCTCCCAACCCCTTTCCACGCAATGAGACATCGACTGCCAGACGGGCAAGTACAATCACGGGAATGGGATCCGGCATGTTACGCCGTAGATTACCGGTCGCTTCCGTATGGTTAACGCTGCCGGTAGCCAGTGAGTAAAAACCCGCTACCTGCTTCGTGCTCGTTTTACAAATAACGAACGTTCGGGCTGCGCCGAGCGCCTGGTTTTTCAGACCTCTTTGTTTTAGCCATTCATCAAGCACGGCTTCCCCACTGAAGAACTCCGCCAGTTGATGGACGCTGGTTAAAGGCTCTGGTGCGGTTACACGTCCCACTGGGGTTTCCTTGCCAGCAGTTTTTCTAAGGCAGGATCGTCCGCCACCGGGGCATCGAGCATATCAATGAACTCGGCATACTGTTCATCGTTAAAATTGAATACCCGTCGATCGAGGATCACATTCTCGGCCGCCTGGCAGGCCATCTCCAGAATGAAGTCCGTACGTGATTTATGAAGGATCTCTGCGGCGGCATCGATAAGCGCCCGCTGAGATTCTTTGGCTCTAAGGTTGAGCTGAACATCTGATTTCATGGGAACACCTCTTGTATAGCATTTGCTTTACAAGCATAGCACAGGCATTGTGTATAGCAATCTCTATACAAATTCACACGGAAGCCGTTAACGTTAAGACCTGCCCTCACCACATATCCCCAGAATTGTCTCTCTCAGCCAGCGATGGCCAGGGTCGCGCTCCATTCGCGGGTGCCACATCTGCGACACCGTTATACGCCGGCTTTTGAACGGCAGTTCGAAAACGTGTATCTGGTCTGTTACCTGCTGATTAAGTAAATAGAGCGCGGGTATCATGGCAATAAGATCCGATTCCAGCGCCACGGACAGGGCCGTCGGAAATCCCGGTACGACGCTGGCGATTTTACGCTTCATCCCTATCCCGGCCAGCGCATCGTCCACGGATCCGTGCAATGCACCCTCGGGTGACGCCACCACATGGCCCCAGGAGACATAGTCGTCCACGCGTATGTCTGCCAGGGCAGCCAGCGGGTGTCCTTTACGCACCACGCCCACAAACCGATCCTCAAACAGCCGTTGCAAACGGATTTCAGGCCCCATATTGCTCTGGACGCCAATCTCCAGATCGACCAGTCCTTCCCGCAGATAGCGCGACGTTTTTTCCGGCTTGGGCGCAAAGCGTATACAGACGCCCGGCGCGGCGTTGGCCACAGCCGCTATAAGCGCAGGCCCAAACGCCACCACAAAACCATCGTTTGCCCGGATGGTGAAAAGGCGCTCTAGCGTTTCCACGTTGAACGTTTCGGTTGAGGGCTGCAATACCGCCTTCGCCTCGTGAACCGCGCGCCGGGCGCGATCCCGCGTTGCTTCGGCCCACGGGGTCAGGACCATGTTTCGTCCGGCGCGTACCAGAATCGGATCGCCTGTGACGTCGCGTAACCTGCTCAGCGTGCGGCTCATGGCCGAGGTGCTGAGGTTCAAACGACGTGCCGCGCCTGCCACGCTCGCTTCACTCAGCAGTATGTCGAGCGCTATTAGCAAATTAAAATCCGGATCGGACATTATCCCTCCTCCCTTCACATTCGGATAAGGCGTTTCATGCAACGATAAAGTGCAAATGGTGCGCCTTCCGCCCGGTAAAAGCCATCTTTATAGTTTCGTCATCCATAATCTTTCAGAGGACAACATGATGACGCTCTTTTCCAGTCAACCCGGCGACGAAGGACTGCCTGGCCCGGTGCGCGCACGGGTGATGGCCGCAGTCATGACCACCACGTTAATGGGCGTATTTGATGGCACCATGATCAATATTGCCCTGCCATCTATGGCTCAGGAGATGCAGGTATCTGCCAGTTTTGCCGTCTGGTTCGCCAACGGATATTTACTGGCGGCTGCGATGATGCTAGCGATATTTGCGGCGATTGCGGCCCGCCTGGGTTACCGCCCCGTATTTCTCGCAGGCCTGACGACCTTCACCCTGACGTCACTGGGCTGCGCGCTGGTGAATACCCCGGAAGCGCTCGTCGGCATGCGTGTGCTTCAGGGGATCGGCGGCGCAGCGACGCTGAGTATTGCCCCCGCGATATTGCGGTCCGTGTTTCCCGGACGATTGCTGGGCCGCGTTCTTGGGCTGCACGCCCTGCTCATCGCCTTCAGCTCCGCTATCGGGCCGGTATTGGGCGGTACAATTCTTCATATGCTGAGCTGGCAATGGTTGTTTGCGATAAACGTTATTCCGGGCGCTCTCGCCTTGTATCTGGCTGTCAGAGCGCTGCCGCGTGACGCGGTTCGAAATCAGGCGCCCTTCGATACATCGGGGGCAATATTGTCGGCGCTGCTGTTGGGCTCAACGATCGTGGCGGCGAACAGCTTTCAGAACGCAGAACATCACATCACCAGCCTCTGCTGGTCGGCGCTCGCCGCGCTAAGCGGCATCGCCTTTGTCTGGCAGATCCGCCGCTCGGCCAACCCGTTATTGCCGCCTGCCATCTTCAAAAATGAACGTTTTACCCTCTCGGCCCTTACGTCGATGATGGCGTTCGTCAGCCAGGGGATCGCCTTCATTTCCCTGCCGTTCCTGCTTCAAAGCGTCTATGGCTTTAGCCCGCTCGTCTCTGCTCTGCTGTTTACGCCGTGGCCGTTGGGGATCGTGCTGATTGCACCGCATGCAGGCCGGTGGGCGGACACAATTTCGGCTCCGCCGATCTCCACTCTCGGACTGATGATTTTCGCTGTGGGGTTGGGGCTACTGGCGACGCTGCCTGCCAGCCCAGCCATGTGGGATATCTGTCTGCGGTGCCTGGTGTGCGGTATGGGGTTTGGCTGCTTCCAGAGCCCCAACAACCGGGAAATGCTCTCAAACGTTACGCGTGACCATGCGAGCTTTGCTTCAGGCGTTTTGTCCATCATGCGGACGTTCGGACAGTGTCTCGGTGCAGCGGTTGTAGGGGTAATGCTGACAGCAGATGGAAGACCCGTTCATGCTGCGCTGTGGATCGCCACGGCAGCCTCAGCGGTATCCGTATTGGTTAGCGTAAGCCGGTTACGGTCGCTGAGGCTGATAAAATGAGGCCTGGCTGGGCTACTCCAGCGCCAGCAGCGCAAAACTCGCCAGCCAGTGTCCGCCGCTGTAATGACTGCCGACGACATGCTCCACGCTTGCCGAAAGATGGCGCGCAACGGCATCGCGTAACGCCTGCCAGGCACGATGATTCTCCGGCAAGGCACGGGCAATATGCTTCATGCACCACGCGCGGCTGAGGTTGAGCCCGTCGAGGTGCGCAATTTTCGGATCGGTGCGGTCGCTCACCTCTGCCGGATGCATCAGCGCTGAAACGGACGCGATTTCGGGCAGAAACGCATCGAACCAGGCCGGGAAATCCTCCGCCACCTTGCTCATCAGCAGGGCCTCGGTCAGTGCCCCGGAGATATACTCGTCGCCGCCCGGCTCATAATGTGCCGGATAATGCGTATCCGCGAGATAAAACCGCGTCGCCGCGTCCAGGATGGCGTGCTCAAGCGTTTCGTCGTTTACCGCGCGGGCATAGTCCAGCCCCAGCGCGAGTGCAAACGCCGTGTTGTAGTGCGTCCCGACGCGGATCGGATAGGTAAGCTTGCTGAGGTAATCCACCAGCCGCTGGCGAATGTCCAGAGTTAACGGTTGCAGCGTCTGGTACCAGCGCTCCGCCTGCGGCAGCGTCGATTGTTGCAGCTCCTGCGCCAGCGCCAGCAGCCAGCCGTAGCCATAGGGCCGTTCAAACGACGCGCGGAACGGCGCGGTAAAATAGGCCAGCTCCTTCGCCACCTTCTCATCGGTCAGGTGTTCGTCGAACAGGGCGATAATCTCCTCCCGACATGGCAGTTCGGGATAGAGACGCAGGCAGCGCAGCAGTAACCAGTAGCCATGTACAGCCGAATGCCAGTCGAAGCAGCCGTAAAATATCGGATGCAGCTCGCGAGGCGGCAATACGTCACCGTCATCGTTGAGCAGGTGCATAATGTGATTCGGGTATTCCTGACGTAAATAGGTCAACGGCATTCTGGCGAAGGCGTCAGCCTGATGTTGCGTTAATTCCATAGCGGCTCCTTAGCGAAACACGAGGAAATACATTAAGAACACGTTCACCACCAGCAGGGTTAACGCGGTCGGGATCTGGATCTTGATGACCTGATATTTGTCTTTTAGCTCCAGTAGCGCGGCAGGCACGATGTTGAAGTTAGCGGCCATAGGCGTCATGAGCGTGCCGCAGTAGCCCGCGTACATGCCGATAGCCAGCAGCGGCGCCGGGTTACCGTGATGAACGTTAATCAGGAACGGCAAGGCAATACCGGCGCTCAGCACCGGGAACGCCGCAAAAGCGTTACCCATGATCATGGTAAACAGTGCCATCCCCACGCAGTAAATCACCACCAGCATGAAGCGGCTGTCCGGGTTCACAAACAGGCTGACCACCTTCTGCACCGATTCACCGGTATTGGCCACCACAAACACCCCACCCAGCATGGCGAGCATCTGCGGCAGGATCACCGCCCAGCCGATGGTGTCGACCAGCCGACGAGACTGACGAATCGCGTGCAGCGGTGTGCCTTTCGTCAGCCACCAGCCCGTGAGGATCGCCGCCACGCAGGCCACGCACAGCGCCGCCAGGGTGAGCTGTTTCTGGTCGAGCAGGTAAACGCCGCCGATCGAGACGCCCTTCAGGAACAGCGTCCCGATCACCGTCACCACCGGGATCATCAGCGCGGGTAAAAACAGCCAGTTTTTCAGCCGGTTCGACGAGGCAACGCGCTCCTCCTCGGTAGCCATTTTATAGTGCCCCTTCCCGACCAGCCCGAAACCGGCCAGCAGCGCAATCACGATCACGGCGCCGCCAATAATGCGATACGCCAGCGACCTGCCCAGCTCCTGCACCATCAGATCGCCAAACAGGAAGATCCCGCCGAAGAGGGACCAGAACAGCGCGGTCGTAAAGCGTTTCGGGTTGGCGCGATCGCGTAGGGTCATCACAACCAGCAGCATCACGACGAAGCCAATCAGGTAGTACACGCGGTTTATGGTGATGAGCGTCATCATGATGCGATCTCCTGCGTGCCCTGCTCTGCTTTCCAGGCCATCACGTCGCGACGAATGCTGGCGTCGAGGCGCAGCAGGCGCGTCATATGGATAATCAGGGCCGCGATGGCGGTCGGAATGGCCCACAGGCCGATATGCAGCGGCTCGATCCCCTCGATCCCGTTCTCCTTGAGGAAGGCGTCAATCAGCAGCACCGCGCCGAAGGCAATAAAGATATCTTCCCCAAAGAAAACCGCGATATTGTCGCAGGCGGCGGCATGGGCTTTGATTTTGTCGCGAATGTGCTGCGGCAGGTCGCCGTATTCATTCAGCGCGGCCCCTTCCGCCATCGGCGCCAGCAGCGGACGCACCGTCTGCGCGTGGCCGCCCAGCGACATCAGCCCGAGCGCAGCCGTCCCTTCGCGGGCGACAAAGTAGAGCATCAGGATACGCGCCGAGGTGGCGCTGGCGATCTTCGCCACCCATGCCTGGGCGCGCTCTTTCAGCCCGTAATACTCCAGCAGGCCAATCACCGGCAGGATCAGGATGAAGGTGGCAAGCGATCGGCTATTCACAAACTTTTCGCCAAAGGTTTCCAGCAGCATGCCGAAATCCATGCCAACCAGCAGGCCCGTCGCCAGCCCCGCCACCACGACAACCAGCAGCGGGTTGAAACGCAGTGCAAAACCAATAACCACCACCGGAATCCCGATAAGCGGCAACAGTGTAGAACTGTCCATAAACGTTACCCTATCCAAAGTGAGCGTTGCGCGCCGACGGCTATTTTTTATACTTCGCAGCAGAGCGAAGCCGGTGCATTACGGCGCGCGATGTTGTGTTTTGCGTCAGGCTCCGCAGAACCTGCACTAAAAAGCTATATCTGAACGTCAAAAACATGTAAACAATTTATCAATAAAATGTTCTTATTTTATCGACGGGTTTACATTCTGGAGAAAGGATCGGTATGACGACTAAGAAAACGAAGGCAGCGTTAAACCACGACGATATTGCGGACGGGCGTATCGTCTCCTCCCGTCATCTGGTCTCAGAGCGGTGTGCCGAATTATCAGAGCTGGAATACGCCCTGATCATGACCAGCAACGCATTCAACAAGTGGATGGTGCGCTGCATGACCGCAGCAGGTGAACCGGATATGGGAGCCTTTGACGTTTCGCTTCTGCACCACGTGAATCACCGCAACCGCAAGAAGAAGCTGGCCGACATCTGCTTTGTGCTGAACGTGGAAGATACCCACGTGGTGACGTATGCGCTGAAAAAGCTGGTGAAGGCGGGCTACGTCACCAGCGAGAAAGCGGGGAAAGAGCTTTTTTTCTCTACGACCGAGGACGGGAAAGCGCTGTGCATGAAGTACCGTGAGGTGCGGGAAGCCTGCCTGATCAACATTCATGCGGAAAGTGGCATTCCGGGAACGTCAATTGGCGAGACCGCGCAGCTGCTGCGCGCGATCTCTTCTCTGTACGATACCGCCGCACGCGCGGCGGCCTCGCTTTAAGGACGGCGGAACAGGGTGATACTCCGCCCGGCCAGCTCGTAATCGACAGATTCAGTGATGATTTCCCCCGTGGGGGCATCCTCCGCCGTCGAGAGTTCGAGCACCCAACCCCCTTCACCAAACTGCGGTATCTGGAAAGGCACGGTGCCTTCAAACGGATTGAACAGCATCAGCACGTCGTGCCAGACGCCCTCTTCCTGCTGAAGGTCCGGACGGCTGATGGAGAGACCAAGGGTGGAGCCCTCGTCCCACTGTTCCGACTGCTGCGGGCCGCCGCCGGCGTTAAACCAGCGGATCTCCAGCCCGTCGCGCCAGTTCTCCCGGCGCAGCAGCGGTTGCTCCGCGCGCAGGGCGATCAGTCGACGGGTAAACTCGCGCAGCGCCTCGTCGTTTTCTGATAGCCCTTCCCAGTTTATCCAGGAGATCTCGCTGTCCTGACAGTATCCGTTATTGTTGCCCTTTTGCGTCCGGCCAAACTCATCTCCCGCCAGCAGCATCGGCGTCCCGTGGGAGAAGAAAAGCGTGGTGAGGAAATTACGCTTCTGCCGCTCGCGGGTGGCGATGATATCCGGGTTTTCCGTCGGCCCTTCCTCGCCGTAGTTATACGAACGGTTATCGTTATGTCCGTCGTTATTATCTTCCCCGTTATCGGCGTTATGCTTCTCGTTGTACGACACCAGGTCGTTGAGCGTAAAGCCGTCATGCGCGGTGATAAAATTGACGCTGGCCCACGGACGACGACCGCGCAGGTCATACAGATCGCCGGACCCCAGCAGGCGGGCGGCAAAATCGTTAGAGACGTTATCCCCCTTCCAGTATTCACGTACCGTATCGCGGTATTTATCGTTCCACTCGCCCCAGCCTGGCGGGAAGCCCCCAACCTGATATCCACCCGGGCCGATATCCCACGGCTCACCGATGAGCTTCAGCTTCGACAGCACCGGGTCCTGGGTCACGGCATCGAAGAAGCCGCCGCGCGGATCGAATCCCTCCGGCTCGCGTCCAAGTATGGTCCCGAGGTCAAACCGGAAGCCGTCAATCTGCATCGATTCCGCCCAGTAACGCAGGGAGTCCATGACCATCTGCAACACGCGCGGGTGCGACGTGTTAACGGTGTTCCCGGTGCCGGTGTCGTTGATGTAATACCGATGCTGATCCGGCATGGTGCGGTAATAGCAGAAGTTATCAATCCCTTTGAACGACAGGGTTGGCCCCAGCTCGTTGCCCTCCGCCGTGTGGTTATAAACCACGTCTAAGATCACCTCGATGCCCGCATCATGATACGCGCGCACCATGTCGCGGAAACCCTGGATACCCGCCGGACCGTAATAGCGGGACGCTGGTGCAAAGAAAGCCAGCGAGTTATAGCCCCAGAAGTTTTTAAGACCGCGATCCAGCAGGTGCTGATCGTCCGGGAACCAGTGAACCGGCAGCAGCTCCACCGAGGTGATCCCCAGGCTTTTGATGTAATCCACGGAGGCTTTGTGCCCCATCCCTTCAAACGTACCGCGCAGCTCGGGCGGAATGGCCGGATTAAGCTGGGTAAAGCCTTTCACATGGCTTTCATAGACCACAGTGTGCGGCCACGGCACGTCAGGCCGACGCGAGTCCTGCCAGTCGACGGCGTTCGGGTCGATGACCTTACATTTCGGCGTAAACGGCGCGCTGTCCCGCGTATCAAAGCTGAGATCGAGCTCGTCATGCCCCAGCTCATAGCCGAAGTGGGCATCGTTCCACGCAATGTCGCCCACCAGTTCGCGGGCATACGGATCGATGAGCAGCTTGTTGGGGTTAAAACGATGGCCGTTCTCCGGATCGTAGGGTCCGTAAACGCGATAGCCGTAGAGCGCGCCCGGCTTCAGGTCGGGCACATAGCCGTGCCACACCTCATGGGTATATTCCGGCAGCTCCAGCCGGGCGATTTCGGTTTTCCCGGAAGGGTCAAACAGACAGAGCTCTACCCGCTCCGCGTGGGCGGAAAACAGGGCGAAGTTTACCCCCTTTCCGTCATAATTTGCGCCAAGCTGCTGGCCATGGCCGGCCCGAATTTCAAACGTTGTATCCTTTGGCATTTTTGTTCTCCTCGATTATTCGCAGGTAAGCAGAACCAACAAACATCCCTTTTCAGACGTTAAATCCAGCGTCTCTGGCAGAAGGCGACGCTCTCCGGTAAACAGATCCCGATAGTGCTTTCCGGCCAGCTCCTGGGGTATGGCCACGGTGGTATTGGCCCACAGGGCCGCATTGTCGGTGACGTCAAACACCAGGCGCGGCACGGCAACGATAAGCGCCTCTTCCTCGTGAAGGCGCGCATACACGATCAGGTTCTCCTCGCGCTCGCCGGTCACCTTCAGCGGCAGCCAGTCGCCGTAGCGGAAAAGCGCTGGGTAATGCGGCCGGATCCGTAACAGCGTGGCGGTGACATACTGCTTCACGCTGCCGTCTCGCCAGCGTCGCGCATCGTTAAAGATGTTGCCATCCGCCGTGCTCAGGTTCTCCGCCAGCGCGGTGAAATCCGGTTCGCGTCGGTTATCCGGGTCGACCAGGCTAAAGTTAAGCCCTTCGCTACCCTGATAGATGTCCGGTACGCCGGGGGCAGTCAGCTTGATCACCGTCTGGCTCAGGCTGTTCATTAATCCCGCCCGAATGAACGGCTGTAGTGCGGCACTGAAATCACGCAGGAACAGGGTGTTATCCGGGGAGAGCAGATGCCGCACATAGTCCAGCACCACGCTCTCGTAATCTTCGTTGCTGTCGATCCAGTCGGTCCGCTGCTTGGCCTCGCGCAGGGCTTTTTCGATAAAGCCGAGGAAACGCTCTTCCAGTGAATTAAGCCCGTCGCGATCGTCAGGCGAGAGCGTGGCAGGCCAGACGCCCGCCAGCGCCTGGTAGATCATCCAGGTATCGGCGGCGTTCGGCGCGGTGCCATCGTTCAGGAACCGGACCTGCGTCTGGTTCATCTGCCGCCAGCGCGCCAGATTTTCTCCCCACAGATCCGGCGCTTCCGTCAGCGTGTACAGACGCGCTCGCGCATCCTCGCCGCGTTTGGTGTCGTGGGTAGAGGTCCCCAGCAGCGCGTCGGGCTGGCGGGCAAGACGAATGCGCATTTCCTGGTGAAAACGGGAAAGTGAAAACGCGCGCGGCGTCGGGTCGGCGCCCACTTCGTTCAGCGCCAGCTCCAGGTTGTGGCGGAAGAACAGCGTATCCTCTACCGATTTCGCCATCAGCGGCCCGGTCAGCTGCTGAAAACGGGTGCGGAAAAGGGATGCCTGCGCGTGGTCATGCTCCGGCAGATCGCCGGTAAGAATACGGACGATCAGGCTCAGGGCGGGTTCGGACGTGTTCACGCTGGCGACCACCCGGCAGAGCAGCGCCACGTCCGAGGGCGTCAGCCCCTCCGCGGTGCCGTAGGTGCGATATACCGGAAAGGCGATAAGCAGCTCGCGCAGGGCGTGGCGAATATCGTCGTGCTGCACTGCCACGTCGTTGCGCCGGGCCAGCTCGCTGGCGATGGTCAGCAGCGTGGTGAATTCGCCCTCAAAGTTACGATCGGTCATCAGACCTTTGGCCTTGCGCAACTCCGTATGCCTGTCCACCGTCGTGCCCAGCGTCTCATCGTGGAGCGTCTCCAGCCGCGAGAGGTTGTTATCGTCCACCAGCACTTCCGCCAGCGAGGCGATAAACTCATAGCCTGTGGTACCCGAGACGGGCCACTCCGCAGGAAGCTGTTCCCCTCTCGCGAGGATCTTCTCCACCGTGATGTAGCAATCCGGCCCGGTCGCCGCCCGCAGGCGCTGCAAATAGCCCAGCGGATCGGCAAGCCCGTCCACATGGTCAATGCGCAGGCCGTCGACGACGCCAGCGTGAACAAGCTCAAGGATCAGGCGGTGCGTGTCTGCAAATACTGCCTCATCCTCCACCCGCACGCCCACCAGCCCGGTAATTTCAAAAAAGCGTCGCCATGAAAGCTGTTTCGGCGCTTCCCGCCAGGACATCAGCCGCCAGCTTTGCGCCTCGTGGATCTCAGCGATGCTTTTGTCCTCGGCAAACGTGCCGGGATTGAGCGGATAGGCGGTGTCGTAGTAAACCAGCTCCGCTTTATTCGTGACGCTGTCACGTTTAATAGTGATAGCCCCGCGCTCCAGCTCGGCTTCGAAGGTGTCGCCAAGAAACGGCAGCGTTAGCGGTCGGGACCAGTCGATATCAAAATAGGTTGCGTAGCGGCTCTGCCTGCCGTGCTCGATCACATCGCGCCACCAGCGGTTCTCCAGGGAGGTGGACATGTGGTTCGGCACAATATCCAGAATCAATCCCATCTCCGCCTGCTTAAGCGCCGCCGCCATGCGGTCAAACCCTTCCCGCCCGCCAATCGCCGGGTCGATTTCGTTGGGGTCTGTCACGTCATAGCCGTGAGTGGAATCCGTGGTTGCCGTGAAAACAGGCGACGCGTAGAGATGGCTGATACCGAGATCTTTCATATACGGTATCAAGGCCACCACGCGGTCAAAGGTCATGCCGTTGCGAAACTGAATGCGATAGGTTGAGGACGGGATCATAGCGTTGCTTCTCCTTCAGCAAAGCGAACAACAATGCAGTTCGGCGGCAGGTTTTCGATTGCCTCCGGCCAGCTAAAGATCGGTTTTCCGGGCAGATCCGGCAAGGGGAGCGGCTTTTTACCGATATTCAGCGCCATCCACAGCGTACCGGACGGAAAACGCCAGCTCACGGCAATCATGCCGAGCGTTGTTTGCAGGACGTTACCTTCAACCACGCCCTGCTCCTTCAGTAGCGGGACGACATAGCGCTGACGCAGCGCAATCAGTTCGCGCGTCAGGTGCAGCCACGCCCTGCCTTCCTCCGTATCCACCCTGTTCCAGTCCAGCTTCGAACGCATAAAGGTATTCAGGTCGTTGGGATCCGGTACGGTTTCATCGTGCCCGGCATGTCCAGTAAACTCTTTCGCGCGCCCTTCCCGCACCGCTTTCGCCAGGTCGCCGTGGAAGTCGGTGAAAAAGAGGAACGGTTGCGTTTCGCCATACTCCTCGCCCATAAACAGCAGCGGTATATGAGGCGACAGGAGCAGCGCCGCGAACAGCACCCGCGTTTTATCCGCGCCAGCCAGAGAGATGAGCCTCTCACCCTGGGCACGGTTGCCGACCTGATCGTGGTTCTGAATAAAATCGACAAAAAACTGCGGAGGCTGCTCTCGACACTCTACCCCGCGCGATTTTCCGGTCTGAAGCGAGATTTCGCCCTGGTAGACAAAGCCTTCGGCCAGCGCTCGCGCCAGCTTTTTCTCCGGCTCGTAGGCGAAATCCTGGTAATAGGCGTGAGATTCCCCGGTCGCGAAGACATGCGCGGCGTTGTGAAAATCATCATTCCATTCGGCGGTGAAAAGCGGCGTCTGACCATGCTCATCGCGCGGATGCAGGAAAATGACGTTGCGACTGTCTTCGGTGGTGAGATGAATATGACGATCCGGAAATGCGTCGCGGATCCGTTGCGCAATGTGGGGAAGAATATGGGTCTCTGCGTCGTCATGGATCTGGTCGATGGCGTCGAAGCGCAGACCGTCAAGATGATACTCCGACAGCCAGAATAACGGCGCCTCGGCAATGTATTGTCGGACCGCGTCAACCTCATAGGCAATCCCGTTGCCCCACGGGGTCATCCGATCCTGATGGAAAAACGCCGGCGAGAGTAACGGCAGGTAGTTCCCTTCCGGGCCAAAGTGATTGAGTACGATATCGAGCACCACGGCAAGCCCAAGCGCGTGGGCTGCGTCGATAAAGGCATGAAAATCTTCCGGCGTGCCATAAGCCGAGTGCGGGGCATACAGCAATACGCCGTCATACCCCCAGCCGCGTTGCCCCCCAAACTGGGAAACGGGCATTACTTCCAGCTGCGTAATACCCAGTTCGGCCAGATAAGGCAGTTTTTCGATGGCCGCCCTGAAGGTTCCTTCCTCGGTGAAGGTCCCGATATGCAGTTCGTAAATTACCGTCTCTTCCCACGGCCGTCCTTTCCATTCTGGTTGCGCGGGCGGATTGCGACGCGGGTCGATCACCACCGACGGGCCGTTGACGTCATTCTGTTGGGCCCGCGAGGCCGGATCCGGCACTGCCAACCCATCCTGTAAAACAAACTGATACGTCGTACCGTGCCTGACGCCGGGAACGTCAATCTGAAACCAGCCGTCGCCCACCGCCGCCATCGGAATGTCGGTGTCGGTTAAACGCAACGTGAGATCTTTCTGCCCTTCAGCCCAGACGCGAAAACGTACAACGTCATCGGAAATAAACTCGGCACCCCAGTGCCTGCGACATGTTCTGAATTCCATTCACTGTCCTCGAATGACCACATTCTACGCGGAACGAAATACAAGCTTAGACCAGGATCAACAGAGTGTTATGCCAGCAGGGTATGCCGCTTCGTCTATTATCTATTTATAACTCCCACTTAAGGAATACCATGCATATTCGAAAAGGATTAAGTACCGATCTCGCCCGTCTTGAATGCTGTGATTTTTCTTTCACGGTTGATGAGGTTGCCAGAGAGCCCTTTCTCACTGGCGATTTGCATATTGAAGCGTTAACAGAGCCTTATCTTAAAACGTATGAACTGGATCTCCAGACGCTGGAAAACCATTGTGTTAATCCGGATTCAATATTTCTGATTGCCGAAACGGATGACGGAGAAATTGCCGGTTTTATTACCGCATCCTGTAACTGGAATAAATTTATCTCAGTGGATTACATTGCCGTGGAGCGTTCAAAGCGCCGGACGGGTGCGGCGCATAAGCTGATGTCTGCCACCCATGTCTGGGCGCGGAGCCTCAATGCGCCCGGCTTACGGCTGGAGACGCAGAACGTCAATGTTTCAGCCTGTCTGTTCTATCGTCACTATGGATTTATTCTGGGCGGTTACGATCGCTATCTTTACAACGCTCTGCCGGAAAAAGATGAGGTCGCCCTTTTCTGGTATTACATGCTGGCTTAAGAAGATATTTACATCCGGCAATGGAATATAGATTTGTCTGAATTTGTCAATTTTGCCCGCTTGCGTCTAATTAACGACTAATCTTGGAATTCACTATTTAAGGAGGCCGGTATGTCTACAGGAAATAATCACACGCTGCATTACCCTCGTCCACCGTTTGCTGAACAACCGCAAATGGCCCCCGGGCTGGCATCGGAAATGAAGCCAATACCGGATCATGGTGAAACAAGTTATATCGGGTCGGGAAAACTGGCAGGAAAAAAAGCGCTGATCACCGGCGGTGATTCCGGCATTGGTCGTGCGGTCGCCATCGCCTATGCCCGTGAAGGGGCAGATGTTGCCATCGGCTATCTGCCTGAAGAGGAATCCGATGCCGCATCGGTCATTGCGCTGATTAAGGCCGAAGGCCGTAAAGCGGTCGCTATTCCCGGCGATATTCGCGTAGAGTCGTTCTGCGATACGCTGGTGGAAAAAGCCGTCGCCGAACTGGGCGGCCTGGATATTCTGGTGAATAACGCCGGGCGCCAGCAGTTCTGCGAATCGATCGACGATCTCACTACCGCTGATTTTGACGCGACGTTCAAAACCAACGTCTATGCGCCCTTCTGGATCACTAAGGCCGCGCTGCGCCATTTGCAGGAAGGCGCCGTGATCATCAACACCACTTCCGTTCAGGCATTTAAGCCGAGCGCGATCCTGGTGGACTATGCGCAGACCAAAGCCTGTAACGTGGCCTTTACCAAGTCTCTGGCGCAGCAGCTGGGACCGCGTGGTATTCGTGTGAACGCTGTCGCGCCGGGTCCGTACTGGACGCCTCTTCAGTCCAGCGGCGGCCAGCCTCAATCCAAGGTCCAGAAGTTCGGGGAAGATACCCCGCTGGGCAGACCGGGCCAGCCGGTTGAAATCGCACCGCTGTACGTGCTGTTTGCCTCCGATACCTGCTCATACGCCTCCGGACAGGTCTGGTGTTCTGACGGCGGTACCGGCGTTCTGTAAAAACTTCTCTCAGACCTATCCATTTCATGGATAGGTCACATTCACCCCCCTTCCGTTCTCAAAAATCTCAGTTGAACTATGATGAACTTACTATTGAGGAGCCCATCATGTTTACTGTGAAAAAACTTGCTTTATCAACCCTGTTTACCGGTTCTGTTCTTTTCTTACCCGCGATCCACGCGGTAGCCAGCGTTCCCCAGCACGTGGTGAAACAGCAGGCTGGCGGCTATAGCGTTCAGGTTGGCGATACGATTGTCACCGCCTTTACGGACGGCAGCGTACCGCAGGATCTGCACGCCCTGTTGCGCCGTACAACGGCGGAAAATACTGATGCGTTACTGGCAAAAAATTTCCAGGCCAACCCGGTTGAAGCATCGATTAATGCGTTTTATATCGCGCTGCCCGGCCACAAAATCCTGGTGGACACCGGATCAGGCCAACTCTTTGGGCCCGGCAAAGGCGGCCGACTGATTGAAAGCCTGGCGACGCAGGGCATCAAACCCGAAGATATTACCGATATTCTCATCACCCATGCTCACTCCGATCACGCCGGTGGCCTGGTGAAAGACGGCCAGCGCGTGTTTACTCATGCGCAGGTCTATGTCGGCAAACCGGATATCGAATTTTTCTTTAACGACGAGAACCAGAAAAAATCTGGCTATGACCAGAACTACTTCGACGTTGCGCGCAAAACCTTAAAACCTTATCTGGACGCCGGAAAAGTGAAGACCTTCTCCGGGACGGAACAGCTTCTGCCGGGCATCCGCGGAACGGTACATCCGGGCCATACCCCAGGTTCGTCGTTCTATACGCTGGAGAGCAAAGGTGAAAAAATCACCTTTGTCGGCGACATTATTCACGTCGCTGCGGTTCAGTTCCCGCAGCCCAATGTGACGATTGCTTACGATGAGGATCAGGACGGCGCCGCCAGGGTGCGTAACGCGGCGTTCGCGGCGTTTGTGAAAAACAAAGATCTCATTGCGGCTCCGCACCTGCCTTTCCCCGGTATCGGTTATGTCACGCAGGGCGAGCGGCAAGGCTACGCGTGGGTCCCGGTGACCTATACCAACCGTGACGCAAAATAAGATGCCACCTTCCGATATGGATATAGATCTGCTCCTGACGCTGGATGCCCTGCTCAGGGAGCAGAACATCACCCATGCGGCCGCGCGGCTGGGCATCAGCCAGCCGGCAATGTCTGCCCGCCTTGCGCGCCTGCGTCTCCTGTTCGGTGAGCCGCTGTTTGTCCCTTCCCCACACGGACGTGGGGTGTTACCTACGCCGCGCGCCGAGGCGTTAAGGCCGCAGGTCACGACGGTTTTACAGGGCATTTCGTCGATGCTTGAACCCACCACGTTCAACGCGCAAAACAGCAACCGCACCTTTGTGATTGCCCTGCATGAGAATCCGGCGCTGATGCTCGGGGCGGAGTTGCAGAATCAGATTAGCGCTGCGGCACCAGGCATCCGCCTGCGTTTTGCGCTCCCCGAAACCCAACTGCTGGCGGCGCAGATGGAAAATGGCGAGGTGGATATTTATGTCGGCATTAACGCGGGCGCGCACGATGCATGGGTCAGACGAAAACTGTTTGACGATGAATATGCCACCGCACAGCGTAAAGGCCATCCGCGCGGTACGGGGCCGATGGATCTGAAAAGCTATTGCGCCCTTTCCCACCTGGTGGTTTCGTCCGAGGGGGACCCTTTCTCAGGCTTTGTCGATCGCCATCTGGCGGGGCTTGGCCACCAGCGTAACGTGGTGATGTCGACGCAAAGCTACGCGATGGCGCCTGCGATTGTTGGCGGTACCGATTTGCTCTGCACCCTACCCAGACGCATGCTGCAACGCTTCGCGCAAACGCTTGATATTTTTCCG
The DNA here is from genome assembly GCF_014895905.1 of Enterobacter cloacae complex sp. P15RS. Lineage (NCBI taxonomy): Bacteria > Pseudomonadati > Pseudomonadota > Gammaproteobacteria > Enterobacterales > Enterobacteriaceae > Enterobacter > Enterobacter cloacae complex sp. P15RS. The sequence continues at coordinate 42,369 of NZ_JADBQL010000024.1, read as the reverse complement.
CCGCCGCTGGATCTGCCGCCGATCGTTATTGGTATGTACTGGCACCCGAAAAACGGTCAGGACCCGGTTAACCGCTGGCTGCGGGACCAGCTTCTACAGGCCGCCGGGCGTCAGGTATGATCGAGAATGTTCATCAATTTTTTCAGAACCTCAGAGCGAATCACCCGATGGCAAACCAGCGTCAGCTCACTCTCCCGGAGTCGGTCAAGAATATCCACAAAGACCACGTTTTGTACGCGTATCGCCTTCGCTGAGGCCGGCAGCATGGCGATGCCAAACCCCGCGGCGACAAGGCTTATCACCGTGGGGACATCGGTGGCATTTTGCACGACGTTAGGCTGTATACCCGCGCTGTGGCAGGCGTCATAAAAGTATTGCTCCAGTCCCATACCCTGCGGATCGCGCAGGGTAATCCACTTTTCCTCCTTCACAGACGAAAGCGTCAGCGCGGAAGATCCCGCCAGGCTATGGTGATGCGGTAAGGCCAGCACGACTTTTTCCGTGGTGAACGGACGGCTTTGCAGATCGTCAGGCAGCAGCGGTAGCGGCGCGCGGATGATGGCCACATCCAGTTGGTTGCTTTGCACGCCGGTGTAAAGGGTTTGCACGTTCCCCGTCATCATAGAAAGGGTGATGGCCGGCCATTTCTCATGAAGAAGCCGCAGCGCGGCGGGCAGTTTGCTGTCGAATATCGCGCTTGAAACACATCCGAGATTCAGCACGCCCTGCTCGCCCCTGGCCGTTTGCCTGGCATCCAGAATCGCCTGATCGGTCATGAAAATCGCGATTCTGGCTTTATGGAGAAACGCCTCTCCGGCTGGCGTCAGCGTTAAGCGACGATTCGCCCGGCTGAACAGCGTGACCCCCAGGCGATCTTCAAGGGTTTTAATCTGCTGGCTAAGCGCGGGCTGCGCCATATTCAGTCGCTCTGCCGCCCGGTGCATGTGGAGCTCTTCGGCCACCACAATAAAATTGCGCATCAGTCGAAACTGCAAATCGTGCCTCCGTCATTGATAATATTTTGATTATCAAAATAGCATAAATGATGCAATTGATAGCAATGTTCGTCCGGTTAAGAATGGAAGCATTCAACCAAGGAGGTAATATGGAAAACCACATTAACGATCTCAGAAGTGCCATCGAACTGCTCCAGCGCCACGAAGGCCAGTACATTGAAACTGACCATCCGGTCGATCCGAATGCTGAGCTGGCGGGCGTTTACCGGCACATCGGCGCCGGCGGCACGGTCAAACGTCCGACGCGCATCGGCCCGGCTATGATGTTCAATAACGTGAAGGGTTACCCGGATTCCCGCATCCTGGTGGGCATGCACGCCAGCCGCGAACGTGCGGCGCTGCTGTTGGGGTGCGAGCCCTCTGAACTGGCAAAACACGTCGGCCAGGCGGTGAAAAACCCGGTTGCGCCCGTTGTCGTTCCGGCGGCGCAGGCGCCGTGCCAGGAGCAGGTGTTTTACGCCGACGATCCGGACTTCGATCTGCGTAAGCTGCTTCCGGCCCCGACCAATACGCCGATAGATGCCGGCCCGTTCTTCTGCCTGGGGCTGGTGCTGGCGAGCGATCCGGAAGACGCGTCGCTGACCGACGTCACCATTCACCGTCTCTGCGTTCAGGAGCGCGACGAGCTCTCCATGTTCCTTGCCGCGGGCCGTCACATCGAAGTGTTCCGTAAGAAAGCCGAAGAGGCGGGAAAACCGCTGCCGGTCACCATCAACATGGGTCTTGATCCGGCTATCTACATTGGCGCTTGCTTCGAAGCGCCGACCACGCCCTTCGGCTATAACGAGCTGGGCGTCGCCGGTGCCCTGCGTCAACGCCCGGTTGAACTGGTGCAGGGCGTGGCCGTAAATGAAAAAGCGATTGCGCGTGCGGAAATTATTATTGAAGGCGAACTGCTGCCGGGCGTGCGCGTCGAAGAAGATCAGCATACCCATACCGGGCATGCGATGCCGGAATTCCCCGGCTACTGCGGGGAGGCGAACCCTTCGCTGCCGGTGATCAAGGTGAAGGCCGTCACGATGCGCCATCACGCGATCCTGCAAACGCTGGTCGGTCCGGGCGAAGAGCACACCACGCTTGCCGGTTTACCCACCGAGGCCAGCATCCGCAATTCGGTGGAAGAAGCCATCCCCGGTTTCCTGCAAAACGTTTACGCGCATACCGCTGGTGGCGGCAAATTCCTCGGCATCTTGCAGGTGAAAAAACGCCAGCCCTCTGACGAAGGGCGTCAGGGCCAGGCGGCTCTTATCGCGCTAGCCACCTATTCCGAGCTGAAAAACATTATTCTCGTCGATGAAGACGTGGATATCTTCGACAGCGACGACATTTTATGGGCGATGACCACCCGCATGCAGGGCGACGTCAGCATCACCCATCTGCCGGGGCTCCGCGGTCACCAGCTCGATCCTTCCCAGTCGCCGGACTACAGCCCCTCCATTCGTGGAAACGGGATAACCTGCAAGACGATTTTTGACTGTACGGTACCCTGGGCGCTGAAGTCTCGCTTTGAGCGCGCGCCGTTTATGGAGGTAGACCCAACGCCTTGGGCGCCAGAACTGTTTAAAAAATAGTAATCTCCTCTTCTTCACCCTCTCAAGGGTGAAGAACCTCACGCTGAAATTGCCGCGTCCCCTGCTTTCTTGTAACCTTTGAGCGTTTATCACATCCCCATAAAAATTGAGACTACCGGACGCCTATGACTGCACACACTTCCAACGATCCTTTGCATGGCGTAACGCTCGAAATGCAGGTTAACGCGCTGGTTGCGCGATATGGCTGGAATGAACTGGGCAACCGAATCAAAATCAACTGTTTTCGCAAGGACCCGAGCGTTAAATCGAGTCTGAAATTTCTGCGCCGTACACCATGGGCGCGGGCGGAAGTCGAAGCCCTTTACCTCGAATCCCTTCACGATGACGGTCCCGGGGAACAGGACGAACCGGCCTTTAATCCCTGGACGGAAAGCCGGACACCCAGGAGCTAAAACGCAAATGATGCGACACGTAAAACGGACCGGCGCGCTGCTTGGCTGCGCGCTTTTACTGGTAAGTTGCACCTCCAAACCACCCAAATCACTCGTTACCCCAATGCCGCAGGCGAAACCAGTACAGCAGACCAACGAACCCATGCGCGGGATCTGGCTGGCGACCGTCTCCCGTCTCGACTGGCCACCCGTTTCCTCGGTGAATGGCCGCAGCGCGGACCAGCGTATCGCCCAGCAGCAGCGGGCGCTGACGGACAAGCTCGATAAGCTGAAAACCCTGGGGATCAATACCGTCTTCTTTCAGGTAAAACCTGACAGCACGGCGCTGTGGTCCTCTAAAATACTGCCGTGGTCGGATACCCTGACGGGGACTATCGGGGAAGATCCCGGTTACGATCCGCTCCAGTTTATGCTGGATGAAGCGCACAGGCGCGGCATGAAGGTTCACGCCTGGTTTAACCCGTACCGCGTTTCCACCAATACGAAGCCGTCGACCATTGCCGCGTTAAACCGGACCTCGTCGCTTCATCCCTCCAGCGTCTACGTCCAGCATCCGGAGTGGATCCGCACCTCGGGGGATCGTTTTGTCCTCGACCCGGGCATTCCCGAGGTGCGGGACTGGATAACCCAGGTGGTGATGGAAGTGGTGAATCGCTACCCTGTCGACGGCGTTCAGTTCGATGACTATTTTTATACCGAAACGCCGGGTTCAGCCCTGAATGATGCCTGGACCTTCAGGCGCTACGGCGAGGGATTTGCGTCAAAAGCCGACTGGCGGCGGCACAATACCCAGGAGCTGATTGTGCAGGTCTCCCGGGCGATTAAGCAGGCCAAGCCTGAGGTAGAATTTGGCGTAAGCCCGGCGGGCGTCTGGCGCAACCGCTCCTTCGACCCGGCAGGTTCGGACACGCGCGGTGCCGCAGCCTACGATGAATCCTACGCTGACACGCGCAAGTGGGTACAGCAGGGGTTACTGGATTATATTGCGCCGCAGATTTACTGGCCCTTCGCCCGCGACGCAGCACGTTACGATGTGCTGACAAAATGGTGGGCTGACGTGGTGAAACCCACCCATACCCGCCTGTATATCGGGATCGCGTTCTACAAGGTGGGCGCGCCTTCCAGAAATGAACCGGACTGGACGGTGAACGGCGGCGTGCCGGAGCTGAAAAAACAGCTCGATCTCAACGATTCCCTGCCTGACGTAAAAGGCACTATCCTGTTCCGCGAAGATTATCTTAACCAGCCGCAGACGCAGGACGCGGTGAATTACCTGCGGGGACGCTGGGGTAGCTGATGAAGAAAAGGCAGAAACGCCCTGTTTCTGCCTTTCTTTTAGGGCTTCGGCCCGAACATCGCCTCAAGCTGTTTCGCGTCGGGCATGCCCACGACCTGTTGCAGTTCGTTTTGTTCATTCAGGTAATAAATCGCCGGCGTGGCATTCGCGCCGAGGCTGTCCATTAACGTCTGATGATTTTGCAGGATCTCAACGGTTTCCCGGGAGGCCGCGCCTTCCGGTTTCGGCAGCTTTTTGCCGCCGGAGAGCTCGTACTCTTTCCAGGCCGAGACCGGATCTTTCGCATTCAGGATCGCCGAGGCATTGCGCCCGCTGTTCGGGTTGAGAAACGCGACCAGCAGCGTGTTGAGCTGGACTTTCCCGGCCTTCACCCACGGCTGCGCTTCTGCCCAGAACTGTTTGCAGTACGGGCAGAACGGGTCGGCAAAGACAAAAACTTTCTTCGGCGCAGTCTCCGCGCCCTCTTTTAGCGGATGCGCCGCATTGAGCTTCTTCCACATCTCGCGGCCCATCGGGGCGTATATTTCCTTCTGGAAATAGGCCTCGCTGAGGTTTGTTCCCTTATCATCATACAGATAGCCAGACACCACGTGCTTTCCGTCAGGGGTCAGAAAGAGCGTCACGCCCATGTCCTGATACTGCCCCAGCCACGCAGGCGCGCCGCCGGGGGCATCAATTTTCTTTATGATTTTGATGTCCTGCTGTTCGCTGAAGTGCTTCAGCACATCCGGAAGCGTCTCCTCTGCCCTGACCAGCCCTGAAGCCAGCAGAGCAGAAAGTAACAGCACTTTTTTCTTTGCAAACCGTTGAAGCATAACGACCTCTCTAAGATAGAGCTTTAGAGTGGTCGAAGATGCGTGCCCTGTCAACGCTTGCCCGTTACGCCGTCCTGGGCAGACTAAAACTTGAAATACTCTGCGACAGCTGCTGCGCCTGCTCCTCCAGCGAGGCTGCCGCAGCGGCGGACTGCTGCACCAGCGCCGCGTTCTGCTGGGTTACGCCGTCCATCTCGGTTACGGCCTGCCCAACCTGACCGATTCCGCGGCTCTGCTCTTCAGAGGCAACCGAAATCTGCTCCATCAGCGCATTCACTTTATTCACAGAGCTGATAATAGAATGAATCACCTCTCCCGAGCGGTTCACCAGCTCCGCCCCGTTTTTCACGCTGGAAACAGACTGGGCGATAAGGCTTTCGATATCCTTCGCCGCCACCGCGCTTTTCTGCGCCAGCGTGCGGACTTCACTCGCCACGACGGCAAATCCCCGTCCCTGCGTACCGGCACGCGCCGCTTCAACAGCCGCGTTCAGCGCCAGAATGTTGGTCTGGAAAGCAATGCTGTTGATGACGCTGGTGATGTCTTCAATGCGCTTCGAATTGGACGCGATAGTATTCATCGTCTCGATGACTTCACGGGTTACCGCTTCGCCGGTACGGGCATTTTTCACGGCATCCTGCACCAGCTTACCGGCCTGGAAGACGTTATCGGTGTTATTCGCCACCGTCGCGCTCAGCTCTTCCATGCTGGCCGCCGTCTGGGTCAGGGCGGAGGCCTGCTGCTCGGTACGCGAGGCCAGGTCGATATTACCGGAGGCAATTTCCTGCGCCGCGTGGGTTACGGTATGGCTGGCATCGCGCACCTGAGAAAGCGTGGAGAGTAGCGCCTGACGCATCTGCTCCATCGAGCCCATCAGGCGATCGATTTCATTCCCGGAATCACCCTTGACGGGTACCGGTACATCCAGCTTCCCTGCCGCAATCTGGCTACAGTGCTCACGCGCCAGGTCAACCGGCGCAAAGACAAGGCGTTTCATCAGCAGGCTGACGGCAAGGATCACCACCACGAACAGCGCGGCAATGCAGGCGATAATGACCAGTCCCGACACGAAATTACGGCTGGCATCCTCGTTAAGCGTTTTCGCGTACTTCTGGTGAACGGAAAGCACCTGATCGAGCACAATTTCATATTGGCGATCGAGCTGGGACACCACGGGGATGAGGGTATTGAAGCGTGACACATCGCGAGCGGCAGCCGCAGCGATCAGCGGCGCCAGCCCCTGATTACGGTAGTTTTGCCACGCCACCTGGTAGTCATTGACGAGTGGGGCTTCATCCTGCAAACGCGGCGAGGCCATAAACGCCGAAAAGGCACGGTCGGCTTTGGTCAGCGCCTCTTTTACCGAGGCCAGTTTTGCGGACGAAACGGCTGCGTCCCCCGCTTCCACCATTTTCACATACTCCATGACCCTGACGCGCAGGGTTCGGCTGTGGTTAATGGGGTCAATAATCGACAGAACCACCTGAATTTCTTTGTTCACGTTATCCAGCGAATTATTACTTTTGATGATGAGCCCAACGCTGGTGATGGTGCTCGCCACAAAGAAGAAAAGCAGGGAAAACAGGATAATCAGTGATGATTTTTTCAACGACATAACAGCAAACCTCAGGAATATAGTTTCCCTTTGGTTATCGGCGAAAACAGATCTTTAATTAATTAAAGTTATGGGCGTATTCGCGAGTTGCTAATCTTTTATTCGGCTGACCGGTAACGACGTTGCAGGGTTGCATCCAGCTTGCGCTGAATCGGTTCCGGCGTCTCCCCCTCAATCAGTTTGCCAATCAGATCAAAGCAGTGCCAGGCGAGCTGTCGGTTATCCTGACGAACGGTATCGACGGGAATAGACAGAGAGTCATAGAGATAGTGATCGTCGAAGCTGGCCAGACGGATATCGCTTTGCAGCAGGTTATGTTGCCCCATGTAGCGCAACACCCCTTCCAGCAGGCCACAGGCGGCGGTAAAAAGGGCTTTTGGCGGGCGGCCCAGGCGCGCGCAAAGCTCGGCAAACATTTCGTAGCCGGAGCTCGGATGGTAATTACCATGAATGATCCACTCCGGACGTAACTCGACGCTGGCGTCGCGCAGCCCCTGCTTAAAACCTTCAAGACGGTCACGGGTTGGGGAAAGCCTCGGCTGCCCGCCGAGGAAGTAGAACTCGTCCGGATGCTGGCGCGCAATGTCGGCCACCAGTCTGGCGGTTGGAGTAATCGAATCGGTGATGACCAGCGGCAGGGAGCTGTCGTTCATATGACGGTCAAAGAGCACAACGGGCAGCTGTTCGCTCAGCTTTTGATAGTCCGCGTCGTTGAGCATGCTGGAGGCGACAATCAGCCCGTCCACCTGGCGGGCCACCATGTTGTTGACCACCACCGTCTCCTGGCCCGGATTTTCATCGCTACAGGAGATCAGCAGCTGAACGCCCGCCTCGCGGCAGAGGGTCTCAAGCTCGTGCGAAAAAACGGCAAAACCGTAGTTGGTGATTTCCGGCACCACCAGTCCAATGGTGTGGCTGCGGTTATCCCGCAGCGAACGGGCGTGAATACTGGGCTGATAATGCTGTTCTTTGGCAATCGCCAGCACGCGCTCCCGCGTCTCTTCCGCCACGCGAAGCTCTTTGCTGCGGCCGTTCAGAACCAGGCTGGCGGTGGCTTTTGATACCCCCGCCAGCTCCGCGATATCTTTGATGGTGACGCGTTTTGTTTTTCTCACAACGACTTAGATCCGGCTGCCAAAACGCCTATTCTATCATGCAGGTGCGCAGCGACCAGTAGCGTAATGTGATGTCGGACGCACCTTCGACGCGCACCCGTGCCGGATGGTCAGGAAAATAGCGGCTGCTCATCACGCCTTCACCGTGATTGATGAAAATTTCGACGCTGGAACGGTCGCACAGCACGCGCAAATGATTAACGTCACCCCTCCAGTAGCGGGTCAACGTTTCTCCGGTCTCCAGACTGGCGCGCTCCAGACGTAAACCCTCATCATCCATAACCAGCCGCAACGCACCGGCAAAATTCACCTTCACGTGCGTAGCGCTTAACTCGAACTCAAGGCGCGTCCCGTCCAGGTCCGGCGCATCGTCGGCGCGCCCCTGCCAGTGGTGTTCATCCTCGCGCAGCGCTTCCAGCTCGCGCACCGGCGTTTGCCAGAGCTTGCCGTCGCGATAGCGCAGCTCGCGTGGACAGGTCATCTGGTGGATCCAGCCGTGCGCGCGGGTGGGCTGAAGCATCTCCTCGCCGTCCGGCACGCCCATCCAGCCGATGAGAATGCGGCGGCCATCCTCTGCCACCGCGGTTTGCGACGCATAAAACTCGAAGCCAGCGTCAAGCTCGTGCAGTTCGCCATGCGCAAAGGCAGACGTTTGATAATCAAACGCCCCGCTCATCCAGACGGCCGGATAGGTATTGAGATAGCGATGCGGCTCGCGCGCCAGCCCCTGCGGGCAGCAGATCAGCACGTGCGTGCCGTCGAGCGCAAAGAGATCCGGGCACTCCCACATATAGCCTGCGTCCGTTAGCCCATTGACGCCGTGACCGGCGATTTCGCCGCAGGAGACCCAGGCGTGCAAATCGACTGACGTAAACAGCAGCACCTTGCCGCGCTTATGCCGATCCTGCGCCCCGAGCACCATGTACCACTGCCCGTCATGGCGCCACACTTTCGGATCCCGAACGTGCCCGGTATACCCTTCCGGCAGGGGCAACACCGGCCCCAGCTTGGCAAAAGTGCCATCGTCGTTTTGCACCGCAAGACACTGCCAGGCGGTGCGGCCACCATCGTCAAACTTAACGTTGCCGGTATAGCACAGGGTCAGCACGCCGTTGTTATCCACGGCGCTGCCGGAGTAACAGCCGTTGCGGTCGTACGCTTCGTCGGGCATCAGCGCCATGGGCTCGTGCCGCCAGTGGACCAGATCCGCTGAACTCCAGTGTCCCCAGCACTTATAGCGATGATCGCAGTCCAGCGGGTTCCACTGATAGAACAGGTGGTAACGTCCGGCAAACCAGATAAAGCCGTTCGGATCGTTCATCAGCCCCGTCACGGGCGCGGGATGCCACTGCGGATAATGGCTGTCTGCCAGCGCGCGCGGCTGGCCTTGCATCACGGCCTGCAACACGGCAGGCCAGCGGGAAGGTAACGTCATTATTCAGAGTCCGTTTTATATTTCAGCAGCAGAGAGACGGTGAACGCCACGCCAAAGGCTATCACCATACCGATGATATAGTTGAGCAGCGAGCTGGCCTGGACGATCGCCATCCCGGGCAGCGCCGTCAGCCCAACGGCGGTCATGTAGACATGCACCGATACCACCCAGGCACCGCCCGCCGCGCCACCGATCAGCGCCGCGATAAACGGCTTCACGAAGCGCAGATTAATACCAAAAATCGCCGCTTCGGTGATACCCAGCATCGCAGAAAACGCCGACGGTAAGGTAATGGCCTTGATTTTGGCATCGCGGGTTTTGAACCACACCGCCAGACACGCCCCGCCCTGGGCCACGTTCGCCATCGCCCAGATCGGCAGCAGGAAGTTAACGCCGATTGACGGATTACCCAGCAGCCCGGCCTCAATGGCGTGGAAGCTATGGTGAATACCGGTAATGACAATCACCGAATAAAGCCCACCGAACAGCAGCCCGGCCAGCCAGCCTGCGTGGGCAATGAGGGTGCTGAGAATGAAGGAGATCCCGTCGCCCAGCGCGCGCCCCGCCGGGCCAATAATCAACAGCGCAATAAAACCGGAGATAATGACGGTCAGGAACGGCGTCAGGATCAGATCTAACGCATCCGGAATCGCCCGGCGCAGCTGTTTTTCCACAATGCTCATAAACCATACCGCTAGCAGCACCGGGAAGACGGTTCCCTGATAGCCAATCATGGCGATTTCGAGGCCGAAGAAGTTCATGGTGTGGAAGCCGGACGCCACGCCCCAGGCGTTGGTCAGCGCCGGGTGCGTCAGAATGCCGCCCAGTGTCGCGCCCAGATACGGGTTGCCGCCAAACTCGCGCGCGGCGGTGAAGCCAATCAGGATCGGCAAAATAATAAACGCCGCCGAGCTGCACATATCCAGCATGATATACAGCGCGTTATCCGGGTTGACCCAGCCGTAGGTTTTAACCATCCCGAGCAGGCCCATCAGCAGCCCCGAGGCCACAATCGCCGGGATAATCGGCACGAAAATATTGGACAGCAAGCGCGCGATACGCTGGAACGGGTTCAGCTTGCGGGCTGCAATATCCGCCGCTTCCGATTTACTGGACTCGCCAATTCCTGCTGCCTGAATAAATGCCGCGTAAACTTTATTCACCACGCCCGTGCCGAAGATCACCTGCATCTGCCCGGCATTGCGAAAACAGCCCTTTACGCCTTCAACCTTGCCGATAGCCTGCTGGTCGGCAAGCGCATCGTCGACCAGCACCAGACGAAGGCGCGTGGCGCAGTGCGCCGCGCTGGCAATGTTCTCTTTGCCACCGAGCAGCGGAATAAGCTCGCGAGCAATATGATTAAAATCCATAGATACCTCTTCCTGACCTCTTTTTATGATGTTCGAAACGCCCCCGCGATGCGGGAGCGTGAAGGGTTAAAACCAGGTTTCCATCTGCACCCCAAAGTTCCATTCCCCGCCCGCGTTGAAGCCGCTACTGCCAAAGGCGTCATCGCTGGCGTAGTTATCCAGCCTGCTGCTCCAGTCCATCCAGGTGGCGAACAGGCGCAGCTCCGGACGGCTGAAGAAATCGCCAATCTTGCCCGCCTTTAGCGTCGGGGCGAAGGTCAGCTTGTAGAAGCTGCCGTTAACCGCATTGCGATCCTTGTAGCCTTCCGGATTCAAATCCATGTACTGATAGCTGCCCTCGAACGCGAGGGCGAAATTCTGGGTCACCTCTTTGATCAGACGCGTGTTGAGCGTGACCCACTCATAGCGGTCGCCCTTCACGTAGCGGTCCTTACTGCTTTGCGCCAGCACGGCGGGCGCTATATGCCAGCCACCGCCCAGCGGCGTGACACCGTAACTTGCGAAGCGCCAGGTATCGGCCTCAGACAGCAGCGCGCCGTCAGAACCGATGCTTTTCACCTCGGCACCCAGACCGTGGCCGTAAAGCAGCGCCGTTTTGGCGGAACCTTCCCGCAGGCCGTAGAAGCTCTCGTTGTGCAAACCAACCAGCGCATGCACCCCGTTGTTCGCCGCGTCGGTTTTAATCGGATCGCCGTTGCTGTCCTTACGGTCGTCATTATCTTTTGCCCGCAGGCCGCTGACCATCAGCTGCACCGGCCCGGCGAAGTGATTCATGCTGAGGATGTAGTTCTGAACGTTATTGTCGATCTCCTCTTCGCTGCCGAAATTACGGCCATAAAGGGAAAAGTTGCTGCGCAGCGTATCGTTCCATTTCACGTCATAGACGCCGCCGCCGGTCCCGGCGAGGAATACCACGTCGGAATCCAGCCAGTGAATGTCGAAGTTGTCGCGATCGAAACGCTTGCCCGCCCAGAAGGTGCTGCCCTTCAGCGCGCCGGTGAAGTCCGGCAGATTGCCCAGTTCGGCAAAGGCCTGACGGACGTTCAGGTCGCTGCTGTCTGCTGACCAGTCGTTATAGGTTTTCTGTCCGTCGGCCAGCATCGCCTTGAAGCGCGTCGTCGCGCCGTTATCCAGCGTCTGCTTGTGCTCAACGTTCAGCTCCACGTAGGTATCCGCTTCGTTCCCCAGACGCCCGATGGCCCCGCCCGTTTCCCCTGCGGGAGTCAGATAGGGACCGCTTTTGCTGCTGGAGGCCGCGTCGTTCATCAGCAGGCCGGAACGGGCATAACCATGAAACTCAAAGCCGCCGGTCCGATCGGCTTTCTCCTCCAGTGCCGTGGTACGCTGCGCCACCGCCTGGGTGGTGGTTTGCGCTTTTTGCTGCGCGGTGACCAGCTGCTGCGTTTTCTCTTCCGCTATCGTGGCGCGCTTTTCAGCGGCCTGCGCGCGGGTTTCCGCCTCCTGCAAGCGCTGCTCCAGCGCCGCCAGACGCGCTTCGATACGCGTCATATCCGTCTGGGCAAAAACAGAGGTACTGCCGGCCAGCATGCCTATCATCACGGCAAGTCTGCGTTTTTTATACATTTTGTCGCATCCCGAAAATATTGGTGAAAGTGCTAAATTGCTAAACCGGTTTAGGCTGATGATACTAAACCGCCAAATTTTGGATCGGCAACTGTTTTTGCTAAACCGTTTTAGTAAGTGTGATCGAGGCGACAATTCAGGCCGCCGACCGGCGGCCCATGAGAGGAGAATTACAGTTCGTGATGGTAAGGCAGCGCGGTCATTGCCCCTTTTGCGGTTGTCGCCAGCGCCCCGCAGCGCTGGGCGAGCGTGATAACGTCTGAGAGGCTGGCTTCGCCATCACGTGCCAGGCCGAACAGCAGCCCGGCGACGAAAGCATCTCCCGCCCCGGTGGTATCAATGCATTCCACGGGTGATGCAGGATAGTGCGTCAATGTGCCTTCGTGCCAGGCGGTCACCCCTGCTTTTCCCTGCGTCACCAGCACCCGCCTGGCCGGACAGGTACGCATCAGTGCCGCCAGCCCCTCATGCACCTGCGCATTTCCGGTTAAAAACGCCAGTTCTTCTACCGAGAGTTTCACCACGTCTGCACAGGCCAATGCCCGCTCAAGACAGTGGCGCAGCTCGGCTTCATCGTGCCAGAGATCGGCGCGAATATTGGGGTCAAAGCTGACGAAACCGCCCGCCTGTCTGACAGCGGCCATCGCCTGAAACGTCGCGGAACGGCTGGGTTCGGCGCTGAGCGCGATGGAACAAACGTGCAGCCACTCTCCGGCGCGAAATGGCGGGAGGTCGCCAGCATCGAGGAATAAATCCGCGCTCGGGCGAACCATAAAGGTAAAGGAACGTTCACCGTCGTTATCGAGATCCACTACCACCGTGGAGGTCCGCTGCTGCGGGTCCAGACGCAGCCATTCTGTATTAACCTGCTCATCCGCAAGCGTTTTTTGCATAAAACGCCCAAACGGATCGTCGCCCACCCGGCCGATAAACGCGCTCCTGCCGCCCAGACGCGCAATCCCCACCGCAACGTTGGCCGGCGCGCCGCCCGGACATTGCAGCAGTTTGCCTTCGCCATCGGGCAAAAGATCCACCACCGCATCGCCAAGTACCCAGATCGTCTCCATATCACTCTCTTAGCTAAATAATGTTAAACCGGTTTAGCTATTTAAGCACAGGCGTGGTATTGGGGAAATAAGGCGAGGGAAAATTTGCTTAACGCACCCGATGAGGCCAGTGGATATCACCCACGCCGTTGAGCTGTGGACGGGCGAACAAAAAGCCCTGAAAGCGGCGAATACCGGCAGACTCAAGCCAGCACCACTCCTCTATCTTCTCAATTCCTTCCGCGACCAGGGTAATCTCCAGATCGGTGCAGCAGCTGATTATCGACTTCACAATCGCCTGCTTTGGGCCGCTCAGGTGGATATCGCTGACGATCTCCCTGTCGATTTTAAGCTTGTCCGGCTGGAATCTCGTGAGCAGCGACAGGCCGGCATAGCCGGAACCAAAATCATCTATCGCCAGCCCAACCCCCTCCGCGCGCAGCTGTTTGATGGCGCTGTTAAACTGGTTGAAGCCGGAAATCATCTCGTTCTCAGTGACTTCAATGACCACCTGCTCTGGCTGGAGACCGTGCTGTTTGATCTGCGTCACCAGAAACTCAACCGCACCGGGCACGTTAACCAGCGACATCGGCAGCAGATTCACCGCCAGCTTGTGGCTACCAATGCCCAGCTTTTTCGCCAGCGCAAAGGTCCAGGCTTTGGTTTGCAGGTCGACTTCGTAAATTCGTTGGTGATCGAGGCTTCTGAAGAAATGCTCCGGGCTACCGCCGTCGTTTCCGCGTATGAGCGCCTCAAGAGAGCTGATTTTGCCTTCGGACGGCTCGACAATCGGTTGCAGCGCAAACTGGCAGGGCTGGCCCGCAAGCAGGCCTAACCCTTCACCAAACGGCGTGCTTTCCCGCGACAGCGTCCATTTATCAGGCTCATAGTTCGAAGCCGGTGGCGCAGAGATTTTGCCGGTGATAAAGGTCTGGATGAATTTGAAGACCCGATCCTCAGAAGTGAGGTAGCTTTCCAGCTTGCTGTAGTGCAGTACCGACGCCAGAATCGCCTTCGGGGTCTGAACCTCCAGGTCGAACCGCAGCATCCCCACGTTATCGAACCGTCTGCGCGGACCGTAATCGCGCATCAGCTCCACTACGCCGGTATGCCGGTTATCTTCGCGGATGGTATTAAACAGCGCGACTACGCTCTGTTCCGTTCCCTCAAGAATTTGCAGGACGTCACGGCCACTGGAGAGAAGAATGCCGGATATGCCCTGCTCCGTATTGCGGATCCTGGCCTGTTCAACCAGCTCGCTTAACGCTGCGGAGGTGCAGGTTAAGCTCAGCTGGCTTCGATAAATGAGAGTTGTCAGCACAGAAAGAGGTCCGATAGAGATATAGGCCAGAGCGGTACTGTTTAACACAGTTCCCCGGCGGGACCTAATCTATTCCGCAGCGGAATTAATTTTCCCCGATACGGCTGTCGATCCGCGCCTGCATGTAATCGTAGAACGGATTCGACGTCACGCGCATTAGCGCATCTTTGCCGACGCTCAGCACCGATGTTTCTCCCCACAGAGCAATCGTCCCGAGGCTAATGCCATAGTGATTTTTTACCTCAGGATGTCGGCCATACAGATCGTCATTGGGCGGGAACGGTATGGCAACGTGCGACAGGGAATACACCTCTTGCGGATAAGAGACCGTCAGCGGCACCACCGTTTCCCGGGTGCTACCCGCTGGCGTTGCCTTTGCCACCATATCGAAGCTGTCGGGGCTGGCATTGGTTACAATCGTGACACTGTAACGTCTTTTTGCCACGGGCAGCAGATCGGCCACCGCCGTCCAGGATGACGGCCTGAACAGTGGACGGAAGCTCCCGGCCTGGTTGATATCAAATACCACCAGTTCGCTGCCGTTAGCCGGAAGCCGATCAAACAGCCCGGTAACCACGGCGCGGGTACTGACCGTTGAATCCATAACCGACTGAAACGCCAGAACCGGCGGGAGCTGCGCCAGTTTGTGGGCCTGAACATCGCGATTTAACTGCTCATGCAGCGCCTGGGTAAGCAGCCAGGACTGACGTGCCGCATTCACCGGAAACGAGTTGTATTTGTAAGGGTTATATTCCGGCGCAATGTTGAGCCATGCGGCTTTGGCAAACGCCGGTAACATGGCCGGTAGCCCGGCGAAACCGGCAAAGCGAGCAAACGCGGTGACGCCAATCATCGGTGACAGCAAAACAATCTCCTGGGGTTTACGCAGTGCCGGCGCATCAAGGGCGTCGAGGGCGTATTTCATCGCCAGCGCCCCGCCGTTGGAGTAGCCCACCAGATGCAGCGGGAGATCGCTACCCGCCAGACGCGTCGCTTCACGAACCGCCAGGCGCGTCGCCGCGAGCCACGCTTCCCACTCGACGTTTGTCAGCGCGCCCGGCGCCGTGCCGTGTCCGGGCAAACGAGGAACAACGGCCACAAAGCCGTGCTTTTGGTAATTAAGAGCCAGATGCCTGACGCTGTAGGGCGAATCCGTCAGACCGTGAAGCAGCACCACCGCCCCGCGCGGCTTTCCGGTAGGCCTCAGCACAAACGACCGGTTCGCATCCGGAGAAAACTGTCCTGGCCACACCAGGCTCTGGCGATAATAGCGGTTTAAGGGCGTGCGCTCCGCTGCGGTGGCTTTCGCCGTCACCTCAGCGTCGAGATCGGTGAAGATGACGTTTTCACGGGCGACATAGGCCGCGAAGCTCGCGTTATCCATCTCCTGCACGGACATCTCGTCAGCGCGCCAGGTGTGCCAGTGATGCAGGGCCGGTCCCTGCTGGGACAGATAAACCCGCACCGCGAGCAGGACGAGCACAATGATCCCGATAACCATCGCCAGTTTTTTTGCGAGAGCCATCAGGCGCACGCTGACCCGCCAGGGCAAATTCGCCATTTGAGGCTCCCTCTCTTGTCCACAGATCCTTCATCTTACCAAAAAATGTGAAGAGACTGACGTATTCACCAAATAGATATCTCTCGGGTCGGACACTGCACCAAAAGTGAACTACGCTGCACAAATGTTGATCATCTGTTAAACAAATATTGCATTAACTTACCTGCACAGCGCGTTTTCGCCGCAATGTGAACATGGCACGCGTCCTGCATTGTTAATGCGGTAACAGAAATCCGGCCAATGACAGCCAGTTAACAGCGAGGCGGTATGACGACCAAACCTGAGGTGTTGAGCCGTATCGAAGCGACCTTCAGCCAGCTCACCCCGAGCGAAAAGCGGGTGGCAAGCTGGATGCTGGCGCACGTCGGGCAGATCCCGTTCGAAACGGCAGAAAGCGTGGCGCTGGCCACGGCCACCAGCGGGATCACCGTCGGGCGTTTTCTGCGCAAGCTGGGCTATCGCAACCTGGACGATGCCAAAAAAAGTCTGCGCGCTCCCCATCAGCCCTGGGGCATTAACGAGCGCCTCGACTCCTGGAAGCAGCAGCAGCCGCTGTCGGATCGCGTTCAGCGCTCCCTGTCGCTGGAGGTGGAGGCCATTGCCCATGTCTACCAGCTGGCGCAAAGCGAAACGTTCAGGCAGGTGGTCCATCAACTTGCTCATGCCGATGCCGTCTTCGTGCTGGGGATCCAGTCCACGCGCGGGATCGCCAATGCGTTCTTCAGCCATCTGGAGTACCTGCGCCCGCGCGTGAGCTATTCCGAAGGGCTCTCCGGCAGCTGGGTGGAGTCGCTTAACTCCGGGTTTGCGCACCCGTATATCGTGCTGACCGATACCCGCGCCTACTCCGCCATTGCCCGCCAGTACTGCCGCGTGGCGAGCGAAAAAGGGCTGCCGATGGCGCTGATCACCGATATCTGGTGCCCGTGGGCGCGGGATTACCCGATTGATTTACTCCAGGTGAAGACCGATACCGGCCATTTCTGGGATTCGCTGGCGCCGGTGAGCTGTCTGTTCAACCTGCTGCTGTCGGGCGTGGTGGAGGCGCTGGGGGATGCGCTGCCGGAGCGTCTGGCAGTCAACCGACAATTACAACAAGAGTTTGGTCAATTTGAACGCTAAAGGAGCGGAGCTATGCCTGAAGAGAGTCAACTGATTGATGTGGCGAAAACCTTTCCCACGCTGCATATCGATCTGAAATACGCCACTGCCGATAACATTACCGGCCGCCCAATCTACCAGCACGCCGCGTGTCTGCTGCATACGGATGCCGCCACCGCACTGGCAAAAGCGATCGGCATCGCCGCGCTGGCCGGTCTGAAACTGGTGGTCTACGACGCCTACCGACCCCAGCAGGCGCAGGCGCAACTCTGGGATGCCTGCCCCAATCCGCAATACGTGGTGGACGTCGCAATTGGCTCCAACCACAGCCGGGGCACCGCCATTGACGTCACGCTGATGGATGAACACGACAACGTGCTGGATATGGGCGCCGCGTTTGACGAAATGCACGACCGCTCTCATGCCTGGCACCCTTCCGTTCCGCCCGCGGCACAGCGTAATCGTCTGCTCCTGAACGCCGTGATGTCCGGCGGCGGTTTTGTCGGCATCAGCAGCGAGTGGTGGCATTTCGAGCTGCCGAACGCCGCAAGCTACCCGCTGCTGGACGACCAGTTCGCCTGTTATTCGACCACACCCTCACTGTAATTCTGGAGCCCGGCCATGAAAACAACGCTGCTTACTACCCTGATTGCCGCTACGCTCGCCCTCAGCGCCCCGCTCGCGCTGGCGGCAGTGCCAAAAGATATGCTGGTAATAGGTAAAGCTGCCGATCCGCAAACGCTGGATCCGGCGGTGACTATCGATAACAACGACTGGACGGTGACCTACCCCTCGTACCAGCGTCTGGTGAAATACAAGCCTGGCACCACGGAGGTGGAAGGCGATCTGTCGACGGGCTGGAAGGCGTCAGAGGATCAGAAAGAATGGACGTTTACCCTGGCAAACAATGCAAAATTCTCCGACGGCACGCCGGTGACCGCCGAAGCGGTCAAGCTGTCGTTTGAACGCCTGCTGAAAATTAACCAGGGGCCATCCGAAGCGTTCCCGAAAGATTTGAAAGTGGACGCCGTGGATGAACATACGGTGAAATTCACCCTCAGCCAGCCGTTTGCCCCGTTCCTCTACACGCTGGCGAATGACGGCGCGTCGATCGTCAACCCGGCGGTGCTGAAGGCCAATGCCGCCGACGATGCGCGGGGTTTCCTGGCGCAAAACACCGCGGGTTCCGGGCCATTTATGCTGAAAAGCTGGCGCAAAGGTCAGCAGCTGATAATGGTGCCCAACCCGCACTGGCCGGGCGAAAAGCCGCACTTTAAGCGCGTCTCGGTGAAGATTATCGGTGAAAGCGCCTCGCGTCGCCTGCAACTTTCCCGTGGCGATCTGGATATCGCCGACGCCCTGCCGGTGGATCAGCTTGCCGCCCTGAAGCAGGAAGGCAAAGTGGCCGTGGCGGAATACCCGTCCCTTCGGGTGACCTATCTCTATCTGAACAACAGTAAAGCCCCGATGAATCAGGTGGATTTGCGCCGTGCTGTCTCCTGGGCGACCGATTATCAGGGGATGGTGAAAGGCATTATCAGCGGGAACGGCAAGCAGATGCGCGGCCCGATCCCGGAGGGCATGTGGGGCTTCGATGCAAACGCCATGCAGTACAGCTTTGACGAGGCCAAAGCCAAAGCGGCGCTGGAGAAAGTCAACGATAAACCCGCCAGCCTGACGTTCCTCTACTCCGATAACGACCCGAACTGGGAGCCTATCGCCCTCTCCACCCAGGCGAGCCTGAGCAAGCTAGGGATTAACGTCAAGCTGGAGAAACTGGCGAACGCCACCATGCGCGACCGCGTCGGCAAAGGTGATTATGACATCGCGATTGGTAACTGGAGCCCGGACTTTGCCGATCCGTACATGTTCATGAACTACTGGTTCGAATCGGACAAAAAAGGGCTGCCGGGCAACCGCTCATTCTATGAGAACAAAGAGGTCGATGCGCTGTTGCAGGCGGCACTGAAAACCACCGATCAGGCGGAACGTACCAAAGACTATCAGCAGGCGCAGAAAGTGGTGATTGACGAGGCGGCTTACGTTTATCTGTTCCAGAAGAACTACCAGCTGGCGATGAACAAAGAGGTCAAAGGCTTCACCTTTAATCCGATGCTGGAGCAGGTCTTTAACATCACCACCATGAGTAAGTAACGGTCCATGCCGGGGGAAAGTGTATGACGTTCTGGAGCATCGTGCGCCAGCGCTGCTGGGGGTTAATCCTCGTCGTGGCCGGTGTCTGTATTATTACCTTTATTATTTCACACCTGATCCCCGGCGATCCGGCCCGCCTGCTGGCCGGTGACCGCGCGAGCGATGACATTGTGCAGGGCATCCGCCAGCAGCTGGGCCTGGACCAGCCGCTTTATATTCAGTTTGGCCGCTATGTTGAGGCGCTGGCGCACGGTGATTTGGGCACGTCCATTCGCACCGGTCGTCCCGTTGCGGAAGATTTGAAAGCCTTTTTCCCCGCCACGCTGGAGCTGGCCTTCTGCTCCCTGCTGCTGGCGCTGGTGATTGGCGTACCGCTGGGAATTTTATCGGCGGTGTACCGTAACCGCTGGCTGGATCACCTGGTGCGGCTGATGGCGATGACGGGCATCTCGACCCCTGCCTTCTGGCTGGGTCTGGGGGTCATCGTGCTGTTCTACGGGCAGCTGCAAATTCTGCCCGGAGGCGGCAGGCTGGACGACTGGCTCGATCCCCCTGCCCACGTGACCGGCTTTTATCTGCTGGACGCCCTGCTGGAAGGCAACGGCGAAGTATTTTTCAACGCGCTTCAGCACCTGATTTTGCCGTCCCTGACCCTGGCCTTTGTGCATCTGGGAATTGTGGCGCGTCAGGTGCGCTCCGCCATGCTGGAGCAGCTGAGCGAGGATTATATTCGTACCGCTCGGGCGAGCGGGCTGCCGGGCTGGTACATCGTGCTGCGCTATGCCTTGCCCAACGCCATGATCCCCTCCATTACCGTGCTCGGGCTGGCGCTGGGCGATCTGCTGTACGGGGCCGTCCTCACCGAAACCGTGTTTGCCTGGCCGGGAATGGGCGCCTGGGTCGTGACCTCCATTCAGGCGCTGGACTTCCCTGCCGTCATGGGCTTCGCGGTCGTGGTGTCGCTGGCCTACGTCTTCGTCAATCTGGTGGTAGATCTGCTGTATCTGTGGATCGACCCGCGAATCGGGCGCGGAGGTGCCGAATGATGTTAACTCAGGAAACGCCTGTCCCTGTCAGCACCGCTAAACAGCGCATCCACTGGGCGAAGCTGTTCTGGATGCTACGCAAAAGCCCGCTCACGCTGATCGGCGGGGTCATTATGATCCTGATGCTGCTGATGATGATGGTTTCGCCGTGGATAGTGCCGCACGATCCGAACGCGCTGGATCTCACCGCGCGTTTGCAGGCGCCGTCACTCCAGCACTGGTTCGGCACCGATGAGGTGGGCCGGGATCTGTTCAGCCGGGTGCTGGTGGGCAGCCAGCAGTCCATCACGGCGGGGCTGGCGGTGGTGGTGATTGCGGGCGGCATCGGCTCGCTGCTCGGCTGCTTGTCCGGCGTACTCGGTGGGCGCGGCGACGCCAGCATCATGCGCATCATGGACATTATGCTCTCTATCCCCTCGCTGGTGCTGACCATGGCGCTGGCCGCCGCGCTCGGCCCAAGCCTGTTTAACGCGATGCTGGCGATTGCGATTGTCCGCATTCCGTTTTACGTACGGCTGGCCCGTGGTCAGACGCTGGTCGTGCGCCAGTTTACCTATGTGCAGGCCGCCCGCACCTTTGGCGCATCGCGCTGGCACCTGATTCGCTGGCATATCCTGCGTAACGCCCTGCCGCCGCTGATCGTTCAGGCGTCGCTGGATATCGGCAGCGCTATTCTGATGGCTGCCACGCTGGGCTTTATTGGGTTAGGCGCGCAGCAGCCCACCGCCGAATGGGGCGCGATGGTGGCCGTGGGACGTAACTACGTGCTTGACCAGTGGTGGTACTGCGCGTTTCCCGGGGCGGCCATTTTGATTACGGCAGTCGGGTTTAATCTGTTTGGCGATGGTCTTCGCGACCTGCTGGATCCCAAATCAGGAGGGAAGCAGTCATGAGTGATTCCGTATTATCGATTGAAGATTTACACCTGAGCTTCCCCATTTTTCGCGGCGATGTACATGCGCTCAACCACGTCTCGCTGGAGATTGGCCGGGGTGAAATTGTTGGAGTAGTGGGCGAATCCGGCTCGGGAAAATCGGTCACCGCGATGCTGGCGATGCGCCTGCTGCCGGAAGGCAGTTACCATGTTCACCACGGGCGGGTCACGCTGCTCGGGGATGATGTGCTGAACGCGTCAGAAAAACAGCTTCGCCAGTGGCGCGGCGCAAAGGTGGCGATGATTTTTCAGGAGCCGATGACGGCGCTCAATCCCACGCGGCGGATCGGCAGGCAGATGGTGGAGGTGATCCGCCAGCATCAGCCGCTTTCACGGCGTGAAGCGCAGCAGAAGGCGATCTCCCTGCTGGGCGAGATGCAAATTCCGGACGCGGCGCAGGTGATGGATCGCTATCCGTTTGAGCTTTCCGGCGGCATGCGCCAGCGAGTGATGATCGCCCTTGCCTTCTCCTGCGAGCCGGAGCTGATCATTGCCGATGAACCCACCACCGCGCTGGATGTAACCGTCCAGCTCCAGGTGCTGCGGCTGTTGAAACATAAAGCGCGCGCCAGCGGAACGTCGGTGCTGTTTATCAGTCACGATATGGCGGTAGTGTCGCAGCTTTGTGACCGGATGTACGTCATGTACGCGGGCAGCGTGATCGAAAGCGGCAGCACGCAGACCTTGATTCACCATCCTGTGCACCCCTATTCGATTGGCCTGCTGCGGTGCGCGCCGGAAAATGGCGAACCGCGTGAGATCCTCCCGGCCATTCCCGGCACGGTGCCTAATCTCAGCCACCTGCCGCGCGGATGTGCCTTTCGCGAGCGCTGTTTTGCGGCCGGTGCGAAATGCGGTGAAACGCCGCGCTTACACTCCACGGGCGCAGAAGGCCAGCAGGCAGCCTGCTGGTATCCACAACAGGAGACACGCCATGTCTGAGGTATTGCTGGAACTGGACGACGTGCACGTGAATTTTCCCGCGCGCAAAAACTGGCTGGGGCGCGTGACGGAACAGGTGCACGCTCTGAACGGCATGGATCTCCAGATCCATCGCGGCGAAACGCTGGGCATTGTGGGGGAATCCGGCTGTGGAAAGAGTACGCTGGCGCAGCTGCTGATGGGCATGCTCAAACTGAGCACCGGCGCCTGTCAGCGCGCGAACGCGGCGGGCGGTATGCAGATGGTATTTCAGGATCCGCTCTCATCCCTCGATCCGCGTTTACCCGTCTGGCGCATCATCACCGAGCCGGTGTGGATACAGCAACGCCGCAGCGAGCGGGAGCGTCGTCAGCTGGCCGAAGCCCTGGCGCAGCAGGTGGGCATTCGTGCTGAATACCTTGACCGTCTGCCGCATGCGTTTTCGGGCGGACAGCGTCAGCGAATCGCCATTGCCCGGGCGCTCTCCTCGGATCCGGACATCATCGTGCTGGATGAACCTACCAGCGCGCTGGATATTTCCGTCCAGGCGCAGATCCTCAATTTGCTGGTTGCCCTGCAACAGCAGCGAAATCTCACCTACGTGCTGATCTCACACAATGTTTCGGTGGTCCGGCACATGAGCGATCGCGTGGCAGTGATGTATCTGGGGCAGATTGTTGAGCTGGGCACGGCGGACCAGGTGCTGGGCCAGCCGCGTCATCCGTATACGCAGCTGCTGCTCGACTCCGTTCCCCGCACCGGCGAGCCGCTTGACGACGCGCTGGCGCTGCGAAAAACCGACCTGCCCGGCAACCGGCACTTGCCGATCGGGTGCTATTTCCGTGACCGTTGCCCACTGGCGACGCAGGGATGTGAACAGCCGCAACAACTTCAATCCTCTTCCGGGAGCCGAAGCGTGCGCTGCTGGCGTAACCGTTAAAAAATAAGCCGGGCATCTGCCCGGCCTGCAATCAGTTCAGCTTATAGTCCAGCGTAATTTCCGCTTTCAGCAGCTGCGAGACCGGACAGCCCGCCTTCGCTTTCTGGATAATGCCGTCGAACTGCTGAGGATCGATACCCGGTACCGTCACCTTGCTTTGCAGCGCGACCTTGCTGATGGCAAAACCCCCGTCGGTTTTGTCCAGCGAGACGTCCGCCGTGGTATCGATGGAGTCAGCGGTGTAGCCCGCTTCACCCAGCATCAGCGACAGGGCCATGGAGAAACAGGCTGCGTGCGCTGCACCAATCAGCTCTTCCGGGTTGGTTCCCTTCTCGCCCTCAAAGCGGGTGTTGAAGCCGTAAGGTTGCTGGTTGAGGACGCCGCTTTCGGTTGATACCGTCCCTTTGCCGCGCTTAATGTCGCCTGACCAGTGTGCTGAACCGTGCTTATGAATCGTCATTCTTGCTCTCCTTTTGGCTTACAAAGGGTTAAGTATAGGACGCCTCACCCGTTTTGCAGGGAACACAGACTAGTCCGAAGGCGCAGCGAGGTGGTTTGCCAGCGCGTCGAGAAACACGCGCTGCGCCGCCGGCTGATAGTCACGCGACTGATAAATGCCAAAAATGCCGATCGGTTTTGGCGTGAAGGCGTTAAGCACCGGCACCAGGCTGCCCTCTTTGAGCGCCGCGCTGGCCTCGCGTTCGGGCAGCATGGCAATACCGCAGTGGTTTATCGCTGCTTCCATCAGCAGAGACGAGATACTGGCGCTCAGATTGCCGCTCACCGCCGTTGCGATCGCTTCGCCTTCGGGCGTCAAAAAACGCCACGATTGCCCCGCGAAGAAGCTGTAATGCAGGCAGTTGTGCCGGGCTAAATCTTCAAGCTGTTCAGGAACGCCCCGGCTGGCAAGATACTGCGGCGAGGCGCAAAGCACGGACCTGCACTCTCCCAGCCTGCGGGCGATCATGCCGGGCTCGGGGCTATCGGTGATGCGGATCGCCACGTCAATTCGCTCTCCCACCAGGCTCACCGGATGGTTATTGACATCCAGTTCGATGCGCAGCTGAGGGTAACGCTGCAACAGATCCGGCAGCACCGGAGCGATCAGCTGGGTCGCGGTAAAATGCGCGCAGGCGACGCGAAGGGTGCCAGAGGGCAAATCCTTCACGGACTGATCTTCAATTTCCTGAGAAATTTGCGACAGCGTACGGGTCTTTTGCAGCACTTTCTCTCCCGCCGCCGTTAGCGTCAGCTTGCGGGTGGAACGGTTCACCAGCCGCGCACCGGCCCACTTCTCCATTTGCTCCAGATAGCGGCTCACCATCGGGCGAGAGATCCCCAGCGCCCGCGCCGCCGCGCTTAAACTTCCCAGCTCACAGATGCGATTGTACACCTGGGCGGCAATTACGCGATCCATTCTGACCTCCATTTGCTCGATTTATGAAACTAAGCATCTCCTGTTTCAGGAATTCTGGCAAATGCAGAGATCCGTACAATAGAGACTTTCCTGATAAAAAGAGAGTTGACCATGACCATCGCCCGCCTTGCTTTGCTGACCACCCTTGTTACTCCGGCCGCGTTTGCCGCGCCGTTAACCATTGATACGTACAACCCGCAAGAAAAAGGGATTTTTGCCGTCTCTTCCACCCTGGTATCTGGGCCGAAAGAGGCAGTGCTGTTTGACGCGCAGTTCAGCGTGAAGGATGGCGAAGCGCTGGTGGAAAAAATTCGCCACAGCGGTAAAACGCTGAACAAAATTGTGATCACCTCCGGCGATCCGGATTTCTATTTTGGTCTGCAACCGCTGGTGAAAGCCTTCCCGAACGCCAAGGTTGTCGCTACGCAGCAGGTGGTGGACCATATCAACGCCACTAAAGACGCCAAGCTCGCCTTCTGGGGGCCGCAGATGAAAGACGGCGCGCCCACGCAGCTTTACGTACCGCAGGTGCTTGCCTCAACCACCTTTATGATTGACGGTGAGAGAGTGAGCATTGAAGAGCCTGAAAGCTATGCAGCGTATGTCTGGATCCCCTCCGCGAAAACCATCCTCGGCGGCACGGGCGTCGCCTGGGGCATTCACGTCTGGACGGCGGATACTCAGACGCCAGAAAGCCGCAAACAGTGGCAGCAGACCCTGGATAATATGGCCGCCCGTAAGCCCGATCGCGTGATTCCAGGCCACTACCTGGGAACACCACCTGCGGGAACCGGCGCGATTGACTTTACCCGTGACTATCTACAGCGTTTTGAACTGGCCCTCACGACGCATAAAGAATCAACCGGCGTCATCAACGCGATGAAAAAACAGTGGCCGAACCTTGCGGAAGAAAGTTCTCTGGAACTGAGCGCCAAAGTGAATACCGGCGAAATGAAGTGGTAATAGCCTGATTATCTCCTGCTATATTTAAATTTTTTATAGCAGGAGTTTTATATGCAATCGCCAGTAAGGGGCATCGACCATATCGGTATTACCGTGCCCGACATTGAAAAAGCCACCCTATTTTTTGAGCACGCTTTCGGCGCGAAGGTTTTATATCATTCTGTCGATGCTGAAACCGATAATATTGACCAGTCCGCTCAGCAACACACCTTAAAATTATTTCCCGGCACTAAAATTCACGCCATCCGCATGCTCGCCATGCCTCACGGACCCGGCATTGAACTCTTCGAAATGCACGGACCTGAGCAGGGTATGCCCGCCCGCGCCAGCGATTTTGGCCTTCAGCATTTTGCTGTTTATGTTGATGATTTTGATAGTGCCATCGCGGCTTTCACCGCCGCCGGCGGCGAGATGTTTACCGCGCCGAAGCCGCTTAGCTTTCCGGATGAGCAAGGTGAAGGCAATGCTTTCTGCTATGGTCAAACCCCCTGGGGCAGCGTTGTGGAATTGATCTCCTGGCCGACCCCCATGCCTTATGAAAAAACGACGAATTTACGCCGCTGGAAGCCCTAAAATTTATTTCTGTGCTACGGCATGTGATATTTTTATTTCCAGGACGAATCTGAGCCACAACGACGAAAATATTTGTCACTCTGAATGCGAATTACGATTTTGCACGCCGTAACATTAAACAGACAACGACACGGAGGCAGCATGTTTACTTATTACCCGGCACATACCACAGCAGCACAACCGGAACTTGTTAACGCGATCGCACAAGGTCTTCACGCCGAGCACGGTGTTGTTACTGAAGATGACATTTTGATGGAACTGACCAAGTGGGTGGAAGCCACGGACAATGACATCCTCAGTGACATCTACCAGCAAACCATCAACTATGTGGTTAGCGGGCGCAACGCACCTTTATAAAAACCTGCTAAGCTGGATCTGCAACCTAAGGGGTTACATTTCGTTTGCGTAAGCAAACTTGTCCTTAAAACTATCAACAGGATTGAGGAGTTAATATGAAATCGAACCGTCAGGCACGCCACATTCTGGGACTGAACTACAAGCTCTCTAACAAGCGTAAAGTGGTGATTGAGGAGGGTAGCGAAACGCAGGTTACCCACGCTACCGGCAGAAAACGCCCTTCCGGCAAGTAAGTCCCGGCACGATATTCACAACACCATCGGTAATCCCGATGGTGTTTTTGTTTATGTGTTGCGGTAATTAATATTCAGCTCCTTTATAATACCAACCGACCGCACCCCGTAGCACAGGCCAGAAAGATGACAAACAGCAGTGTCAGGGACGGATCTTCTTAAAAAGAGTGAGTGACATGGACAACAAACTGAAAAAACATCGTTCCCTTTATATTCCTTACGCCGGTCCGGTTTTACTGGAGTTCCCTCTTCTGAACAAAGGCAGCGCCTTTAGCATGGAAGAGCGCAGCAGCTTTAACCTGCTGGGCCTGCTGCCTGAAGTCGTTGAAACCATTGAAGAACAGGCAGAACGTGCCTGGATCCAGTATCAGGGCTTCAAAACCGAAATCGATAAACACATCTACCTGCGTAATATCCAGGATACTAACGAAACCCTTTTCTACCGCCTCGTGCAGAACCATCTCGAAGAGATGATGCCGGTGATTTACACCCCAACGGTCGGCGCGGCGTGCGAACGCTTCTCCGAGATCTACCGCCGTTCCCGCGGCGTGTTCATCTCCTATCAGAACCGTCACAACATGGACGACATTCTGCAAAACGTGCCGAACCACAATATCAAAGTGATCGTGGTGACCGATGGCGAACGTATTCTTGGCCTTGGCGACCAGGGCATTGGCGGGATGGGTATTCCTATCGGTAAGCTTTCTCTCTATACCGCCTGCGGCGGGATCAGCCCGGCCTATACCCTGCCGGTGGTGCTGGACGTGGGGACTAACAACCAGCAGCTGCTGAACGATCCGCTGTACATGGGCTGGCGTCACCCGCGCATTACCGACGACGAGTATTATCAGTTTGTTGATGATTTCATTCAGGCCGTGAAGCACCGCTGGCCGGACGTTCTGTTGCAGTTCGAAGACTTCGCGCAGAAAAACGCCATGCCGCTGCTTAACCGTTATCGCGATGAGATCTGCTCGTTCAACGACGACATTCAGGGCACCGCGGCCGTGACCGTCGGTACGCTGATTGCCGCGAGCCGTGCGGCGGGCAGCCAGCTTAGCTATCAGAAAATTGTCTTCCTGGGCGCGGGCTCTGCGGGCTGCGGCATCGCCGAGCAAATTATTGCCCAGACCCAGCGAGAAGGCCTGAGCGAAGAGCTGGCCCGCTCCCGCGTCTTTATGGTGGACCGCTTTGGCCTGCTGACCGACGGCATGCCGAACCTGCTTCCGTTCCAGACCAAACTGGTGCAGAAGCGCGAGAACCTGAAAAACTGGGATACCGACAACGAAGTGCTTTCCCTTCTTGACGTGGTGCGCAACGTCAAGCCGGACATTTTGATTGGCGTGTCCGGGCAGACTGGCCTCTTTACGGAAGAGATCATTCGCGAAATGCACAAGCACTGCGAACGTCCTATCGTGATGCCGCTGTCAAACCCGACCTCACGCGTGGAAGCAACGCCGCAGGACATCATCGCCTGGACCGAAGGCAATGCCCTGGTCGCGACCGGCAGTCCGTTCGATCCGGTGGTGTGGAAGGACAAACTCTACCCCATCGCGCAGTGCAACAACTCCTACATCTTCCCGGGTATTGGCCTGGGTGTCATCGCCTCCGGCGCATCACGCATCACCGACGAAATGCTGATGTCCGCGAGCGAAACGCTGGCGGGTCACTCTCCGCTGGTGAACAACGGTGAAGGACTGGTACTGCCGGAGCTGAAGGACATACATAAGGTGTCCCGTGCCATTGCCTTTGCGGTGGGCAAAATGGCGCAGCAGCAAGGCGTAGCGGTGAAAACCTCTGCCGATGCGTTGCAGCAGGCAATTGACGATAATTTCTGGATGCCGGAATACCGTAGCTATCGTCGTACTTCGATTTAAACATTGCCCCTTACCCCAGTCCTCTCCCTAAAGGGGAGAGGGTCAGGGTGAAGGGAATATACGGCACTTCCCGCTAGCCAAACCCACATTCCCCCGCTACACTCCCTTCATCCATCAACCCACTGAATATATAAGGAGGCCAATTATGCTGTACTGTGAAATTTTCAATGTTTCACATACATTTGGTGATCGCACCAGCTCAAGCGTTATCGGTATCGTGCTGCGATAACTTCCGCTTGAGCGAAGACACCAACCCCTGAAATCCCTTCTCTCGGGCTTACTGAGTTATCGTCAGCGATGTTTGACGAGGCATAAACATGCCTGTAACTCCTGGGTAAGCAACAATGAGCACTCTACTTACTGCACATTCTTTACGTGTTGATACCGCGTTTGGCACGCTCTTCGACTCTCTCTCCTTTACGTTGAAAAAAGGCGACCGCATTGGCCTGCTGGGTGATAACGGCTGCGGAAAAAGTACGCTGCTGAAGATCCTCGACGGGACGCAGTCCCCTGCTGCTGGAACCGTTTCACTGGCGGGACATTGCCTGCTGGCGCGCGTGGAACAACATCTGCCGGAGACCCTTTATCCCCTGACCATGCTGGATGCAGTGCTGGCGCAGCTGCCGACCGCTGAGCGCGACAGTCTGCGCTGGAAGGCCGAGACGCTGCTGGCCGGAATGGGCTTTACGACGCAGGAAACGGCGCTGCAATCCGCCACACTGAGCGGCGGTCAGCATACGCGTTTATTGCTGGCGAGAGCGCTGATAAACGATCCGGATTTGCTGTTACTGGACGAACCGAGCAACCACCTCGACCTGCCGACCCTGCTGTGGCTGGAGCAGTTTTTACAGCGCTGGTCCGGCAGCTTTGTGCTGGTCTCTCACGACAGGCAGCTTCTGGACGCGGTAACCAACGGCAGCTGGATCCTGCGCGATAAAACACTGCACTACTTCGCCCTTCCCTGCACTGCCGCCCGTCAGGCGCTGGAGGCGAAAGACGAAAGCGATGCGCAGCGCCACAAGGCAGAGCAAAAAGAGATCGACCGCGTAACGGCCAGCGCCAAACGCCTTGCGACCTGGGGCAAGGTCTACGACAACGAAGATCTCTCCCGTAAGGCTAAGCAGATGGAAAAACAGGTCGAACGGCTGAAAGAAAACCAGACGGAACTGACGGCGGGAAGCCCGTGGACCTTAACCCTGCGCGGGGACGCGCTGCGGGCCGATCGCCTGCTGGAAATAACCGACCTCGGCGTGCCTCCGGAGCCGGGTCTGCCAGCGCTGTTTACCCTCGACAGCGCGCGGCTGAAAAGTGGGGATCGCGTGGCGATTGTGGGGCGTAACGGCTGCGGTAAATCATCGCTGATGAAGCTTATCTGGCGTCATTTTCGCGACGAGATTGTAGACGACAGGCTTAAGCGTCATCCGCGCGTCTCGGTCGGCTACTACGACCAGACGCTGCACCAGCTGCCGGACGATGCGGCGCTGCTGGATGCGCTGGAACCTTTCGCGCCAGATCCGCAGACCCGTAAAATGGCGCTCATCAGTGCCGGCTTCCCGTGGGCGCGGCACGGGCAAAAAGTCAGTACGCTGAGCGGCGGGGAACGTTCGCGCCTGCTGTTCGTCGGCCTGACGCTTGCCCGCTATAGCCTGCTGATGCTGGATGAACCGACAAATCATCTGGACATGGAAGGCAAAGACGCGCTGGCTGTTACCCTGCAACAGTTTGAAGGCGGCGCGCTGCTGGTAAGCCATGACCGTCAACTGATCGGCCAGAGCTGTAACCGTTTCTGGCTTATTGAGGACGGCAGGCTGAGCGAATGGCACGATGCGGAGGCGGTGTTCGATCGTCTGCGCGAGGGGACCGGTCCGGTTGTCCCCGAACCGTCGATATCAGCGCTGAACGCGCCACTTGCTGCGTCTGATGATTTGCTCGAACGCCTGGTCGCGCTGGAAACGCTGCTGAAAGAAGATTTGGCGCGCAAGCCCAAACATCAAAAACCGCAGTTGCAGGCGCAATGGCGAAAAGAGATTGAGGTGATAGAAGCCCAGCTGTAAATCTGTACCCGGCGGTCGCTACGCCGGGTCTTTTTTGATGTCAGTGTTTTCCCCTACTGATTATTAGAGGATCGCCGTATTCTTAATCTGAAACTGCACTAAATGATGACATTATGTTGCGGCTGCCTTGCATTACTGCGCCAAAGTATTAATCCTTAATGGGTATTACACCTGCAATGCAGATACTCATCATGAAAAGGAGAAACACATGAAGGCTGCTGTTGTCACTCAGGATCATCAGGTTAACGTTACAGAGAAAACCTTACGCGCGCTCAAGCATGGTGAAGCGCTGCTGAAGATGGAGTGCTGTGGCGTTTGCCATACCGATCTCCACGTTAAAAATGGCGATTTTGGCGACAAGACCGGGGTGATCCTCGGCCACGAAGGGATTGGTATCGTCAAAGAAATTGGTCCGGGCGTCACCTCGCTGAAAGTAGGCGATCGTGCGAGCGTAGCGTGGTTCTTCGAAGGCTGTGGCCACTGTGAATATTGTAATACCGGCAACGAAACCCTGTGTCGCGACGTGAAAAACGCGGGTTACTCCGTTGACGGCGGCATGGCGGAAGAGTGCATCGTAACCGCGGATTACGCGGTTAAGGTCCCGGAGGGGCTGGACTCTGCTGCGGCCAGCAGCATCACCTGCGCCGGGGTCACCACCTACAAAGCGGTAAAAGTCTCCAAGATCAAACCCGGCCAGTGGATTGCGATCTACGGTCTGGGCGGATTGGGTAACCTCGCCCTGCAATACGCGAAAAACGTCTTTAATGCAAAAGTCATCGCCATTGATGTGAACGATGAACAGCTTAAACTGGCTGCCAGCATGGGTGCAGACTTAACCGTGAACTCCCGCAATGAAGATGCGGCAAAAGTCATTCAGGAGAAAACCGGCGGCGCCCATGCGGCGGTGGTGACGGCGGTAGCGAAAGCGGCCTTCAACTCTGCCGTTGACGCGGTTCGCGCCGGTGGGCGCGTGGTGGCCGTTGGCCTGCCGCCGGAAGCGATGAGCCTGGATATTCCTCGTCTGGTGCTGGATGGTATTCAGGTGGTGGGCTCCCTGGTGGGTACCCGTCAGGATCTGCTCGAAGCCTTCCAGTTTGCCGCGGAAGGTAAGGTGGTTCCGAAAGTCACGATGCGCCCGCTGGAAGATATCAACGCCATCTTCAAAGAGATGGAACAGGGCCAGATCCGTGGCCGTATGGTGATTGATTTACGTTCTTAAACGGCAGTTGCCGGGTGGCGGCTTTGCCCTGCCCGGCCTTTCAGGTGGACGAACGCCGATCGGAAATCCATTCCTGAACTTCAATCTGGAACGTGTCCGGCGCTTTTCGGTACATTTTACGCGCCAGGTCGAGGATAGTATGGCGCCCTAACTCCTCTTCCATCCGCTGCTGCGCGCTGTCCATAACTGACCGCACTCCGCACGGGCCGTCGCACACCCAGGCCGGTGGCGTTTCATCAAACACCGCCAGGCGTTGTCGCACTTCCCGACACTCAAACATATTTTTCTCGCCGTCGATGGCATGCGCCACGTCCAGCACGGTAATCAACTCTGCCGGACGCGCCAGCCGGAACCCGCCCCCTTTGCCTTCGGTGCTGATAACCAGCCCCGCACGGGACAATCGGGTGAAGATCTTTCCAAGATAGTCGTACGGCACGCCCTGCAAGGCCGCCATCTCCCGGACGCTCATCTCACGCTCATTACCTTTAGCATCCACCATACACATCAGGCTGTGAATGCCGTATTCCACACCAGAACTGTAAAACGCCATGGCTTACTCCGGGTTATCGTTCGCTGCATTATAACGATTTTTAACTCAGAAAAAAGTTGTCGCAGTTAACTCCGACAAGTATAGTGGCAGTTATGTCAGACATATGGCCTGACGATCAAAAGGATCAAGTATGAAAAAGCAGATTTTAATTGTGGGTAGTGGGTTTTCCGGCATGTGGGCTGCGGTCAGCGCCGCGCGTCTTTCTGCTCTGGAGGGTAACAACAGCCTTAACATTGCCGTGCTGGCCCCCGTTCCGGAACTGCGCGTTCGCCCCCGCTTTTATGAGGAAAACGTGTCAACGATGGTCGCGCCGCTGACCGATCTGTTTGCTGAGCTCGATATTGCGTTTATTTCGGGTGAAGCACAACGCATTGATACAACGTCAAAAACCGTTTTTTATCGCGATTCAAACGGCGCCACAGCTGAAGTCACCTACGAACGCCTGATCCTCGCAACCGGTAGCCAGACTAAGCGTCCCCCGATTGCCGGCCTGGCGGAATACGCCTTCGATATCGATCAGCTTGAATCCGCCAGGCTGCTCGAGCAACACCTGGACGCCCTGGCTACACGTCCTTCCTCCCCGGAGCGTAATACCGTGGTAGTGTGCGGCGGCGGTTTTACCGGCATTGAGCTGGCAACGGAACTCCCAGCCCGACTCCGCACTCGTTTCGGTGCTGATACAAAGACCAAAGTAATCGTAGTTGAAAGAGGTACAACCCTTGGCGGACATTACAGCCAGGCGCTGCGTAACACAATTGAAGAAGCCAGCAACGCGCTGGGGGTTGAATGGCGTTTAAACAGTGAAATTGAAGCCATTGATGCCTGCGGCGTGACGCTCAAAAACGGAGAGTGCATAGCCAGCGCTACCGTGGTATGGACGGCAGGTGTCGAAGCGAACCCCCTCAGCCAGCACGTTACCGGGGAACGCGACTCGCAGGGACGTCTGAAAGTCACCGACACGTTGCAGGTGCCTGCGCATCCGGAGGTTTACGCGACGGGTGATATGGCGCACGCAAAAACGGACGACGTGGGCAACACGGCGCTCATGACCTGCCAGCACGCGATCCAGCTGGGAAAATTCGCCGGACATAACGCCGCCGCCAGCCTGTTAAATCTGGCGCCGTACCCTTACCGTCAGGTGAATTACGTTACCTGTCTGGATCTGGGTGGCTGGGGCGCGGTGTATACCGAGGGGTGGGAACAGCGTGTTAAATCCGTGCGCGATGAGGGCAAGAAAATCAAAGTGGCCATCACCAACAAACTGATTTATCCGCCAGCAGCAGACAGAGCGGTCGCATTTGCCGCCGCTGACCCGCTGGCGAAATTTGTGTAGTTCACGCTTACGTGCCGCGACCTGCGGGCAACGTGTGAAATCAGGCCAATGCCCCCGCGTTGGCCTGACGCTTTTTAGCGCACCGGTGGCCATACAGCAGCAGTGAGGTCATCGCGGAGAAGGATAAGATCGCTGCCGGGAGCGTGACATAACTCCAGCTAAAGCCAAGGGTAATCATCATTCCACCAAAACAGGCGCCAATCGCGCTGCCGAGATTGAACGCCATTTGCCCGCCTGCGGCCCCCAGCATCTCGCCTCCCTTCGCATTTTGCAGCAGCAGAATTTGCAGCGGCGCAGAGAGCGCAAACAGCCCGGCGCAGCAGACAAATCCCATCAGCAGCGAGGCCGTTTTCAGTTCGCCAAACGCAAACAGTAACAGTAGCGAAGCCACAATCACCAGGTCGGTGGTGGCGGCAATACGCAACGGGCTAAAGCGCGCCGATAGCTTACCGCTGAGCAGATTGCCCAGCACCATACCCAGCCCCATCAGCATCATGATCGCGGTCATGACGCCCTCGGAGAAGCCTGACACGTTGACCATAAACGGCTTCACGAAGCTAAACCAGGCAAACACCCCGGCGTTACCAAACATCGTTGCGGCAAAGATCAGCCACGGTTCAGGCGTCTTCAGAAAGTGGAATTGCTCTGCCAGGCGAGTGGTAGAATTGTCATAGAGAGAGGGAACCCAGAGCAGGACAGACAGGATCACCAGGGCGTCAAACACCGCAATTAAAAAGAAGGTGTAACGCCAGTTAAATTCATGTCCCAGCCACGTCCCGAGCGGGACGCCAAGCAAATTGGCAACGGTCATCCCGGCTATCATCCCGGCGACAGCGACCGTTACTTTTCCCGGCGGTGCAATTTTTGACAGGATTATCGCTCCCACACCGAAAATCGCGCCATGCGGGAAACCAGAGATCAACCGCCCCGCTGCCAGCCCTACGTAGGAGTCAGAGAAAGTAAAAAGCGCATTACCGACGACGCACATCGCCACCAGAAACAGCAGCGTGGTTTTCAGCGAGAATTTGCTGGAGAACAGCGCCACAATCGGCGCGCCGATCACCACGCCAAAAGCATAAAAGGAAATCATATTCCCGGCGGAGGGAATTGAAATGCCCGTGTCATGAGCCAGTTCTGTCAGCACGCCCATGATGCCAAATTCAGCCATCCCCAGGCCAAAGGTAGCCAGTGCTAACGAAAAAATTGTTTTTTTCATACCGCGACCACTGTTGAAAAATATGCAGCGAGCATTATTGAATAAACTTGTATGGTGAACCAGTTCAAATCAGCTTTCTGACACATTAATCCATTCATTCAGGTCGATTACACTCTTAGTACGGCCTCGATTCCGCGACCGCACACAAAGGGAGATCCACCATGGTCAGTAAGAAGAAAACCCGTATTGTTGATGATGTCGCTAAAAATGCGCCACTCAAAACCAAAGCGTATGAGCAAGAACTTCGCCGCCTCCATGTTGAACTGGTTAAGCTCCAGCTATGGGTGGTCGCCAAAGGGTTAAAGGTCTGTATTGTTTTTGAAGGACGGGACGGCGCCGGTAAAGGCGGCACCATCAAAGCCATCACCGAGCGCGTCAGCCCTCGGGTTTTCCGCGTCGTTGCGCTACCGGCCCCTACCGATAAAGAGAAAAGTCAGCTCTATTTTCAGCGTTACGTATCCCATCTGCCCTCTGCCGGTGAAATCGTGATTTTCGACCGCAGCTGGTACAACCGCGCAGGCGTGGAGAAGGTAATGGGTTTCTGTACCGAAGAGCAGGTCGAAAAATTTCTTGATGGAACACCGGTGATGGAAAAAGCGATGGTCGATGCCGGGATCATTTTGCTGAAATACTGGCTTGAGGTCACGCCAAAAGAGCAGGAGCGCCGCCTGCGCGACCGCATTAACGACGGTCGCAAGATCTGGAAGCTGTCTCCAATGGACATTAAATCTTTCAATCTGTGGGATGAATATACCCTCGCCCGTGACGCCATGTTTAAAGCGACCGATACCGCCTGGGCGCCGTGGTTTGTGGCGCGTTCAGAAGACAAAAAAAGGGTGCGGCTGAATATTATTTCGCATCTGCTTTCGCAGATCCCTTATAAAGACGTTCACGTCGACAAGGTGGATTTACCGAAACGAAAAATCGGCAAAGTGAAGCCAACAAAATATCCCTTCCGGTATATTGCAGAGCGGTTTTGATATTGAGAAGTAGGCCCGCGCAAGCGCAGCGCCGCCGGGCAAAGCCGACGGCGCAGGGCATTTACTTCATCCCTTCTGAACTCTCTTTTTGCGCTTCAAGACGCTCAACGTCCCGGTACCAGCGCGGGTGGTGCTTCTGCGCCCAGTGGCGGCTCACCTTCCCTTCAATCATGCCTTTAATTGAACCTTTCACCCAGAATGCCATATACATATGGATCAGGATGGCATGGATCAAAATAATGGCTGACGTCGCGTGGATCAGCAGTGCGTAGCGCACCACCTGAATCGGGAAATAGTGCGCAAAATACGGTCGCCAGATAATCACCCCGGTCACCAGCAGCACAAAAATCATGCTCATGATGGTCCAGAACATCATCTTCTGCCCGGCGTTATATTTGCCTACCTTCGCGACCTTATGCTCGTTGCCTTTCAGTACCTCTACAATCCCTTTAATCCAGGGAATATCCTGCTTGTCAGGGATGTTGTGATGAACGAAACGCACGAACATAAACATCAGCACCACGAAAATCAGCACGCCGAAGAACGGATGCAGAATGCGCCCCATCTGCGGCGTCCCGAAGGTTTCCGTAAGCCACTGTAGCGTCGGGAAAAAGAACGAAATGCCGGATACCGCCACCAGGAAGAAGCAGATCACCACCGTCCAGTGACAGGCGCGATCGACAAACTTTGTGCGCACAATCATTTTCGACTTACTCATGATGCTCCTCCTCGTCGTCATCCTCCTCTTTATTCGGCCCGATACCAATGTAGTGATAAATCAGCCCGGCAAAGGTGGCGATAAAGCCCGCCGCAGACAGCGGTTTAAGCGCCCCTTTCCAGAGGTTGATTGAGGTATCTATCGCCGGATCTTTCGGCAGATTGTGATACAGCTCCGGCTGGTCATTGTGGTGCAGAACATACATGACGTGCGTACCGCCCACGCCCTGCGGGTTATAGATCCCTGCCTTGTCATAGCCGCGCGCTTTGAGCTTATCTACCCGTTGCTGCGCCACTTCCAGCATCTCTTTTTTGGTGCCGAAGTGGATCGCCCCGGTCGGACACGTCTTCACGCACGCAGGCTCCTGGCCGACGCTGACGCGATCGACGCACAGCGTGCATTTGTATACCCGGTTATCCTCTTTATTGAGGCGCGGGATATTAAACGGACAGCCCGCGATGCAGTAGCCGCAGCCAATGCAGTTGTCCTGCTGGAAGTCGACGATGCCGTTGGCATACTGAATAATGGCGCCAGCAGACGGGCACGCCTTCAGGCAACCCGGATCTTCACAGTGCATACAGCCGTCTTTGCGGATCAACCACTCCAGCTTGCCGTTCTGGTCGGTTTCGCTAAAGCGCATCACCGTCCAGGACTTGGCGCTCAGGTCAGCCGGGTTATCGTAAACCCCGACGCAGTGCCCTACCTCGTCGCGGATATCGTTCCACTCCGAGCAGGCCACCTGGCAGGCTTTACAGCCCACGCAGGAGGAGACATCAATCAGCTTGGCGACTTCTGCCTTGTAGTCCCGCGCACGAGGCGCGGGGGTTATCGGGTTGGTCGCGGAGCGTTTAATAATGTCTTGTGTTTCCATCGCCATTTAATCGCTCCTTACGCTTTCTCGATGTTGACCAGAAACGCTTTGTACTCCGGCGTTTGCGAGTTGGAATCGCCGACGTTTGGCGTCAGGGTGTTGGCGATATAGCCTTTCTGCGCCACCCCTTCAAAGCCCCAGTGCAGCGGAATACCCACCGTCTCGACCTGCTGGCCGTGCACGTTCAGTGACTGCAAACGACGGGTCACCACCGCCACCGCGCGAATAAAGCCACGCTTGCTGCTCACCTTCACGCGATCGCCGTTGGCAATGCCCTTCGCTTTCGCCAGCGTTTCGCTGATCTCCACAAACTGTTCCGGCTGCGCGATAGCGTTAAGCCGCGCGTGCTTGGTCCAGGTGTGGAAATGCTCGGTCAGGCGGTAGGTCGTTCCGACATACGGGAACTTGTCCTTTTTACCTAAACGCAGCACGTCGTCTTCATAGATGCGCACCACCGGGCTGGAGACCACGTTCGGGTGCAGCGGGTTAGTGCCGAGCGGCGTTTCCATTGGCTCGTAGTGTTCCGGGAACGGCCCTTCCGCCAGCTTGTCGATAGCAAACAGACGTCCCAGCCCTTCCGGCTGCATGATAAACGGCCCGGTGTTGCTTCCCGGCGCGGCGGTATTGAAGTCCGGGATATCATTCCCCGTCCACTTCGTGCCGTTCCACTCGATCAGCATGCGTTTCGGATCCCACGGCTTGCCGTTCACGTCTGCGGACGCACGGTTGTACAATACGCGACGGTTCAGCGGCCACGCCCATGCCCAGCCCAGTGTATTGCCCAGGCCTGACGGGTCGGCGTTATCGCGGTTAGCCATCTGGTTACCCTGCTCCGTCCAGCTGCCGGTGTAGATCCAGCAGGACGAGGCGGTAGTACCGTCGTCACGCAGCAGCGCGAAGCTGTTCAACAGCTGGCCTTTCTTCGCCACCAGGTTGCCGTTGGCGTCGTAGAGATCCGCCAGCGCCACGCCGTTGTTCTCTTTCGCGACTTCCTCAGACTCAGGACGATCCGGCTGCTTGTAGTTCCAGCTCATCTTCAGCAGCGGCTCGGCGCCTTTGCCGCCTTCGGTGCGGTACATTTCGCGCAGACGATGGTATATGCCGGCCAGAATTTCGCCGTCATTACGCGCTTCGCCCGGCGCATCCTGCCCTTTCCAGTGCCACTGAAGCCAGCGGCCAGAGTTGGCAATAGAACCATCTTCTTCCGCAAAGCAGGTAGATGGCAGGCGGAAGACCTCGGTCTGGATCGCTGCCGGATCGACATCGTTCGATTCACCGTGGTTCTGCCAGAAGGTAGACGTTTCGGTGACCAGCGGATCGATAACCACCATGTACTTCAGCTTGCTCAGGCTGCGAACGACTTTGTTTTTATCCGGGAATGACGCAACCGGGTTAAAGCCCTGGCAGATATAACCCGTGACGTCGCCCTTATCCATCATGTTGAAATACTTGATGACGTCATACGCCTGATCCCATTTCGGCAACCACTCAAAGCCCCAGTCGTTTTCCTTCTGTGCCGCGTCGCCGTAGAAGGATTTCATCAGGCTAACGGCAAACTTCGGATAGTTGCTCCAGTAGTTCACCTGATCCGGACGCGTCGCTTTCGGCGTGTTGGCGTCAAGCCAGCTTTGCCAGTCGCTCTGCTTCTCGGACGGCAGCGTCAGGTAGCCCGGCAGGCTGGTTGATAGCAGGCCGAGGTCGGTTAAGCCCTGAATGTTGGAGTGTCCGCGCAGCGCGTTCACGCCGCCACCGGCCATGCCCATGTTGCCGAGCAGCAGCTGGATCATCGCCATGGTGCGGATGTTCTGCGCCCCGACGGTGTGCTGTGTCCAGCCCAGCGCATACAGGAACGTGGTGGTCCTGTCGGCGGCGCTGGTGGAAGCCAGCACTTCACACACCTTCAGGAAATCGGCTTTTGGCGTTCCGCAGATGTTTTCAACAACGTCCGGCGTGTAGCGGGAAACGTGCTGCTTCAGCAAATTCCACACGCAGCGCGGATCGGTCAGGGTGTCGTCGCGTTTCGCGTAGCCGTTTTCGTCGAACTGGTAGTTCCAGGACGATTTATCGTACTGCCGTTTTTCCGCGTCATAGCCGCTGAACAGGCCATCTTCAAAGGCGAAATCTTCCCGCACCAGCAGGCTGGCGTTGGTGTAGTGCTTAACGTATTCCGCGTTGATTTTGTTGTTTTCAATCAGGTACAGCAGCACGCCGGAAAGGAACGTAATGTCCGTACCGGAGCGGATCGGCGCATAAATATCCGCCACCGATGCCGTACGCGTAAAGCGCGGATCGACGACGATAAGCGTCGCATCGTTGTTATTTTTCGCTTCCATCGCCCAGCGGAAACCCACCGGATGGGCTTCAGCGGCGTTACCGCCCATCACCACCACGACGTTAGCGTTTTTGATATCAACCCAGTGGTTGGTCATCGCACCGCGACCAAATGTTGGAGCAAGACTTGCTACCGTTGGTCCGTGTCAGACGCGCGCCTGGTTATCTACCGCCAGCATGCCAAGGGAGCGCACAAACTTCTGCGTCAGCATGCCGGTTTCATTACTTGCCGCAGACGCGCACAGCATCCCGGTGGAGGTCCAGCGGTTAACCGTGACGCCCTGCTCGTTCTTTTCAATAAAGTTGGCGTCGCGGTCCGCTTTCATCAGTTTTGCAATACGTGAGAAGGCCTCGTCCCAGGAGATGCGCTGCCATTTGTCGGAACCCGGTGCACGGTATTCCGGATAGCGCAGGCGATTTTCACTGTGAACGTAGTCCAGCAGTCCCGCCCCTTTCGGGCAAAGTGCCCCGCGGCTCACCGGATGATCCGGGTCCCCTTCAATATGATAAATCGCTTCTTTGGCGTTCTTCGCGCCATCACCCAGGCTATACATTAATAGCCCACAACCCACGGAGCAGTATGTGCAGGTGTTACGGATCTCTTTCGCACGCAGCAGTTTATAGTTGCGTGCCTGAGCCAGCGCCATTTTGGGAGCGAATCCCAGCATTGCGGCTGTTGTTCCGGCCATACCGCCCGCGCAGATTTTAAAAAATTGTCTGCGGCTGACGTCCATTGCTGTCCTCGTTATCTGAAAAGACTTCGCGCCGCAAACTAACAGCAAAGCCCCTGTTTTTTTTGCGTCAAATCAAGGTCGCCGAACTTCGCCCCCTTAATAGTCACCGCCGGTATGATTTATTACTCCTTTCGGGTTAACCGCGAAACAGAAAATTCGCCTGGTGAATGGGTTAGATGCTATAAGTTTACCCTTTGATTTTTATAAGACTGGCATGGTAATGGACAGAAAAAAAGCAACGCTGATTGGTCTGGCGGCCATACTGCTGTGGAGCACCATGGTGGGTCTCATCCGCAGCGTCAGTGAGGGACTGGGCCCGGTGGGGGGCGCAGCGATGATCTACACCGTCAGCGGGTTATTGTGTCTGGCGACGGTAGGTTTCCCGGATATTAAACGGTTTTCGAAAGGCTATCTCATTGCGGGCAGCGTCCTGTTTGTCAGCTATGAAATGTGCCTTGCCCTGTCGCTTGGTTTTGCCGCGACACGCTCGCAGGCAATTGAGGTGGGCATGGTCAACTATCTCTGGCCAAGCCTGACGATTGTGTTCGCCATTTTGTTCAACGGGCAAAAATCCACCCTGTGGGTGATCCCAGGCTTAGCGATCTCCCTGCTGGGCGTGGGCTGGGTCTTAGGCGGCGAAAACGGGCTGCACGTTCACGACATCATGCAAAACATCGTTTCCAGCCCGCTGAGCTACGGGCTGGCATTTGCCGGCGCCTTTATCTGGGCCGCCTACTGCACCGTCACCAGCAGGTATGCCAGAGGGCAAAACGGCATTACCCTATTCGTCCTGCTGACCGCCTTAAGCCTGTGGGTGAAATATGCCCTAAGCGACCAGCCCGATATGGTGTTCAGCGTGCCGGTAGTGGTGAAGCTGCTGATGTGCGGCGTTGCTCTTGGCTTCGGCTATGCCGCCTGGAATATTGGGATCCTCCACGGTAACGTGACGGTGCTTGCAGCCGTCTCCTACTTCACCCCGGTACTTTCTGCCGCACTGGCGGCTATTGTGCTGAGCTCGCCGCTTTCATTCTCATTCTGGCAAGGAGCATTAATGGTTTGCGCCGGGTCATTACTATGCTGGTATGCCACCCGTAAATAGACATTTTATTTCTGGCCGGGGTTGCCATGCCCGGCTATTAATTAACATAAATTTAAAATGTGATCACACTTGAGAATATTATTTATAACATTAGAGAGGGTGACGAATTCCGCTTATATTGCCCTTATGCAACTTTGCCTGCGGCGTTAAATTGACAGAAACTGACAACGCACGTAATTAATTGCAGCGAAATATTCCCACTCTATATAGCACAAACTGCAATAGTTTATTTCTGAATGTGTCTATTAAGGACAACTCCCCTGTTTTCAACACCACTCCCAACATACTGTTTTAACAGCAATTAAAAATAGTTTCACTTAAGTAACATCATTCCATCGCTCTGAATTAGCAAATAAAGCGTCCGCTATTAAATTATAAGGCGCTAAATTATCATGGCGAGTTAATAAACGTTTTATGTATAAATATTAATCTAATTATCCACATTTACGGCATTTTTTCAGATCGCGATCACACTAATTGAAATTTTCTTTAATATTTTGAAACTTATTATTGAAAGCAGTCTACGGAATTTTAAAAATAGCCTGCCATTGACGATAAGCCTCGTTTAAAAATCGCTCATATGGTTTAGGAA